>VGXW01000014.1 GCA_016873195.1 Planctomycetota bacterium | reverse complement strand
TTTTGGCGCAGCGGATGGCCCGCGACCTCGGCGCCACCGGCATCCTGACCTCGCAGACGAACGGCCAGACGGTCACGTTCCACATCATCGCGATGGAGAACCAGTCCTCCGACGTGATCAACAGGGAGCTGATCCTGACCAAACTCGAGACCGAGCTGTTCAAGGCGCTCGGCGGCCGCATCGCGGTGCTCGACCGCAGCGCGGTCGGTCTCGATGCGGTCAAGCGCGAGCGCGAGGCCAAACGCGCCGGCGCCGTGCGGGCCAACCCGGGCCAGCGCAGCGAGGTGCTCGGCTCCGACTACGTGCTCTACGGCGTGATCCGCGACCGCATCCAGCAGGGCGGCAAGCTCAAGAGCGCCTACTACAACGTGACCTTCACGCTGACCGACCTCGAGTCCGACCGCAAGGTCTGGCAGAACGACTACGAGACGAAGTTCGTCTCCGAGAAGTCGGTCATCACGCGCTGATCGCGTGCCGCCTGCTCCATGCCGCGTCTGCCCACCATGTTCGCCTGCGCGTGGTTGCTCGCCGCGTGCGCCGTCCGGCCGCCGGAGGTGCCGCTGCAGCGCTTCGTCGAGGGCAACGTGCAGGCGGTGGCCTCCGCGATGCAGGACCAGCTCGACGGCCCGGCCGAGAACCGCGCGCTCGTGCTGAACGTGCTGGCGCAGTGCGAACTGCTGCTCGGCGACCACGAGGCGGCCTGGCGCCACTTCGGCGAGGCCGGCCGCATCATGGGCAACTGGCAGACCGGCGGCGGCGAGGCGTTCGCCGCGATCGTCGGCAGCGAGGGCAGCAAGACCTGGAAGGGCGACCCCTACGAGAAGGCGATGAACGCCTTCTACCTGGGCCTGCAGTACCTGTGGCGCGGCGAGCCCGACAACGCGCGCGCGGCGATGAAGCGCGGCATCCTGGCCGACGCCGAGGTCGGCGACGAGAAGTACCAGGCCGACAACCCGCTGCTGTTCTGGATGGCGGGCCGCACGAGCCGGCTCATGGGCAAGGGCGACGACGCGAGTTCGTTCTTCGCCGAGGCCGCGGCCGCCGACGCGTTCGCGCGGCAGCACGGCTCGCGCGGCGACGAGCGCGGCGCCGTGCTGGGCCGGCCGGAGGCGGGCAACCTCGTGCTGCTCGTCGAGTGCGGCATGGGCCCCGAAAAGGTCGCGGCCGGGGACATGGGCGAACTCGCGCGTTTCCGTTCGCGCTGGCACCCCGCGCAGCGCTGCACCGTGACGATCGACGGCCGCCCCGCCGGCGAGACCGCCGTGCTCGCCGACCTCGACTACCAGGCGCGCACGCTCGGTGGCACCGAGATGGAGGGCATCCGCAAGGGCAAGGCGGTGTTCAAGACCGGCGCGCTGGTCGCCGGCACGACGCTGCTGCACCTCGCCGCGCGCGACCGCAACCGCGACCGCGCGGTGACCCAGGCGGCCGTCGGCGGCGGCCTGCTGCTGCTCGGTCTGCTGACGAGCACCGAGGCCGACGTGCGGCACTGGCCCACGCTGCCGTCGACCGTGCAGGTGCTGCTGGCCGACGTCGCGCCCGGCACGCACACGCTCGAACTGCGCTTCGCCGACGGTTCCGGCACGGTGTTGCCGGACCTGCAGCAGACCTGGACGGTCGAAGTCCAGCCCGGCACCGAGAGCTACTACCTGTTCCGTTCCCTTCCCGGCCTCGACCGCCAGGCCGCCCTGCGCGGCGGCGCCGAGCAGCCACGATCCGAGTCGCGTCCATGAACATGATCCGCTCCTGCCTCCCGCTGCTGCTGCTGTCCGCCTGCGCGTCGCCGCCCTACCCCGCCTACGCGATCGAGGACGACGCCGAACAGATCGCCAGCGTCGTCGTCGCCGACGGCGCGCTGCAGGACGTCGTGCGCGTCGGCCGCGCGCGCGTCGACCGCAAGGCCGCCGACGGGCAGCTGCGGGTCGTCGTGCCGGTGCGCAACATCGACGACGAGCAGATTCAGATCCTCGCGCAGATGAGCTTCCGCGACGCGCAGCAGGCGCCGCTCGGCGACACCACGAACCGCCAGGTGATCACCGTGCCGGCCGGAACCACGCTCGACCTCGAGTTCGTGTCGCGCAGCCGCGAGGCGGTCGACTACGTGCTGCGGCTCAGCTGGAACAAGTGACCGTCCGAAAGCACCCCAGGAGGTATCCGATGCGCTCTTTCGCCGTGATGTTCGTCGGTGCGGCGCTCGCCGGCTGTGCGGCGCCGCAGTTCGCCGAGCGCCTGCCGGTACGGCCGGCGCCCGCCCTGCCGCTCGCACCCGTGGTGCCCGAGCACCAGGAACCCCGTCCGGCGCAGCCGGCGTTGCCGGTCCAGGACGACGCGGCGACGCGCGCCTGGCTCGAGCAGGAGATCGAACGCAACCGCTACGTGCCGCCACCGCCGCCCGTCGAGGTCGTCGAGCGCGTGGTCGAGCGGCCCGTCTACGTGCGCGACCCGGACCAGGGCTACCGCGCCTACCACGCCGCGCCCTACTACGGCTACTACGACGGCTACTACGACGGCTACGGCCGCTACGACCGCCGCTACTCGCACAACACGTTCCCGCTGCACACCGCGCTCGGCGCCGGCATCGGCGCCGTGATCGGCCACCAGTCGGGCCACCGCGGGCGCGGCGCCTGGATCGGCAGTGGCCTCGGCCTGCTGATCGACCTCGGCTCGCACTGGTGACCTCCCGCGCCGGGGCGGCTACCCTCGGGCGCGTGAGCAAGCCGATCGTCTCGACCTTCCAGGCCCGCGGCCACCTGATCGACTCCGGACTGCTGTCCGACGCGCTGGAGGCCGTGCAGGCGCAGAAGGCCAGCTACCGCGTGTTGCGGCTCGACATCGGCACGCAGCGCAGCGACGAGAGCTACCTCGAACTCGAGGTCACCGCACCGGGCGCGAAGGTCTTCGAACGCCTGCGCGCGGACCTGATGTCGCTCGGGCTCAGCGAACTCGACGCGCAGGACGCCGTGCTCGGCACGGTCGATCTCGACGGCACCGCGCCGGACGGGTTCTACTCGACGACCGACCTGGCGACCGAGGTGCGGCTCGCGGGCGAATGGCTGCCCGTGGACGGCCAGCGCATGGACGCGACGCTGGCCGTCGACGGCAAGGCGGTGCGCTGCACCCTGCTGCGCGACCTGCGGCAGGGCCAGCGGGTCGTGCTCGGCCACGCGGGCATCCGCGTCACGCCGCACACCACGCGCAAGCTGCAGGAGGCGAAGGCCGGCGCCGGGCCGGGCGGCGCCAGTTCCGGGCGCCGGCTCGCCGCGCAGGTCGCCGAGGTCGTCGCGGTCTGGCGGCGCGTGCGCAGCGAGGGCCGCAAGGTGATCCTCGTGCCGGGTCCGGTCGTCGTGCACGCCGGCGGCGCTCCGGCGCTCGCGGCGATCCTGCGCGCGGGCCTCGCCGACGGGCTGTTGTCCGGCAACGCGCTGGCGGTGCACGACGTCGAAGCCGCGCTCTACGGCACGAGCCTCGGCATCGATCTGGCGACCGGCGCCGCGGTCGTGCACGGACACATGCACCACATGCGCGCGATCAACGTGATCCGGCGCGCGGGCGGCCTCGCGAACGCCGTGCACCGGCGCATCCTGAAGGGCGGCATCGTGCACGCGTGTCTGCAGGCGAAGGTGCCGTTCTGCCTCGCGGGCTCGATCCGCGACGACGGGCCGCTGCCCGACACGCTGACGGACCTGATCGCGGCGCAGGCGGAGTACGCGCGGCTGCTCGAGGGCGCGGGCCTCGTCCTGGTGCTCGGCTCGATGCTGCACGGCGCCGGCGCCGGCAACATGGTCCCGGCCGACGTGCTGACGGTCTGCGTCGACATCCAGCCCGCCGCCGTGCACCGACTCGGCGACCGCGGCGCGGCGCAGAGCCTGGGCATCGTGACCGACGTCGGCGCGTTCCTCGCGGTGCTCCAGGGGCAGCTCGAGGTCGCCGTGCCGGAAGCCTGACCGGCGCGGCGGCACGCGGCCTCAGGCCCGGGCCTCGCCGCGGCCGATGAGCCGATGGCATGGGAATGCTGCTCGCGCTGCCGACCGTCCTGCTGCTGCAGGATCCACCGCCGGCCCCGCCGCCAGCCCCGCCGCCGCCGCACGCCGAGGTCGTGCTCGCCGAAGCCGCCGATCCGGTCCCGCTGCGCGCGTTCGGGCTCGGTGAAGGGGGCCTCGATCCGGGAGCCGAACCGGGCCGGCTGCGCTGGGCCGAGCACGGCTGCACCACCGGCGGCGGGGTCTCCGTCGAGTGCCGCGCGGTCGGCGTGAAGCTGACCTTCCCGTCGGGCCGCGAACTGCTGTTCGCCGCCGACGGCGCGCTGCACCTGCGCTCGGGCGAGGCCGGCGGGCCGTTCCCGTTCGGCGCCGAACTGCGGCTCGGCGACGGCAGCGCGGTGCGCGTGCTGCTGGCGCCCGGCCGGCAGGATCGCCTGCGCGAGGTGTGCGTCGTCGACGGCGGCCGCGCGGCCCTGCCGTGGCGGCGCGGCCAGCCGGCCCGCGAGAGCGTCGATCCGGCGGCCTGGGCCGGCGTGCGCCTCTCGTGCTGCGGCGACGGCGGCGACCTGTTCCGCACGATCGGGCTCGGGCCGCTCGTCGTGCTCGATCGCGTGCTCGTCGCGGCCGACCGCGAGCGCGAGGTGCCGCGCGAACGGCTCGTCGTGCTGACCGCGCCGCTGCTGCAATCGCTCGCCGCGCTGCCGCGGCAGCACCGGGCGCCGGACCCGCTGCTGCGCCAGGCCGTGCGCGCCGTCGCGGCCACCGCCGACCGCGGCGGAGCGGTCTTCCCGGCCGGAGCCTCGCTGCAGCGCACCGAACGCGAGGAACTGCGCTGGGCGCTGCGGGGCGGCTACGAGCTGCAGCTCGCGCCCGACGGGCCGAACGCGCCGCGGCTGGCCCTGTTCGCGGGGCGCTCGGCGCGGCCGATGGTCGAATGGACGCTCGGCGGCAGCCCGGCGGCCTTCCTGACCAATCCGGACGAGCAGCCGGGCGCGGGCCGCTGGCACGGCAACGGCACGCGGTTGCCGCGCGTCGCCGCGGACCTGCAGGCCCGCGCGGACCTCGGCGAGCCGGGCCTCGCGCTGCAGGTGCTGCAGCGGCTGCGGCGCTGAGCACTGCCGCCGCCGCACGAACGAGCTGCGTCCGGCACGAAGGCTGCCCGGCGGTGCCCGGGCTCACCGGGGCTTGCCGGCCGCCTCGCGCGCGCGCGGCGAACGGTGCTCCGCGAGCGCGGCTTCGACCGCGCGGTCGGCGCGGTCGGCGTTGCGGCAGCGCAGCAGCAGTTCCAGCGCCGACTCGGTGTTCGTCGCACCGATCGCCAGCAGCACCATGGCGCGGTCCTGCGGGCCGGCGAGCCGCACGAGCCGTTCCTGCAGCCGCTCGGTCGCCTGCTCGCCGTGCAGCAGCCGGCCGATGCGGCCCACGGCGCGCGCGTAGTCGGCGTCCTGCACCGGACCGAGCGACACCGCGAGCGTGTCGAGCAGGCCCTCGAGGCGCTGTTCGGCGCAGAGTTCCGCGAGCGCGATCTTGAGCCCGACGTCCTCGAGTTCGCCGCCGGCGCGGGCCAGCAGCTGGCTCCACTGCAACGGCGCCAGCTGCGCGCGCAGTTCGGGCCGTTCGCCGAGCAGGCGCGCGGCTTCGGTGCGCACGGGCGCCCCGGCCTCGAGCGCGATGCGGCACAGCTCCGCGGCGGTGTCGAGCGGGCGCGCGCCGGCCTCGCTGCGCGCCAGCACGCGCGCGAAGCGCACCACCGGATCGGCGTCGAGCTCGGCGCCGATCAGCGGGCTGCTGCCGGCCCAGCCGACCATCTTGTAGTAGGGGCCCTGGGCCGGCGGCAGGCCGAGCCGCGCGGCGGTCGCGCTGGCGTCCTGCAGGCAGTAGAGCCGCGACTGCCGCGGCGACGGCCGCTGGTGCAGGCCCAGCTGCGGCCAGTCGAGCACGGTCACGGCGCCCGCGCCGCCGGCGCCGCGGATCGGATGCAGCACCTGCAGCCGGTGCAGATCGAGCTGGTCGCCGTGCCGCGTGCGGCCGACCTGGCGGCCGACCACCACGGCGTCGGCGTCGAGCAGGCCGCGGCGCAGGTCCTGCGCCGCAGGCGGGACGGCGAACAGCAGCGAACAGAACAGGGGGAGGGCGCGCATGTCAGTTGCCGTAGAAGACCTGCTCGCGCAGGTAGGCCAGGTTGAGGCTGTTGAAGGCCGTGTTCGGGTGGACCGCGTTGCCGTAGGAGAGCGCCGGGCTCATCACGTTCGAGGCGCCCGACGGGAACAGACTCACGTTGCGGATGTGGCCGTCCGAGGAGCCGGGGAAGTTCGTCGCATCGTTGCCGTAGAGGCCGTTCGGCATGGCGCCGTTCTGCACGAGCCCCATCGAGTGGCCGCACTCGTGCGCGACGACGACCGCGGTGAAGCGCGCGAAGTCGTCGATCGCGGTGCGGATCGCGGTCGCGCGCGGATCGGCCAGCGTGCCGAGCAGGCGCTGGCCGTCCTGCGGGTTGCCGCCGATCGGCGTGCCGCCGTGCGCCTGGACCAGCGGGTCGAAGGTCTGCCGGAACGCGGTCGCCTGGACCTGGCCGAGGCCGAGGTTCGCCATCGTGTGCAGGAAGATGCCGAGGCGCACGCCCTGGAAGTCGAGCCGCGTGTCGTCGTTCTGCGTCGCGTTGTTCGGGTCGAAGATCGCGATGCCGAGCACGCCCGTCGTGCTCGACGAGCCGGCGAGCGCGATGCGCGAGTGGCCGATCGAGCCGTAGGGCAGGCTCGACGCGCCGCCGAAGCTGCCACCGGGCTGGGTCGCCGTGAACGTCACGTTGGCGCCCGCGTAGATCGTTGCGAGCCTGGCCAGCAGCTCGGCCGTGAGCTGCTCGAGCACGATCTGGTTGCTGTCCCTGGTGCCCGACACGTTGGCGATCGGCGTGGCCGCGAGCAGGCCGAGCACGTGCAGCACGTCCTCGAAGTCGCTGCGGCCGTTGGCTCCGGAGTTGGCGACCACCGACGTGGAGCCACCGTTCGTGACGACCGTCAACGACTCGATGTCGCGGCTCGTGTCGAGGTACCAGACCTGGCTCGGGTTCGCGTTCGTCTCGAACGGTCGCAGCGGGTCGGTGAACGGCCGCACCGTGCAGGCGAAGGTGCCCGGCAGGGAGGCGAGGCCGGACGCGTCGATCACCGTGCACGACAGCGTGCACGCGCCGGCGGGGAACGTCACCGACGATGGCACGCGGTAGGACGCGGTCGTGTCGTCCGCCGCGAGTTCGGTCAGCCAGGGGCGCAGGTCGGTGTCGGGCAGCACGGTGCCGGCCGGCGTGCCGACGGCGACCGACGCGGCGATGCGCGTGCGCGCGGTCGCGATCGCGCCGTTGTCGGCGTAGGCGAGGTCGATCGTCCAGCCGTTGCGCGGCACCTGCAGCGTGCCGCCGGCCGGGCCCGTGCCGTTGAGCTCGCCGTCGATCGCGGCGATCGTGACGTTGCCGATCGTCGGCGGCGAACCGTCGCTGGTGCCGATCACGACGGGGTCGCCGCCCGTGCCGAGCTGGCCGCTCTCGTCCCGCACGACGTCGTTGCCGCTGGACAGCGCCACCGTGGTCGTGCCGGGCACGAGGCTCGTGCCCGCGCCGAGCGTGACCGCCACGCTGCGCGCGCTGGCGAGCGCGGGTGCGGCCGCGACGTCGCCGAGGCTCGCGCCGCCCGACAGCACGAGATCCGCGTCGGTCAGCAGCCTGCCCGCGGCGAGCGCCACGTCCTCGGAGAAGAAGAGCAGCAGCGTGTCGCCGGCAGCGGGGGTCGCCACCGGGAAGACGACGGACGCCGTGACGATGGTGGGAGCCGCGTCCGGGCCGGCGCCGCCACCGCCACCGCCGCTGCACGCGCCGAGCAGTCCCAGGGCCAGGAGCCACGGAAACCGCTGATGCGAAGGTCGGGTCGTTCCGATCATGGGAGCATGTCGAAGTGGGCGTTGTTCGCGGCGCACCGGTATCTCGAGCCCGAGTCCGGTGCCCGAACCGTCGGTGCCGACGGCCGGTTGCTGCGCCGGACGTGGCGCACCCGGTCGCCGGCCGTGCGCGAGGAAGCGCGCCGCCGACGGGCCGCCCGCCCGCAGCCGCGATGGCCGCGGGCGCTCGGCTGGGCGTTCATAGTCGCCGCAGCCGCCGCGGTCATCGACTACGAACTGCCGATCCCGACGCATGCTCGGGCCTCATCGGCCGGCTCCGGCCCTGGCCTTCTGCCGATCACCCCGGCCGGGCCCGGCGGACCAGTGGAGGGAGTGCCGGTGCGGTTCTCCTGGACGCCCGGCGACGCGCCGCCGCCGTTCCGGCTCGTGGTGCTCGACGAGGGCTACGAGCGGCTCGCAACCGCCGACGACGTCGGAGCGACCGCCGTCGCACCTGGTCCGGCCCTGTCGGCGCAGCTCGGCGCCGGCGGGAGGTTCCACTGGTACGTCGAGAGCCTGGTCGCCGGCCCGCGGTCGCGGAGCCCTCTGGCGAGCTTCGAAATCCGCTGACGACGAAGGCCCCGTGGCACCGTTCCTGCGACGGAATCGGCGGTCCTAACTCAACTCGCGAAAAGGGGATACCGAAAGGAGGAGCGCGGGGCGGAACACGCTCCGCATGCAACCGGGACGGACAGCGGATGATGAAGCTTGCGGTCGGGGAGATCGTACAGGGTTACCGGATCACGCGCTTCCTCGGGCGGGGTGGGTTTGCGTCGGTGTTCCTCGCCCAGCACGAGGAGACGGGCAACAAGGTCGCCCTGAAGGTCGGGGCCGCGGCCGGCGGGGGGCGGCAGGTGACGCGGTTGCTCGAGGTCACGTCGCGGCGGACGCCGGAAGGCATCAGCCCCGACGAACTGCCCGCCGAAGCCGTCTTCGTCGAACCGCGCGGCGTGCGCATCGACCTGTTCGACGAACGCGAGGTCCAGGCCCTGCTGCGCGCCGAGGGCGACCTGCTGGCGACCTGCCAGCACGAGAACCTGGTCGCGCTGCAGGACCGGCTCGTCGTCGACGGCAACCACGTGCTCGTGCTCGAGTACGTGCGCGGCAAGACGCTGCGCGAGAAGATCCGCAGCCTCGAGGGCATCCACCTGAACTGGTTCCTCGCGATCGTGCGCGCGCTGCTGGCGACGAAGCAGAACGGCACGCTCGACTACCACGGCGACCTGAAGCCCGAGAACCTGATCGTCAAGCCGAGCGGCAAGATCGTGATCCTCGATCCGGCGATGCGCCTGCCCGAGGGGCGCGTCTTCACGACGACGCCGCACTACAACCCGCTGCTGCTGACGGACAGCAAGGCGGACGTGATGGCGATCGGCATCATGATCTACGAGATCCTGACCGGCACGCTGCCGTTCGACGAGGTGCCGTGGGAGTTCGCGGGCCAGCAGAGCGGCGGCGAGACGCAACGGCTGTCGCTGAGCTACTTCTTCAGCTACAGCCCGCCGCACGTGCTGAACCCGAAGACCCCCGAGGAACTCGAGCGCATCATCTACCGCTGCATCACCGTGGCGGGGTACGGCCTCGAGGAACTCAGGGGCGACCTCGAGGCGTTCATCGGCAAGGCCTGAGCGGCCCGCGCCCCGGCGATGGCGAAGCGCCGCTGCGCGCGAGCCTCGGCCCGGCCGCGCGCGTAGAGTGCCGGACCATGCCGACGGAACTGCTCGTCCCGGTCGTTCTCGGCGTCGCCGCGGTGCTGCAGGCCACGCTGAACAAGGAGATCGCAGCACGGGCGGGCTGGTCGGGGGCCGCCGCGCTGAACCTGCTCGTCGCCGCGGCGCTCGCGCTCGCGTTCGCCGCGTGCTGCGCGCTGCGCCGCGCGCCCTCCGGCATCATGCGCTGGCCGGCCGAGGGCGCCAGCATGCAGTGGTGGTGGTTCGTGCCCGGCGTCGCCGGCTTCCTGATCGTGCTCGGCCTGCCCTGGGCGGTGCAGCGGCTCGGCGCCCTGTCGACGTTCGTGCTGCTGGTCGGCGCGCAGATGCTGGCGAGCGGCCTGTGGGACCGCTTCGCGGCCGGCATCCCGTTCTCGTGGCCGCGCGTGCTCGGCGCCGCCTGCACCGTCGCCGGCATCACGCTCCTGTCCTGGAAACCCGGGCCCTGAACGCATGGGCGGCGCGCTGCACTTCGTGCTGAACGGCGAACCGGTCGAGGTGGCCGGCGTCGACCCGCGCACGACGCTGCTGCACTGGCTGCGCGCGCGAGGTCTCACCGGCGCGAAGGAGGCCTGCGGCGAAGGCGAGTGCGGCGCGTGCGCGGTGGTGTCCGTCGTGCCGGGTCGGGACGGCGGGAGCCGCTACGTCGCGCAGAACGCTTGCCTGCTGCTGCTGCCCGAGGCCGATGGCGCGGAAATCTGGACCGTCGAGGGTTTCGGCCGCGCCGGCGCGCTGCACCCGGTGCAGCAGGCGATCGTCGCGGCGCACGGTTCGCAGTGCGGCTACTGCACGCCGGGCTTCGTCGCGGCGCTGTTCGCGCACCACTACGCGGCGCACCGGCCCGCGCCCGAGCAGGCGCTCGCCGGCAACCTGTGCCGGTGCACCGGCTACCGGGCGCTGCGCGAGGTGGCCGCGGGCCTGCCGGCGCCCGCGGCGGGGGACCCGTTCGCGGCGCGGCTGCGGGCGCCGGCCCCGGCAGCGCGCGCCCTGCACTACGAGGCCGCCGGCGCGCGGTTCGACCGGCCGGGTTCGCTCGCCGGTGCGCTCGAACTGCGCGCGCGCCATCCGGAGGCCGTGCTGCTGGCCGGCGGCACCGACCTGGTCGCCGAGCTGAACCAGCGAGGTTCGGCGCCGCGGCACCTGATCTCGCTCGGCGCGGTCGCGGAGCTGCGTGCCTGCGCCGGTCGCGGCGGCACGGTGACGATCGGCGCGGGCGCGACGTGGCGGGAGATCGAGGAACGGTTCGCCGGCCGCGTGCCGCTGTTCGCTCAGCTGCTGCCGCGCTTCGCCTCGCCGCTGGTGCGCGAGCGCGCGACGCTCGGGGGCAATCTGATGACCGCCTCGCCGGTCGGCGACGGCGCGGTCGCGCTGCTGGCCCTCGACGCCGAGGCCGAGCTCGCCTCGCCGCACGGCAGCCGCCGCGTGCCGCTGCACGAGTTCTTCGCGGGCTACCGCCGCACCGTGGTCGGCCCCGGCGAGATCCTCGCGGCCGTGCACGTTCCGGCCGCGCCGCCGTCGCTGGCGCGGTTCCACAAGGTCACCAAACGCGAACTCGACGACATCGCGTGCGTGTCGGCGGCGATCGCCCTGTGGCTCGACGGCGGCACCGTGACGCGGGCCCGGCTCGCGTTCGGCGGCGTCGCGCCGACCCCGGCGCGCGCGCTCGCGGCCGAGCAGGCGCTGGTCGGCCGGCGGCTCGACGCCGCGTCGCTCGCGGCTTGCCAGGCCGCGGTCGCCGCGGCGTTCCGGCCGATCTCGGACGTGCGCGCTTCGGCGGCCTACCGCAGCGCGCTGCTCGGCAGCCTGCTGGCCCGGACCTGGGCGGAGGCGTCGCCGTGACCGACCGCGGCCACGCGAGCGCGGTGGCGCACGTCACCGGCGAGGCGCTGTTCGTGCACGACCAGGCGCAGCGCGACGGGAACGCGCTGTACGGCTGGCCGGTGCAGGCCGCGCACGCGCACGCGCGCGTGCTGCACATCGACGAGGGGCCGGCGCTCGCGCTGCCCGGCGTGCGCGCGGTGCTGACCGCGGCCGACGTGCCGGGCACCAACTGGATCGGGCCGGCGCGCCACGACGAGGCGCTGTTCCCCGACGAGGTCCAGTACCACGGCCAGCCGGTCTGCTGGGTGCTCGCCGACGACGAGGCGACCGCGCGCGCGGGCGCCGCCGCGGTGCGCATCGACTGCGAGGTGTTGCCCGCGCTGCGGTCGCTCGACGCCGCGATCGCGGCCGGCAGCTTCCACACGGCGCCGCAGGCGATCGCCGCCGGCGACGTCGCCGCCGCGCTCGCCGCCGCGCCGCACCGGTTCGCCGGCGAACTGCGCCTGCCCGCGCAGGAACACTTCTACCTCGAGACGCAGGCGGCCTACGTGCGGCCGGACGGCGAGGGCGGTTACCACGTGCTGGCGGCGACGCAGCACCCGGCCGAGACGCAGGCGACCGTCGCGCACGTGCTGGGCCTGCCCGCGCACCGCGTCACCGTCGAGGTCGTGCGGATCGGCGGCGGCTTCGGCGGCAAGGAGTCGCAGGCCAGCGGCGTTGCCGCGGTCGCCGCGGTCGGCTGCGCGCGCACGGGCCGCCCGGTGGCCATCCGGCTCGACCGCCAGCGCGACGCGACGATCACCGGCAAGCGGCACCCGTTCCTCGCGAAGTGGCGGGCCGGTGCTGGGCCGGACGGCCGGCTCGTCGCGTTCGACGTCGAACTCTGCGGCGACGGCGGCTCCAGCCTGGACCTCAGCAAGGCGATCCTCGCGCGCGCCCTGTTCCACGTCGACGGCGCCTACGCCGTGCCCGCGCTGCGGGTCGTGGGCCGCGTGGCGCGCACGAACCTGCCGTCGAACACCGCGTTCCGCGGCTTCGGCGCGCCGCAGGCCGCGGCGGTCGCCGAGGAGGTGCAGGACCACGTCGCCCGTGCGCTCGGTCTGCCGCCGGAGACCGTGCGCGAGCGCAACCTCTACCGGCCCGGGGACCGCACGCACTACGGCCAGCCGGTGCGCGACGCCGAGCGCATCGGCCGCATCTGGCGGGAGCTGCTCGCGTCGAGCCGCTTCGCCGAGCGGCGCGCCGCGATCGCCGCGTGGAACGGCGCGCACGCGCACCACAAGCGGGGCATCGCGATCACGCCGGTGAAGTTCGGCATCGGCTTCACGACGACGTTCCTGAACCAGGCCGGCGCGCACGTGCTCGTCTACCGCGACGGCAGCGTGCTGGGGCGCCACGGCGGCACCGAGATGGGGCAGGGGCTGCACACGAAGATCCTCGCGGTGGCCGCGCGCACGCTCGGCGTGCCCGAGTCCGGCGTGCGCATCGTGTCGACGCGCACCGACCAGGTGCCGAACACGTCGGCGACCGCGGCCTCGAGCGGCAGCGACCTGAACGGCGCGGCGGTGGCCGCGGCCGCCCGCGAACTGCGCCAGCGCCTGCTGCCGCACGCGGCGGCCCTGCTCGGCTGCGCGCCCGAGGCCGTCGAGTTCGCCGCCGGCAGCGCGCTCGGCGCGGGCCGCGCGGTGCCGTTCGCCGCGGTGGTCGAGGCGGCGTTCCTCGCCCGCACGTCGCTCGCGGCGACCGGGTTCCACGCCACGCCCGGCCTCCACTTCGACGCGGCGGCGGGGCGCGGCGAGCCGTTCGGCTACTTCGTCTTCGGCGCCGCCGTCAGCGAGGTCGAGGTCGACGGTTGCACGGGCCAGCACCGGTTGCTTGCCGTCGACGTGCTGCACGACGTCGGCGACTCGCTCGCACCGGCGATCGACCGCGGGCAGATCGAAGGCGGGTTCGTGCAGGGCGTGGGGTGGCTGACCTGCGAGGAGGTCCGGTTCGGGCCGGCCGGCGAATTGCTGACGCGCAACGCGTCGACCTACAAGCTGCCGGGCATCGGCGAGTGCCCGGCCGGGTTCCGGGTCGCCACGCTCGAACGCGCGACCGAGCCGGGCGCGGTGTTCGGCAGCAAGGCGGTCGGCGAACCGCCGTTCCTGCTGGCGCTGTCGGTGCGCGAGGCGCTGCGCGACGCGGTCGCGGCGTTCCGCGGCCCCGGGCCCGTGGCCCTCGACTGCCCGGCGACGCCCGAGGCGGTCTACTGGGCGATCCACGGCCGGCCGGACGCCGAGCCACCGGCGGACTGACGCGGCGCCGTCACTTCGCGCCGATCGGCAGGAAGCCCGCGTCGTGCAGGATCCGCTGCCCGACCGGCGAGAGCGCGAGCGCGCGGAAGGCGGCGGCGCCCTGCGGCTGCTTCGCCTGGCGCGTGGTCGCGATCGAGTAGAGCACCGGCGTGTTGTCGCCTTCGGGCACGGCGACGAGTTCGACCCGGGCCGCGCGCTCGCCGGCGGCCGCGAGGCTCGTCGCGTAGACGATGCCCGCATCGGCTTCGCCAGCCGCGACCGCCGCGAGCACGCCGTCGGCGGTGTTCGCGGTGCTCGCGGGCACCGGGTCCAGCTGCCGGCGGGACAGCGCCCACCGCGCGTGGCGGCCGATCGACGCGGACCGCGCCCCGAGCGCGAAACGCAGCTCGGCACGGCCGAAGTCGGCGAGGCCGCGCACCTGCTTCGGGTTGCCCTTGGCGACCACGATGGCGATCCGGTTGCGCGCCAGCTCGGCGGAGCTGCCGCCGGCGAGATGGGCCGCAGCCGCGAACTTCGACATCTGCGAGTTGTCGCCGATCGCGACGACGTCGCAGACCTCGCCCGCGTTCATCGCCTCGAGCAGCTGTTGCCCGCCGTCGCAGCGCAGTTCGACCCGGGCCCCCGGGTGGTCCTGCTCGTAGCGCTCCGCCAGCGCCGCGAACGGGATCCGCAGCGACGCCGTGGCGAACACGGACACGGTGTGCGCGCCGGCGGGGCCAGGCGCTGCAGGCGCGGCATCCGGTGCGGCGGCGGGACCGGCGCCGCCGCCGCAGGCGGCCAGCGGCAGCGAGAGCAGGACACCGAGGACGGGATGGTGCGGCATGGCCGGGAGGATAACGAGCGGCGGCCGGGGGGTGACTGCCCGGGATGTGGACATCGGAGCCACGGCCGGGAAGATGGCGCGCCGATGGCCGTCCCAGCCGCTTCGGCGGCCCGGCCGATCCCGGCCGATCCGCCGGCCCCCAGCCCGATCGACGATGACCAAGCACCTCGAGCTCCTGCCGGTCGCCCTGTTGCTGGCGGCCTGCCTCACCACCTCGGAGGTCGACGAGAGCCGCAACTACTCGCGGCTCGGCGAGCACGAGCGCGCCTTCCAGCTGCTCGACGAAGTCCGCGAACAGCGCATCCGGTCGGGGGCCGGGGTCGACGAGGCGTTCGAACGCGAGCACGCGGCCGCCCGCGCGCGGTTCCTGCTCGAACGCGCGCGGCAGCGCATCTTCCTCGAACGCGAGGACGACGCGCTCGCCGACCTCGCCAGCGTGCTGGCGATCGACCCCGAGCACGCCGAGGCGCAGGTGCTGCGGCAGCGGGCCTACAGGAAGAAGGCGATGCACGCGACCGAGGACGGCGACGAGCACCTGTTCAAGAACGAGCTCGAACAGGCGCTCGTCTGCTACCTCGAGGCGGGCCGCTACGTGCCGGGATACGGGCCGGCAGCCGACGGCGAGCAGAAGGTGCGCGTCGCCGTGTCCCGGCTCACCGCGCACGCGCAGCAGCAGTTCCTCGAGGCCGTGCGCAAGCTGCCGGAGTTCCGCTTCCACGAGGTGCGGTGGCACAGCGACAACGCGGTCGTCAACGACAAGTCGCGGCAGGACGCCGCGGCACTGAAGCAGCGGGCCAATCGCGAGATCGCGCGCAAGACGTTCGAACGCGGCCAGGCGTGCCAGGCGAAGGACCAGTTCGGCGCCGCACTGGTCGAGTACCGCACCGCGAAGAAGCTCGACGAATCGCTGGCCGGCGTCGACGAGGCGATCGCGCAGATGCAGCGCGAGCTCGAGGCCGGCGGCCTCGTCGACAGGGCGACGATGCTGATGCGCCTCTCGCGCTTCGCCGAGGCGCGCGAGAACCTGACCAGGGCCCACGAGATGTCGCTGATGACGCGCGGCACCATCACCGAGCTGCTGATCGAGTCGCGGCGCCGCGAGGGCGAACGCGACTTCACGGCCTGCCACGACCTCGAGATCCTCGGCAGGAAGCGCGAGGCGCTCGCCGCGTTCGAGGCCCTGGTGCAGAAGTGGCCCGATGGCATCGCGGACGAGAAGGCGCGCATCGAGGGCCTGCGCGCCGACATCGACGGCGCTGCGCGCGAGTGGGAGGCCGGCGAGGCCGCCGAGGGCAAGAACGACCTGCCGGGCGCGATCGAGCACTTCCGGGCTTCCTTCCAGTACTACGCCGACTTCAGGAACGCGAAGGAGCGCATCGCGCAGCTGCAGGCGCGCATCGCGGGTTCCTCGGGCAGCTGAACGGGCCGCCGGCTGGCATGATTCCGGCCGTGCCCGCGATCTCGCTCGCCAGCCGGTTCCTCGCCACGCTCGTGGTGTCGGCGATCCTGCCGCTCTCGCTCTACGGCTGGTTCTCGCTGCGCGGCATGCGCGCGCAGATCGACGAGCAGGTCGTGCGCGTGTTCCTGCCGCAGCTCGCGGCCGACCACGCCGAGAAGATCGAGGCCTGGCTCGGCCGCGTCGACCAGGCCTGTGCGATCGTGCGCGAGATCGCGCGGCGCGCGCTCGACAGCGACGCGGAGATGGCGGCGTTCGAGGAGCAGATCGAACTGGTGCCCGACCTGCTCGACAACCACCTCGACCTGCTGCTGCTCGCCGACCCGGCCGGCGAGGTCGTCTACTGGCAGGACGGCCAGCGCCTGGATCCGAACACGCACCTGCGCCGCGCCGCGCTGATTCCGCCGAACGTGGCCGACACGGACTGGTTCCGGGTGGCGCAGGAGCGGCGCGGGCTCCTGTTCCTGCCCTGGGGCCGCTCGCCCTACCTGCACCGCGGCCTCGACCACCGCTCGCTCGATCCGGCGCGCCACCACCTGGGCCTCGTGCTCGACGTGCCGCGGCCGGCGGGCCCGCCGGGCGTGCTGTTCGCGCTGCTGCGGTGGGCCGAGGTGCAGCGCATCCTCGACGACGCGCGCGACGTGCTCGCCGCGCGCGCAAAGCTGCCTTCCGCGGTCGTGTTCCTGACCTCGCGCGCCGGGCTCGTGCAGGCGCACACCGACCGCGCGCGCTACGGCGCCCCGCTCGAACCGCCGGCGTTCGCCCCGCAGCTGGTCGCGGCCGCCGAACCGGGTCGCACGGCCTTCGCGGCCGAAGACGGCGCCCGCTGGCGCGCGGGCTTCGCGCCGTGCGGGCAGGCCGCCGCGCGCTCGTTCGTGCTCGGCGTCGCGGTGCCCGAGGGCGAGCTGTTCGCGCAGAGCGACCGTTTCGAGCGCGTGCTGGTCGCGGCGATCGGCCTGTCGATCCTCGTGCTGGTGCTGTGGTCGCTGCTCGCGTCGCGCGCGATCGTGGCGCCGGTGCGCTCGCTGGTCGCGGCGACGCGGCGCATCGCCGGCGGGGACCTCGCCGTCTCGGTGCCCGCGCGCGGCGGCGCCGAACTCGGCGAACTCGCGGGCGCGTTCAACCAGATGGCGGCCGAACTGCAGGCCGGCCGCGAACGGCTCGCCGCGGCCGAACGCGACCAGGCCTGGGCCGAGATGGCGCGGCAGGTCGCGCACGAGGTCAAGAACCCGCTGCAGCCGATGCGCATGGCGGCGCAGTTGCTGCAGCGCGCGCGTGCCGAGGACGATCCGCGCGCGCCGGCGATCGCCGACCGGCTCGCGCGCACGGTGCTCGAGCAGACGCACGAACTCGACCGCATCGCGGGCGACTTCCGCGCCTTCGCGGGCGTGGCCCCGGCGGCAAGGTCGGTAGTGCGGCTCGACGACTGGCTCGGCGAGCTGCGGCAGCAGTGCGCGGGCCTGTTCGCGGGCAAGGTGGTCGAGGTGCGGTTCGAACTCGGCGCGGGCGACGCGCGCGTGTCGATCGATCGCAACGCGATGCTGCGGGTGTTCGTGAACCTGCTGCAGAACGCGTGCGAGGCGGCGCCCGCGGGGGCGGTGGTCGCGGTGGTCTCGGCGGTCGCCGACGGGCGCGCCGTGGTCACGGTGGTCGACGCGGGGCCGGGCTTCGAAGAAGCCGCGCGGCACCGGATGTTCGAACCCTACTTCACGACGAAGTCGTCGGGCACGGGACTCGGGCTCGCGATCTGCCGGCGGCTCGTCGAGGCGCACGGCGGCGCGATCCGGCTCGTGCGGTCGGAGCCGGGGCACACGGAGTTCGAGATCGCGCTGCCGGTGGCGGGGTGACCGGCGGCGGGGCGGACGGGTGCGCCGCCGCCCTCACAGCCGCAGGTGCAGCTTGCCGAGCCGCTCGGTCTCCAGCGCCGCGACGCCTGCCGCCGCTGCGTGCTCGGGCCACCGCGCGATCGCCGCGCCGACCTCACCGAGGATCGCCTTGCCCTCGCCGATGCCGTAGCGGTCGGCCTCGGCGAGCAGGTCGGCGCGCGCGAGGTCGCGGAACCGGCCGTTCACGGCCATCAGGTGCTGGCTCGTCCACTCGCCGTCGGGGTTGTGCGCGAACGTCACGTCGTAGGCGGGCGCCAGCCGCCAGCCCTCGCCGCGCCGCAGCAGGAACGACACGTTCTTCGTGTGGTCGTCGCAGTTGCGCGCGAGCACGTCGAAGACCATGCGGCGGAACGCCTCGACGAGGTCGGCGCGCGGCAGCCGCAGCGCGCGAACCGTCTGGAACAGCTGCGCGTAGGCGTTCGTGCCCTTCTTGCGGAAGTCGAGGTGCGCCATCGCGCACAGCGTCTGCACGTGGTGCCGCGTCTGCGTGCCCTCGCGGTCGAAGCGCTTCGTCATGAAGTGCGCGCGGCCGTTCTCCTCGAGCAGCCGGCAGTCGGTCATCGTGATGCCGGCCTGCCGCGCCATGCGGTGGTAGGCGAACTCGATGCGCCCGTAGTCCTGCGTCGCGCCGAGTTCGCGGTCGGTGCCGACGCCGTCGAACTTCAGCAGCCAGTGCTCGAAGCCCTCGGGCGCGTCGAGCTGGCCCGACCGCAGTTCGCGCGTCTTCGGGTGCCAGGCGACCACGGCCTTGGCGCGGGCACCGCCGGCCGAGGTGCCGACCTCGAGCATCGTGCGCAGCGCCGCCCGCGTCTCGTCGTCGTCGCGCCAGCTGCCGGTCAGCGCCTGCCGCGCGGTCGCGACCAGTTCGCCGATCTCGAGGGCGGTCGGCTTGCGCGCGACCGGGCCACGCTGCGGCCGGAACTCCAGCGCACCCATCGCCCGGCGGCCCACGTAGGCGAGCCGGTCGAGCGGCGTGATCGCGGACCTGGGCACGCCGCGCGCGGCGAGCCCGCGGTCGATCAGCGCGTTGCCGAAGTCGTCCGGCAGCGCGTCGGCGAGCATGGCCGGCAGGCGGCGGAACGTCGCCTCGGGCAGGTCGGGGAACACGAAGGGCCGTTCGTCGGAGCGCAGCGGCAGCTGCAGCGGCGCCAGCTCGAGGCCGGCGCGCGCGAACTCGCGGTCCCACGCGAAGACGTAGCAGCCGAGCACCGGGTCGAGCGCGACGGCGCCGGCGAGGCGGCCGAAGGCGTGGACCTCCAGGCGGTCGACGCGCCGGTAGGGTTCAGCGGCCCGCGTCGCCACGGCGGCCTCGGGAAGCGCGGCAGCGCGGATCCTCCGGCGTTACGCGTGATCGCGTCCCGCCTATCTCAGGCATTCGCACCCGACTTCGCGGCTGCTGCCGATGGATGCCACTGCCCTCGCCAACGTCTCTGCCTGGCTTCGCGTCGGTGCACGCACAGCCGCTGGCTCCCTCGGGCTGCTGACGGGTGGGCTGCTCTCGTCAGGGTTGGCCGCGCAGTGCACCACGCAGTGGTTGCCTGGGGATGGAGTTCCGGGGGTTTGGGGGGAAGTCTACGCGCTCGAGCACTGGGATCCGGACGGCGCGGGTCCAGCTCCCAGCGTCGTCGTGGCCGGCGGCGAGTTCACGGTGGCGGGAAGGGTGGTCGCGAACAACATCGCCGTGTGCGACCCCGCGAATGGAGCGTGGTCACCGCTCGGTGCGGGCATGGACGGCGCGATCTACACCCTGGCGACGCTGCCGAACGGTGACCTCGTCGCGGCTGGCAGCTTCACGATGGCTGGTGGTGCACCCGCCAACCGCATCGCGCAATGGAACGGCACGTCGTGGTCGCCGCTCGGTTCGGGCATGGACGCTACGGTCTACGCCCTCGAGGCGTTGCCGAGTGGCGACCTCGTGGCCGGTGGCCGCTTCTCGATGGCAGGCGGCACGCCTACCCATCGCATCGCCCGCTGGAACGGCACATCGTGGTCGCCGGTCGGCACGGGTGTGAACAACGACGTTCACGCCTTGACGACTTTGCCAGGCGGCGACCTCATCGCGGGCGGCATCTTCACGATGGCTGGCGGCGCCGCTGCGGACCACGTTGCGCGCTGGAACGGCACGTCGTGGTCGCCGCTCGGCACCGGCGTGAGCGGCCACAGCTCCCCTGCGGTGTTCGCCCTGACTACGCTGCCGAGCGGCGCCCTCGTAGCCGGCGGCCGCTTCACGACAGCAGGCGGCGTCACCGCGAACTTCATCGCACGCTGGAATGGAACTTCGTGGTCACCACTCGGCACGGGCATGAGCTACCACGTCATCGCCCTGGCGACGCTGCCGAACGGCGACCTCATTGCAGGTGGGAATTTCGGGACGGCAGGCGGCGTCACCGTGAACTCCATCGCACGCTGGAATGGAGCTTCGTGGTCACCACTCGGCACGGGCATGACCTACCAGGTCTTCACCCTGGCGACGCTGCCGAACGGTGACCTCATCGCGGGCGGCTACTTCACGACGGCTGGCGGCGTCGTCGCGAACGGCATCGCGCGCTGGAGCGGCACCTCGTGGTTCTCGCTGGGCACGGGAACCGACAATCTGGTGGATGCCCTGTTGATTGTGCCGAACGGCGACCTCGTGGTGGGTGGCGGCTTCACGACGGCTGGTGGCATCGCCGCGAACTGCATAGCACGCTGGAATGGAATGTCGTGGTCGCCGCTCGGTGCCGGCACGAGCAACCTGGTTTCCGCCCTGACGACGCTGCCCAACGGGGACCTTGTCGCGGGGGGCTACTTCCTCAAGGCTGGCGGCGTCGCTGTGAACTACATCGCGCGCTGGAACGGCACGACGTGGTCGCCGCTCGGCACGGGCACGAGCAACGACGTCCACGCCTTGGCGACGCTGCCGAACGGCGACCTCGTCGCGGGCGGCGCCTTCACGATGGCTGGTGGCCTCGCCGCGAACCACGTTGCGCGCTGGGACGGCACGTCGTGGTCGTCGTTCGGCGCTGGCATGGGCGGCACCAACTTCCCTGCGGTGTTCGCCGTGACGGAGCTGCCGAACGGCGACATCGTCGCGGGTGGGGGGTTCGCGACGGCTGGCGGCGTGGCCGCGTCCAACATCGCGCGCTGGAATGGCACATCGTGGGCCCCGCTCGGCACGGGCATGAACGGTGTCGTCTCAGCCCTGGTCACGTTGCCGAGCGGCGACCTCGTCGCGGGCGGCAACTTCACGACGGCTGGCGGCGTCGCCGTGAACCGCATCGCGCGCTGGAATGGCACCTCGTGGTTCGCGCTCGGCACAGGCATGAACGCTTCGGTCCAAGCCCTGACGACGCTGCCGAACGGTGACCTCATCGCGGGTGGCACCTTCACGACGGCTGGCGGCGTCGCCGCGAACCACGTTGCGCGCTGGGACGGCACGACGTGGTCGCCGCTCGGCACGGGCATGAACCACTGGGTTCGCGCCCTGCTGACGGGGCAGAACGGCGAACTCGTTGCGGGTGGCTACTTCACGGCGGCCGGCGGCCTCGTGTCCGCCTACGTCGCGCGCTGGACGACCACCTGCCCGGCAACCGCGACCTCCACCGGCACCAGCTGCACGGGCACCGGCGGCCCCATGGTCCTGACTGCCACTTCCCTGCCGTGGCTCGGCGGCACCTACCGCTACCGCTGCACGGGCATGGCGGCGAACTCGCTCGGCGCTGGCGTGTTCGGGCTCGGCCCGATGAGCACACCGTTGTCCACACTGCACCCGGCCGGTGGTGTTGGCTGCGATCTGCTCGCGACCACCGACGCGCTGACTCTGCTGCTGCCGGTCGCCGGCGCAGTGGCCCATCAGTTCGCGCTGCCCGCGACTCCTTCCCTCGCCGGCGTCGTGCTGCGCAACCAGGTGCTCCAGGTCGAACTCGCTCCGACCGGCGGCATCACGTGGCTCGGCAGTTCGAACGCGCTCGTGCTCACGACCGGTTCGTACTGACCACTCTCGCGCAGTCCGACGACCCGCCGAGTCGGGGGAGCGGGCTGGTCTCGGCCCACCGCGACCCGCCTTCAACCACCTCGATACGGCGGGCCCTCGTCGCTCTCGCGCACCGCCGGCAGGGGCAGCGGTCTGGCGGAGAACGGCCGTTGTTCGGCGAGAAGGTGCTCGACGAATCGACCGATGTCGTCGTCGCAGTCCCGCGAGATCCGCTTCCGGACTTCGCGAACGGCTGCCACGCCCTCTTCGTCATCGTGCTTCATGTGTCGTCTCCGCACATCTCCAGCCGACGCTCCGGCTCGCACCTTCGCTGCTGACCCGCCGCACCGGCTGAGGCTGTTTGGCCAGTCTACCCACCGCGGGCATCATCCAACCGGCTCCGCCGCCCCGCTCCCTCCCACCCGCTCCCACCCGCTCCGAACCCCCTGCATCCACGCCACTTGCCCGGCGAACCCCGACAGTGGCCCGTCCCCAGCCGGCCACTCCTCGCCAACTCCCCGCCGCACCGCCCCTGCGGCGCCCGCCTCATGCCGAACCGCACCCCTGCCACCGTCTTCGCCGTGATCGCCCTCCTGCTGGTCGCGGCAGGCCTGTTCTTCCTGTTCGGTGGCGATCCCGGGGTCGAACCGGTGCCGAACGCCGCCGGCAAGGCGGGGGAGCAGGCAGCCCAGGTGGCCCAGGCCGAGCCCGGCACGGCGACCGGGGCACTGCCGACCCTGACCGATGCCGAACGGCAGCAGGCCGCGCTGGGCGTGGCCGACACCGGCGTGCGCGGCATCGTGCTCGACGCCAAGAACGGCCAGCCGCTCGGTGGCATCGAGGTGATCGCGGTCAAGGACGAGCCGTCGATCGAACCGCTGATCGCGCGCTTCCGCGGCCTCTTCACGCAGGGCATGTTCGTCGAGACCCGCGCGCCGCGCCGCGAACTCGGCCGCACCCTCTCCAACCCCGACGGCACGTTCGAGATCAAAGGCCTGCCCGCCGGCCGCGTGTTCCTCGACGGCCGCAGCGACGCCTGGTTCGTGCGCACGCCGGGCACCGCGCGGCTGGCGCTCGGCGAGATCCGCGGCGGCATCGAACTGCGCGCCTCGCCGGGCGGCCGGGTGCGCGGCATCGTGCTCGGCCCCGACGGCGCGCCGTCGGCCGGGGCCACGGTGAACCTGCGGCCCGGGCTCAACGCGTTCTTCGGCCAGCTCACGGAACGGCAGTACCGATGGCTCGAGACCTCGGCCGACGAGCAGGGCCGGTTCGATCTGCCCGGCGTGCCCGCGGGGCAGGGTTATACCGTGTCCGCATCCGGACCGACGATCGCGCTCGAGGAGACCTTCGGCCTCGAAGTGCGGCCCGGGCAGGTGACCGAGGTCACGCTGCGCGCGCACCAGGGCGCCACGGTCGCCGGGCGCGTGATCGACGGCGACGGCCAACCGGTCGCGAACGCGAACGTCGCGATGGTCTACCTCGACATCAGCCGCGTGCTGTTCTCCGCCGACGGGCGCAGCGAGCCGATCGTCACCGACGCCGCGGGCGCCTTCCGCCTCGAACACGTCGCCGCGGGCCGCGTCGCGTTCGTCGCGGCCGCCGAGGACCGTGCGCCGAGCAACATCGAGGAACTCGCCGTCGTCGACGGCGGCGTCTACGAGGACCTCGTGCTGCAACTCGGCGAGGGCGCGACCGTGCGCGGCACCGTCGTCGACGACCAGCAGCAGCCGGTCGCTGGGGCGCAGGTCGAGCTGCGGCCGTTCGAGCGGCCGAACGACCCGCAGTTCCTCAAGATGATGCTGAAGATCCGCAAGGTGCTCGCGACCACCGGCGCCGACGGCAGGTTCGAGGCGAAGGGGCTCACGGGCGAGCGGGTCGTCGTGCAGGCGAGCAAACCCGGCTACACGACGGCGATGAAGTTCGGCGTCAAGCTCGACGAGCCGAACCTCGTCGTCGAGGTGCAGCGCGGCACCGTGGTGCGCGGCAAGGTCGTGCAGGGTGAAGAGCCGGTGACGCGGTTCCGCGTCGACACGCGCTCGCGCCCGATCCCGAAGCCCGAGGAGGCGGCCGCGGGCGGCGAGGCGGCCGCGGCGAACGCCGGCGGCGAACGGCCGCGACGGCGCCGGCCGCAGACGGACGGCAACAGCGGCGCTTCGTGGGGCCCCGGCCGCCCGCCGCAGGGCACGATCCAGCTGCCCGAGGGCCAGACGATGATGGACGGCAGCATGGACGGCAACTGGCGCGAGATCCAATCCGCGGCCGGCACCTTCGAGCTGCGCGGCGTCCCGCCGGGCCGCGTGCGCGTGCGCGTGCGCGCCGACGGTTTCCTCGACGCCAAGGAACAGGAAGTCGACCTGCAGCCGGGCGCCACCAGCGACGTGCTCGTGTTCACGATCGAACCCGGCCAGCCCGTGCACGGCATCGTCGTCGACGACGCGACCAGCCAGCCCGTCAGCGACGCGCAGGTGACCGCCTACCGGCAGCGCGACGGCGGCAATCGGCGCGGCGGCCCGTTCCAGATCGACGTCGACCCCGAGGACTTCGACTTCCTCGCGCTGTCGTCGGCCGTGAACCGGCGCAGCGCGATCAGCGACAGCAAGGGCCAGTTCCACGTCGCCTCGCTGGAGCCGGGCAAGTACCGCTTCACCGCGCGTCACCCCGACAAGGCCAAGGCCTCGACCAAGGACGTCGAGGTCGTCGCCGGCAAAGCCACGCCCGACGTCGAGATCCGCATCGACGCGGGCGGCGGCGTCGAGGGCACCGTCACGGGCCTCGGCATGCGGCCGCTCGCCGACGCGCTGATGGTCGCGTTCAGCATCCAGGCCGGCACCGTGCGCAGCAGCACGACCGACAAGGCGGGCTTCTACCGCATCGACGGCCTGCCGCCGGGCCAGTACGTCGTCTTCAAGTCGCGCATGGACGAACGCGCCGACAACATCCCGCTCGAGCTCATGAGCAACATGCGGCTCAAGACGGTGACGGTGAAGCAGGGCAAGTTCGCGCGCCTGGACGTGCACGACGAGGGCGAGGACGGCGTGCGCGTGTTCGGCACGGTGCGCGAAGGTGGAGCCCCGGTGCCGCGCGCGCTCGTGACGCTGCTCGGCAGCGACCGCGACGGCCTGCTCGGCATGGGCGTGCGCGCCAACGCCGCGGGCATGGACGGCCGCTACGAGCTGATCGGCATCAAGCCCGGCAGCTACGTGATGCAGGTCACGCGCTTCCAGGGCCAGCCGGTGCAGACGACGTTCGAGGTCGAAGTGCCCGGCGAGGCGCGCGAGTTCCTGTTCGACGTGCAGCTGCCGACCAGCGAGATCGCCGGCCGCGTGCTCGACACGCGCGGCAATCCGGTGCCCGGCATCATGGTGGCACTCGGCAGCGAGGAGGGCGCCCTCGGCGGCGCCGACGGCCTGATCGGTCTGATCGCGCAGAACGGGCTCAGCCAGGCGCGCACGAACAACGACGGCGAATTCCGCATGCGCTCGATCTCGCCCGGTCGCTACCGCCTGACCGCGGGCAACCGGTTCGGCCCCGGCGGCCGGCGGCGCGGCGGCGATCAGGGCGGCGAGCGCCTCGCCTACGGCGAGGGCGTGCTCGAGGGCGTGCTCGTCGACGGCAGCACGAAGGTCGAGGGGCTCGTCGTGACCGTGCCGATCGCGGGCCGCATCACCGGCCTCGTGCTCGACGGCTCCGGCAACCCGGTGAAGGGCGCCGAGATCGCCTACGTCGAGACGAGCCCGAAGCGCAAGCAGAAGGGCAACCCGCTGCTCGACCTGCTCGGCGCGCAGGCGCGGCCGATCCGCAGCGGCGACGACGGCCGGTTCGAGATCGCGGGCCTGTCGCCGGGCCTCTACGACCTGCGCGTCGAGAGCGAGGCGATCGAGGCCGGCAAGGCCAACGACGTGCGCGTCGACGAGGACGCGGCGACCGACGTCCAGCTGCGCATGGTGCGCGGCGCCACGCTGCGCGTGCGCGCGACGAACGTCGACCAGCAGCGCATCCCGTTCGCGCAGATCACGCTGCTCGACGGCAACGGCAAGGCGGTCGTCAGTCGCGTCTCGACGCTGTCGGTGATGCGGCGTCTGATGGGCCAGAAGGACGAGGTCGCCGACTCGGGCTGGTACTCGTTCGGCAGCGTGCCGCCCGATACCTACACCGCGGTGATCACCGAGCGGGGCAAACCCGAACTGCGCATCGTGCGCACGATCGCCGACGGCGAAACGGTCGAGTGGGACGTCGACGTCGGCGCCGAGCTGGCGAGGCGCGACCGCGAGGCGAGGAAGTAGGGGCTGCGGCATTCCGGCCACGGCACTTCCGGTCCGCCGTCACGGTTGCCTCTGGCCCCCTGGACGCCCCGGCCGTCCACCCGACAATCCCCCGCATGCTGACCCTGCGCCGCCTCGGCTACTTCCTGCTGGGCCTCCTGCTGTTCGCCTTCCCCGCCCGCGCGACCTGGTCGATCCTGATCATCGACCTGTCGACCGGCGAGGTCGCGATCGGCATCGCCACCTGCCTGACGGGCTTCGACCTGCGCCCCGAGACCATCGTCGTCGTGCCCGGCTTCGGCGTCGCGGCCGCGCAGTCCTACGTCGGCCCGCTGTCGCTGCGGCAGCTGATCCGCACCGGCCTGCTGAACGGCACGCCCGCGGGCGTGATCCTGGCCCAGCTCGCCGCGGCCGATCCGAGCCACCAGACGCGCCAGTACGGCATCGCGGGCCTGTTCAGCGGCACGGCGACGTTCACGGGCACCGGTGCCGGCGCCTGGGCCGGCGGGCTCACCGGGCAGGTCGGCAGCCTCGTCTACACCGTGCAGGGCAACGTGCTGACCGGCTCGCCAGTCGTCACCGCGGCCGAACTCGCGATCCAGACCACGCCCGGCACCATCGGCGACAAGCTGATGGCCGCGATGCAGGCCGCGCGCGCGATGGGCGGCGACGGCCGCTGCTCGTGCAGCCAGAGCCAGCCGACCGCGTGCGGCGCGCCGCCGGCGAGCTTCACGAAGTCCGCGCACATCGGCCTGATGATCGTGAGCCGGCCGAGCGACCTCGACGCGCCGTGCGGCGGCCTCGGCGGCTGCGGCGGCGGCCAGTACTGGATGGACCTCAACGTCGCCAACCAGACGGCGAGCGCGCCGGATCCGGTCGTGCAGCTGCAGACGCGCTACAACGCGTGGAAGGCGCAGCAGGTGGGCCGCCCGGACCACTTCCAGTCGACGGTCGCGATGAGCGGCGCTTCGCTGCGCAGCAACGGCACCGACACGCTGACGGGCACGGTGACCTTGCGCGATGCTTCGGGCAACCCGCTCGGCAGCTCGTTGCCGGTCACCGTCGGCCTCAGCAGCCGCAGCACGGTCACCGGCATCACGTTCTCGCCGGTCACGGCGCAGCCGAACGGCACCTACGTGTTCACGATGCGCGGCAACCTCGACGCCGGCACGGCGATCGTCGACGTCGCGGTCGACGACGGGCTCGGCCGCGTCGGCATCGCGCCGCAGCCGCACATCACGGTCACCGACGTGTTCGGCCCGTGTGGTGCCGGTGCGATCGGCAACGGCGCGGGCGGCGCGATCGACGCGCTGAAGGTCGGCGGCATCGCCGGCGACGATCGCGTGGTCGCGCAGGGCCTCGGCCAGCCGTTCCTGCTGACGCTCGATCCCCCGGTGGGCGTGCCCGCGACGCCGCCGGTCGGCCTGTTCGCGCTGTGGGCGCACCTCGGGCTGCCGCCGGCGAACGGCGCCCTGCCGCTCGGTTCGGGCGGCGGTGCCCTGTGTTTCACGCCGGCACCGCTGCTGCCCTCGTCGCCGACGCTGCTGGTCGCCGACTCGTTCGGCCTCGGCGGATACGTGCCCGCCGGCCCGGCACCGTGGACGCTCGGCTTCCCCGGCGTGCCGGCACTGCTCGACGTGACGCTGCAGGCGGCGATGGCCGTCGACCCGCAGTTCACCGTGGCCGCGACGAACGCCGTCTACCTGCGCATCGTGCCGCTGGCGGCGCCGACGATCGCCGCGGTCACGCCGCCGACCGCGTTGTCCGGCCAGACCGTGACCGTGCAGGGCACGAACTTCCTGCTCGGTCTGCAGGTGACGCTCGCGGGGACGCCGGTGGCGCTCGCCTCGCGCTCGCCGACGGTGCTGACGTTCACGATGCCGCCGGGCTACGGCTGCGACACCGTGCTCGGCCTCACGAACCTCGGCACGGCGACCACGACGCGCGTGATGAACGGCACGCCGACGATCACCAACATGCCGTTCCCTTCGGGCCCCGCGGCGGGCGGCGCCTTGTTCGCACTGGTCGGCACCAACCTGCTGGGCTGCACGGTCACCTTCAACGGGGTGCCGATGACGATCACGAGCCAGAACGCGACGGCGATCGTCGGCACGACGCCGCCGGGCGCGCCGGGCCAGGCGACCGTGGTCGTGGCCAATCCGCTGAACTGCACCGCGACGCGCTACTACACCTACCAGTGACGGCGCCACGCATGACCGCGACGGACACCGAAGCCAACAAACAGCTCGTCGCGCGCTACCTGCTCGAGGTCGCGAACACCGGCGACGTGGGCCGCGTCGGCGAGTTCGTGTCGCCGGACTACGTCGAGGTCCACGACGGCGTGCGGCACTCACCGCGGCGAGTGGCTCGGCATGCGACCGACCGGCAAGGCGATGGCGTTCACGGGCGTCAACGTCGACAAGGTCGTCGCCGGCAAGATCGTCGAGCACGGCGGCGCGGCGAACCTGCTGGGGCCGCTGCTCGCGGCCGGGGCGCTCGCCGTGCAGGCCTGAGCCTCGTCGTCGCGTCGCGGCGGCAAGTCCAGGACAAAAACCGGACAGCCGCCTCCGCAACCGCACTTCCCCTGCCCCGCGGGCACGCTGCCACGGGATCCTCCCATCGCACGGGCGGGCTGCAATCGCGGCGAGGAATGCGGTCGGGGGCATCGCCGCCCGAGCACGAAGCTCGGTCGCTCCTACGGAGTGCTGCGGCCCAGGTGCCTTCGAGTCGCATGCTATGCTGCGGTGATGTCCTGCGCCCAGGGTTCGTTCCCGAGGCGAGGGCAGCCTGTCCCGTTTCCCTTCCCTAGCCGAAAGGTCCCAAGCAACATGCGAAACCTCCCTCTCCTCGTCGCGTCGGCCGCGCTGCTCTCTGCAGCCAACCTCGTGGCGCAGATCCCGAATGAAGACTGCAGCGGCGCCCTCCCAGTCATCGACGGCGCGAACGGCCCGTTCTCGACCGTCGGTGCCACGACCTCCGTGCCCGCCTGGCCCTGCGCCGCTGGCGGCGCCGACATCTGGTTCGTCTACGTGGCCACGGCGACTGGCGCCTACGACATCAACCTCTGCACCGGCGGCACCTATGATACGGCGCTCGAGGTGTTCGACGGAACGGGCGGCTGCGGCGCGCTCGTCTCGCTGGCCTGCAACGACGACAGCTGCGGCCTGCAGTCGCGCGTGAACTTCACGGGTGCGCTCGGCACGACCTACTACATCCGGATGGGTGGCTACTCCGGCGCGACCGGCTCGGCCACTCTGACAATCGTCCCGCCGGCCCCGCCGATCCCGAACACGCTGCTCACGACCTTCGCGAACAACAACTTCGGGAACGTGGGCAACATGGTCTACTTCGACCTGAACGTGCTGAACCCCGCCGGCCTGACACTCACCTCGATCGACGTCAACCTGAACGACGTACCGAGCACCGTCGGCGCGGTCGAGATCTACCTGACCCCCGGCGTCACGCGCACGGTCAACCAGACGAACGCCGCCGCGTGGACGCTCTCCAGCTTCGGCAACGTGACGGCCGCGGGCGCCGGAGGCCCTTCGCCCGTGACCCTGACCAACCCGATCCCGCTCGCGCCCGGGCTCTACGGTGTTGCCTTCAAGGCGATCGGCGTGACGCACGCCTACACCAACGGCAACGGCGCCAACCAGAACTACGCCAACGCCGACCTCGGGCTCGCCGCCGGTGAGGCCTCGAACGTCCCGTTCACGGCGCCGATCTTCTCGCCGCGCGTCGTCAACACGCGCATCTACTACGCGATCGGTTCCACCGGCACGCTCGCCGTGGCGACGCAGTACGGCGTCGGCTGCGTGACCAAGGCCGCGTCGCTCTACGAGCACTTCCCGACCACCCCGTCGATCGACCTGTCGAACTGGGGCTTCCAGATGCTCAACACCGGCGCCGGCTACTTCGTGCTGCCGAGCACCGCCGCCTTCGTCGCCCCGTCGCCGACCGCAACGAACCTGAACCTGGGCGACGACGCGGAGACGACCGTCACGCTGTCGGCTGCGCTGCCGTATCCGGGCGGCGCGACGACGACGTTGAACGTCTGCAGCAACGGCCACATCTCGACCGCGAGCAACGGCGCGGCCTTCGACTACACGCCGACGCCCGCGGAACTGCTGGGCTGGGCGAATACCACGTGGGCGGTCTGGCGCGACTTTGTCCCGACCACCTCCGGCCCCGACAACGTCTACTTCGAGGAGATCGCCGGCACCGCCTACATCACCTGGCTCAACGTTCTCGGCTACAACGGCACGAGCCCGGGCATCACGCCGAGCACGTTCCAGCTGCAGTTCAACCTGACCTCGGGCAGCGTGGACTTCGTGTTCCTGGGCCTCGACACGGTCAGCATCAGCGGCTGGACCGGTGGTGAAGGCTGGGTCGTCGGCTACTCGCCGGGCGGCCCGTCGCTCGATCCGGGCAGCACCGACCTCACGGTCGCGGTGCCCGGCGGCATCACGCTCGCCGCGGCGGACGTCGCCCCGCTGGCCCTGGCGGCCCAGCGGCCGCTCGTCAACACGACGATCAACCTGACGACCAGCAACATCGGCCCGACGGCTCCGTTCGGCGCCGTGCTGCTGAGCTTCACGGGTGGCTTGCCCGGCCTCAACCTGACCGGCATCGGCATGCCCGGTTGCTGGAAGTACAACAACAGCGACGTGACGCTGCTGTTCCTCCCGGGCGGCAGCTCGAGCTTCGCGACGCCGTTCGCAGTGCCCAACTTCGTCGGCGTCGTCCTGCAGGCCCAGTCGGCCGTCTACGACCCGGCAGCGAACCTGACGCCGCTGGGCGCGATCTCGTCGAACGGAGTCGCTCTGACCTTCGGCGACCTCTGATCGAGAGGGAATCGGCCGGTGGCGACACCGGCGGACGCGCGCGGCGGCTCCGGCGATGGCCGGGGCCGCCGCGCAGTGTTTCGTGGCGACGGCGACGGGCGCTGGCTCACTCCGCGCAGGCGGTGTGGCAACCGGCCGCCGGACGTTCGACGGCTCGCGCCGCCGCGAGCCAGCGATCAGGCCGCCGCTCGGCCGGCGGCAGTCCCCGGTCGATGCGCCAGAAGCCCTTGCTGTGGCAGGCCGGCGGGGGGCGGCGCCGCAGCCGGTCCGCGGGCAGGTCGCAGCCGCGCACGATCCACGCCACGTCGTCCGCCGCGAGACCGAACGCCCGGCCCGCGAGCAGGTCGAGCCGCGTGTGCAGGGCACGCCGTTCTGCGTCGAGCACCGCGGGCCCGGCGGCGGGCGCCCAGCCCTCGCGCCGGGCCATCTGCCAGAGGCCCCCGTGCCACGGCAGCACCGCCGCGAGCCCCC
>VGXW01000013.1 GCA_016873195.1 Planctomycetota bacterium | reverse complement strand
CGAACGTGGCTTTCGTGGCGTTCGGCTGGAGCCGCCTGCCCACGCCCATGGTACTGGATCCCTACGGCGTGCCCGGCTGCGCGTTGCACATCAGCCTCGACGCGGTGGCGTTCTTCGCCGGCAGCAACGGCCAGGCCACGTTCGCGATGCCGATCCCGCTCGTGCAGAGCCTCGTCGGCGTTCGGTTCTTCCAGCAGGCATTCGTCGTCGATCCGGGCGCAGGCAACCCCCTCGGTGCAGTGGTGTCGGGAGCAGCGGAAGGAGTGATCGGCGGCTGGTAGCGCCGAGCGGCTGCTGCGCGAGATCGCGCGGTAGACGGCGGGGCGCAGATCGGCCCGGGAGCTTCGGGCCGGCACCGGGAGGGGCTCCCGGAACGTCGCGCGCTGGGTAGCATCGTTCCCTCCATGCGATCCCACCACGCCTTCGTCTTGTCGCTCGCCGGCGCCGCCGGCGGGCTGTTCGCCCAGCAAGGGCCCCTGCCAGCCGACGCCGCGCCCGCCTCGACGCAGCTCGCGCTGAAGTACGCCACCTTCGATCCGCGGCTCGGTCTGCCGCCGGTGCCGGCGGCGCTCGCGAGCGCCGAGGACGTGCACCTGTTCGTCGTGCAGTTCCGCGGCGCGCCGACCGACGCCGGCCGCGACGCGCTGCGCGGGCTCGGCGCCGAGCTCCTCGGCTACCTGCCGCACGATGCCTACGTCGTGCGCATGACGCACGGCACCGCCGGCGCAACCGCCGCACTGCCGGCCGTGCGCTTCGTCGGCGCCTACGAGCCGGCCTGGCGCCTCGAGGCGGAACTGGTGAACGCGATCGCCGCGGGCATCTACCTGCCGCCGCACAAATACAACGTCGTCGCCGCCGACAAGCGCCGCGACAAGCCGGCGCTGGCGCAGGCGATCGCCGCGCTCGGCGGCAAGGTCGTCGACCCGCAGCAAGGCGGCCTCCTGATGGTCGTCGAGCTCGACGGCCCGCAGCTGGCCAGGGCCGCGCGGCTCGACCAGGTGCTGTGGATCGACCGCTGGTCGGCGCCCGAACTCGACATGGACAACGCGCGCATCCAGGGCGGCGCGAACTACGTCGAGACCGCCGGCGGCTGGACCGGCCAGGGCGTGCGCGGCCACGTCTACGAAGGCGTCGAGGCGACGCACCAGGACTTCACGACGCCGTTCACCAACGTGCTCAGCAACGGCATCGCCGACACGCACGGCCACTGCACGGCGGGCATCGTGTTCGGCAACGGCACCAGCATCGCCGGCGCGCGCGGCATGGCGCCGAATGCCCGCGGCTTCTTCACGGAGTACTCGTCCGCCTCGGGCTCTCGCAATTCGGTGATCGGCACGGTCGTCGGCACCCACCAGGCCATGTTCACGACCGCGTCGTGGGGCGGTGCCCGCACGAGGCAGTACACGTCGATCTCGGCCGATACCGACGACATCATCTTCGACCACCGTATCCCCTGGACGCAGAGCCAGTCGAACGCCGGCAACCCGGATTCGCGCCCGGAAGCCTGGGCGAAGAACATCTTCTCGATCGGCGGCGTGCAGCACTACGACAACAGCAACCCGCTCGACGACTCGTGGGCGGGCGGCGGCGGCTCGACCGGGCCGGCGGCCGACGGGCGCATCAAACCCGACCTGTGCGCCTACTACGACGCGATCCTGTGCTCGGACCTCACCGGTTCGGCGGGCTACTCGACCGGCAACTACTACACGAGCTTCGGCGGCACCTCGGGCGCCACGCCGATCTGCGCCGGCCACAACGCGATCGCGATCCAGCTGTACACGGACGCGATCTTCGGCAATCCGCTGCCGCTGCCGCCGACGCTCGCCAACCGGTTCGCCAATCGCCCGCTGGCACAGACGCTGAAGGCGCTGCAGATCGTCAGCGCGCAGCAGTACGCGTTCACCGCCGCGAGCACCGACAACCGGCGCGAACACTGCGGCTGGGGCTTCCCGAGCCTGCGCAACATGTACGACGGCCGCAATCGCACCTACATCGTGCCGGAGACCGACGTGCTGACCCAGGGCCTCGGCCGCACGCACTACGTCACGGTCGGCACCGGCGTGCCCGAGCTCAAGATCTGCATGACCTTCGTCGACCCCGCCGGCAATCCGGCCGCGTCGCTCGCGCGCATCAACGACCTGACGCTGCGCGTCGTGTCGCCGGCCGGCACGGTCTACTGGGGCAACAACGGCCTGACCGCGGGCAACTACTCGACGCCGGGCGGTTCGCCGAACACCGTCGACACGGTCGAGAACGTGTTCGTGCAGAACCCCGCTGCGGGCGTCTGGACGGTCGACGTGATCGCCTCGCTGGTCGCGCAGGACGCGCACCTGGCGACGACGCAGGTCGACGCGACCTACGCGCTGTGCTGCGTCGGCGGCACGGGCACGATCGGCGGCACCGGCAGCTACGCGACCTCGAGCTCCTACGGCACCGGCTGCGCGGCCGCGAGCGTGCCGCAGGTCGGCCGCACCTTCTACGAGGTGTTCGGCACGTTCGACCTCGCCAACAACGCCTTCCGCTTCACGCCGAACGGCAGCGGCGGCTGGAACGTGTCGACCTGCGCGACCTGCTTCGACACGCGCTACGCGACCAACCTCGTGCTCGGCGACGACCAGATGTCGCGCAACCGCGCGCTCGGGTTCGCGTTCCCGCTGGCCGGCGGCGGCTCCACGACCGCGATCGACGTCGACAGCAACGGCTGGATCGGCCTCGTCGCCAACGCGCACGCGGGCACCGACTACACGGAGACCGTGAGCGAGTTCCTCGCCAATCCGGCGCGCATTGCCGCGATGTGGGATGACCTCAACCCGGGTGCTGCGGGCGCGGTCTACTTCGACGCGCTGCCCGGCGTGGCGCTGGTGACGTGGCTCAACGTGCCCGAGTACTCGAGCACGGGCAGCAACACGGCGCAGATCCAGCTGTTCCCGAACGGCGAGTTCGTGCTGGCCTACCGGGCCTGTTCGGTCGCCGACTGCCTGGTCGGCTACTCGGTCGGCGGCGGCCAGCCGGACCCGGGTCCCAGCGACATCACGAACCCGTCGGGCGGCCCCGTGCTGACCCTGTCGCCGAGCGGCCCGCCGCGCTTCGGCGCCACGGTGACCTTGACCGCGACGAACTACCCGGCGAACTCGGGCCTCGGCGTGCAGGTCGTGAGCCTCGTGCGCCACGACCCGGGCATCGACCTGACGTCCTACGGCATGCCGGGCTGCTGGCAGTACACGGGCTTCGAGGCGATGGTCGTCGTGATCCCGGCCGGCGGGCAGTCGGCCTACGGGCTCGGGATCCCGAACAGCACCACGTTCTCGGGGCTGCAGCTGACGGCGCAGACCTACGCGTTCTCGCCGGGCGCGAACACCGCGGGCGTGATCTCGTCGAACGGCGTCGCGCTGACGGTCGGCCTGTAGGCCCTGCGCAGGGCCGCGGGGGCGTTCGGCACCCGCGGCCGGGCGGCATCAACCGTCGCCGTTCTGCGCCACGCCGCCGACGTAGGTCGGCGCGCCCGTGACCGCGGGCCGTTCGCCGATCGCCGGGTCGGTGTACGGCTCCGGGGTCGTCACCGACAGCGAGTTGGACAGGTCGAAACCCTGCGACTCGTACACGGCGACGGGATCGCCGACCGCCTGCATGCTCTGTTCGCCCTCGAGCTGCTTGATCTTGTAGGTGCGGCTGCCCGCCGTCACCGTCGTGCCGCTCGGGATGTTGAACTGCGGGTACCAGCGCCCGTCGCCCGCGTTCTGCACGTGCGGGACGCCCTGCAGGTTCGTGCCGTCCCACTCGAGGTGGAACGTGCGGCCGTCGTACGGCGAGCCCGGTTCGTTGTGCACGTAGGTGAACCGCGTCGGCGGCGTGAAGGCGACGAAGTTGCCCTCGGCGTTCTTCAGCGCGAGCAGCTGGCTCCATCGGTTCTGCCCGACGCGCCACTCGTAGTTGACCGTCTGGTTCTGCATCTCGCCGAGCGAGGCGAGCGGCGCCGCGAACAACGGCCCGCAGTTGAGGCCCCAGAGGGCCGGGCCCGAGGTGATCGTGACACCCGGCGCGAAGTTCACGTCCTGGCCGCCGAGCTGCAGCATCAGCGTCTGCTTGACGAAGACGTAGGTCTGGTTGCCGGACGACACGCTCGTCGCATTGGGCAGGTACGGCGAGTCACCGTTCAGGAAGTTCGCTTCCGTGTTCGAGATCGACGCCTTCAGCAGCTGGGAGTAGCCGTGCAGCGTGAGGTCGCCGCCGGCGAGCTCCGTCGAGTCCGCCGTGACCGGCGTCGACGACCAGACGAACGCCGGCGCCGCGCCGCTCAGCGTTGCCGGCCAGGCGAACTCGACGCTGCCGCGCGCATGGCTCCAGAAGTGCAGCCATTGGCCGGTCGAGTACGAACTCGCGATGCTGACCGGGTTCGCCTCGGGCTGCCACTCGTTGCCGTTGCGGCGCGCGATGCGCACGAAGTCGGTGCCGGTGAAGCGCACGCGCACCTCGCCGCCCGCCATCGGGTCGAACGTCTGCAGGTCCTCGTTCTGCAGGTCGGCGAGCGTGATCGACGAACGCACGCGCCTCTCGAGCCGGCCGGGCACGCGCACGAGCGTGTAGGGCGTCGTGATCTGGCTGCCCCAGGTGCGGCGGTGGAGCGTCATGCCGTCGACGAGCGCGACCTCCTGCGGGAACCAGATGCCGTGGAAGCCGGCCCAGCCGTGCGCGCCGGACTCGGTCTGCACCGGGAAGCCCGACAGCTGGTCGACCCGCGCCTCGGTCGATGCGTCGTAGACCCCGTAGCGGAACACCGTCGTGTCGAAGTGGTTGCGGTCGAGCACGGCGAGTTCGTTGGCGACCTGCTCGCGGCGCGCGACGTAGTTCGCGTTGAACTGGATCTGGTATTCGCCCGCCTCGCTCCAGTTCTGGCCGCCGTGGTTCATGACGTAGCGGCGCTCGGTGTAGGCACGGCCGGTGCCGGCGGCCATGTCGCCGACGACGTGGGCGCGCTCGCGCTGCGCGGACTGGCCGAGCGGCACGGGGCGGTCCGGGTCGCCGTGTCCCATCCAGAACTCGACCTCGCTCTGGCCGTCGGTGCGCGGGACCGTGCGCAGGTAGCCCTCGAACCGCGTCTCGGTGCCGTTCGCCGGCGCGCTCTCGGGCAGGGCCTTGAAGAACAGCGCGAACCGGCCGAGCGGCTGCAGGTCGCCCGGTTCCTCGTCGACCGTCAACTTGCCGTAGATGGTGACCGGGTCGTCGTGCTCCTCGCTCGCGATCCAGAAGCCCACGATCTGCGGCGCGGTGTTGTTGGCGCGCGTCGAGTCGACGACCCATTCCTCGTACTCGGGGCCCGTCTGCCCGCGTTCGCCGCCGCCCTCGCCGCGCGTCGTGTCCTCGACGAGCGCGAGGTAGGGACCGGCGTTGGTCTGCTCCCAGTAGCGCGTCTGGTGCAGGGACGACAGGATCATGTTGACGGTGTCGAGCGCCTCCATCGAGGTGTCGCGCACCCAGAACCGCGTGCGGTCGGTCTCGTAGTCGCTGCCGGCGAGGCCGCGCACGGAGCGCGGCAGGCGCAGCGCCGCCGTCGCACCGGTGCTCGATTCGAGGATGGTGACCTGTTCGGGGCCTTGCAGGCCGGCGATGGTGCCGGGGGTCGAGGGTTCGTTGCCGCCGCCGCCGCAGGCGGCGAGCACGGCGAGGGCAAGGGACGGAACGAATGCGGACTTCGTCATCGCGAGAAGACTCCTGGTAGTGGCTGGTCGGAGCGGAGGTGGCGTACGGTCGGTCGTACGGTTGACCTCGCATCGGCGAAGGCACCACGCGGCATTGAGGCGATTTCGGCCGGACCGCGGGGAGCATCCGGTCGAGCGCCTCGGTGGATGGCGCGGGCACAGCCGACCCTTTGCGTGGATCCGGGGTGACCTTCGGCCCAGTGCCCGCGTCCGCTGGCAGCTGTCCAATGAACAGCCGGGATCTTGCAACCAGACTCGCTCCCCCGAACGACCACCATGCACCGAACCAGCTCTCTCGTTCTTCTCGCAGCGCCCTTGTTCTTCGCCGCCGCACCCAGCGCGCAGAATCTCGTGCGCGACATCTGCCCGCCGGGCTCCCTGCCGAACAGCAGTTCGCCGGAGCTGATCGTCGATCTCGGCGGCGTGGCGATCTTCGCCGCGCGGCAAGGGCACGGCATGGAACTGTGGCGCAGCGACGGCACGGCCGCCGGAACCTGGCTCGTCAAGGACATCAACCCGGGCACCGCCTCGTCGTCGCCCCTGAGCCTCGTCGTCGCCGGCGGCTGCGTGTTCTTCACCGCCAACGTGCCCGGCCTCGGCCGGGAACTCTGGCGCACGGACGGCACCGCGGCGGGCACGTTCCTGTTGCGCGACGGTGCAGCGGGCGACGGGTCGGGCGCGCCGAGCTACCTGGCCTCCTTCGGCGGCTACCTGTTCTTCGACGCGAGCGACGCGGGCGGCCGCGAGATCTGGCGCAGCGACGGCACGGTGGCGGGAACGCAGCGGTTCGTCGACCTCTACGCCGGCAGCAGCGGGTCGATCCCGGGCCCGTTCGTGGTGGCCGGTGGCTACCTGATGTTCCCGGCGACCACCGCGGCGACGGGTCGCGAGCTGTGGCGCACGGATGGCACGGTCGCCGGCACGGTGCTCGTGAAGGACGTCGTGACCGGCGGTTCGTTGTCGTTCGGCAACCAGTTCGCCGGCACCCCGGGCGGCCTCTACTTCGTCGCCAACGACGGCCTCGGTGCGGGCCTCGAACTCTGGTTCAGCAACGGCACCGCCGCGGGCACGAACCTCGTCCGCGACGTACGTCCGGGCGTCAGCGCGTCGGGCATCAGCGTGCTGACCGCGTGGGGCCAGCGCGCGCTGTTCATCGCCGACGACGGCACGGGCACGGGCTTCGAGCCGTGGGTCAGCGACGGCACGGCCGCCGGCACGGTCCTGCTCGGCGACCTGCGCGCCGGCGGGGGCTCGTCGGGGTTCGGCATGTTCGCCGCCGTGTCGCCGTCGCTCGCCGTGTTCGGCGCCGACACCGACACGACCGGCGACGAACTGTGGCGCACGGACGGCACGCCGGGCGGCACGGCGCTGGTCGTCGATCTGTATCCGGGGGGCACCTCCAGCGGGCCGCTCTGGCTCGTTCCGTTCCAGGGCGGCGTGCTGTTCTCCGCGTCGGCACCGTCCATCAGCCGCGAGCTCTTCTTCACCGACGGCACCGCCGCCGGAACCGCGCTGGTGCGCGACATCAACCCCGTCGGCGCAAGTTCGCCGAGCGAGCTCGCGGTGGTCGGCTCGCACGCCTACTTCTCGGCCGTCACTGCGGCTTTCGGCACCGAACTGCACCGCACGGACGGCACCTCCGCCGGCACGCTCGCCGTCACCGACATCTACCTGCCGCAGGGCGATTCGAGCCCGACCGGGTTCCGGCCGACCGCGACGAACGTCGTGTTCGCGGCGAACGACGGCACCGGCCCGAACCTGTTCGGCAGCGACGGCACCGTCGCCGGGACCACGGAATTCGTGCTCGGCGCCCAGGCGCTGTATCCCAGCGAGCCGGTCACGGTCGGACCGCTCGTCTACTGCCGCGGCACGTTCACCGGCGCCGGCGCCGAACTCGCGGTCACCGACGGCACGCTCCCCGGCACGCGCCTCGCCGTCGACGTGCGCGCCGGCGTGCAGAGCAGCACGCCGACCAACCTGGCCGCGATCCACAACAAGATCTGGTTCGCGGGCACGGACACGGGCACCGGCATGGAACCCTACGTCTCGGACGGCACGCCCGCCGGCACGTTCCTGCTGCGCGACGTCAATCCCGGCGCCTCCAGCTCCTCGACGTCGCCCTTCGCGCGGGTGGGCAACAGCCGCGTCCTGTTCACGGCCAGCAACCCGACCGTCGGCGAGGAACTCTACGTCAGCGACGGCACGCCCGCCGGCACCAGCCTGCTGCTCGACGTCTATCCGGGCACCTTGTCGTCGTCGTGCAGCGACTTCGCGCCGGTCGGCAACCTGACCTGGTTCGCCGCGACGACGGCGGGCACCGGCCGCGAACTCTGGGTCACCGACGGCACGCCGGCCGGTACCGTGTTGGCCGTCGACGTGCGCGCGGGCGCGGCCGGCTCCTCGCCGGCGCAGATCGTCGCGTTGGCGAACGGCACGCTGCTGTGGTTCGCCAACACGGGCAACGGCGCCGAGCTGCACCGCAGCAACGGAACGCCCGCCGGCACCGCGCTGGTCGGCGAGATCGTGGCGGGCACCGGCAGCGGCCAGATCCAGGACCTCGTCGCCGTCGGCAACGTCGCGTTCTTCACGGCCGACGACACCGTGCACGGCCGCGAGCTCTACTGGACCGACGCGTCGACGATCGTGCTCGTGAAGGACATCTACCCCGGCGCGCCGAACGGCGTGCTCGTGGGGACGCTGCGCGCGAAGACCGGCAGCAACGAGGTGGTGGTCGCGGGCAGCGACGGCACCGACGGCCTGCAGATCTGGATCAGCGACGGCACGGCGAACGGCACGCACCAGGTCGGCAAGATCGGCCCGTGGGCCGGCTCGGGCGCCGTCGAACTCGGTGAGTTCACCACCATCGCGGGCAACACGTGGTTCTGGTGCGACGACGGCATCACGGGCCGCGAGCCCTGGCGCATCTCGATCACGGGCGTCGTCGCGTCGGTGTCGACCTACGGCACGGGCTGCCCCGGCACGGGCAACCGGATCCCGGTGGCCTCGGGCGTCGGGCTGCCGCGGCTCGGCAACAGCAGCTTCGGCATGCAGGTCCAGAACGGCCTGCCGTTCAGCTTCGCGGCCTACAACATCAGCTTCTTCCCGAGCAACTCGCCGATCGGCGGCTGCCGGCTGCTGATCGGGCCGCCGATCGTGTCGATGCCGGGCGTGTTCACGGACGCTGCCGGTGCAGCGGTGACGCCGTTCCCGATCCCGATCGACCCATCCTATGCGGGTCTGGCGCTCTACGGGCAGTACCTGGTGTTCGATCCGAACGGGGCGCTGTTCGGCCTGGGCGCCCTCAGCAACGGGCTGTCGTTCACGATCGGGAACTGACCCCCGGCCCGGCCCAGGGGGGGGTTGCCTTCCCCGGAATCCTCGGCTTAACACGTTCGGCCGCAGCGGCAACGCCGCTGTTGCGCACGTCAAACCAGGAGTTCCGTGTGATCCCGTCCTCTGCCCCGTCCCTCGTCGCCCTCTCCCTGCTCGCCTTCGCCCTGCCCGCCCAGACGCTCGTGCGCGACCTCGCGCCGGCGAACAGCCAGCGCAGCAGCAATCCGAGCAACATCGTCGACCTCAACGGCGTCGCGATCTTCGCCGCCACCACCGCGCACGGCGCCGAGCTGTGGCGGTCCGACGGCACGATCGCCGGCACCACCATGCTGAAGGACATCAACCCTGGCTTCCAGGGGTCCGTGCCGTCCAAGCTGACCGTCGCGGGCGGCTACGTGTTCTTCACCGCCACGCTGCCCGGACTCGGCCAGGAACTGTGGCGCACCGATGGCACCCCAGCGGGCACGATCCTGCTGCGCGACATCTACGTGGGCGTCGGCGGGGGCGCACCGAACGAACTGGTCGCCCTCGGCAACCACGTCTACTTCCCCGCCTACGACGGCAGCACCGGCACCGAACTGTGGCGGTCCGACGGCACGCCGGCGGGCACGGGGCTGTGGTACGACATCGTCCCCGGCACAACCGGCTCCAGCCCCGCCTACATGGCGGTCGGCGGCGGATACCTCTTCTTCTCCGCCTACACGCAGCCCAACGGCACCGAACTGTGGCGTTCCGATGGCACGCTCGCGGGCACGGTGATGGTGCGCGACCTCAACCCGGGGACGAGCCACACGACGTTCAGCTCCGCCATGGTCGGCGTCGGCAACGGCGTCTACTTCACGGCCAACGACGGCCAAGGCGCAGGCTACGAACTGCACTACAGCGACGGCACGTTCGCCAACACCCGCCTCGTGAAGGACATCGTGCCCGGCGCTGGTTCATCGTACGCCTACTACATGGCGCCGTTCGGGAACCGCGTGCTGTTCCAGATCGACGACATGACCGGCGCGGGAGCGGAACCGTGGGTCAGCGACGGCACCGCCGCGGGCACGTTCCGGCTCGCCGACCTCCTCCCCGGCGCGGGAAGCTCCTCGCCCTACAACTTCTGCCAGGCCTCGCCGACGCGCGCCGTGTTCAGCGCCACCAACGGGGTGACCGGCTACGAGCTCTACGTGACCGACGGCACGATTGCCGGCACGTCGCTGCTGCTCGACCTGTATCCGGGTGGCGCGGGTTCCTCGCCGGACGGGATACGGCGCGCCTTCGGCGGTGCGGTGTTCTCGGCCACGACGCCGGGTGCCGGCAACGAGCTGTGGTTCACGGACGGCACCGTCGCCGGCACGCGCATGATCGCCGACGTCGTCGCGGGCTCCCCGAGCTCCTCCCCGACGAACATGGCGCCGGTCGGCACGCGCGTGTTCTGCAATGCCTACTCGCCGCTGTTCGGCTACGAACTCCACGTCAGCGACGGCACGCAGGCGGGCACGCGCTTCGTCAACGACCTCGCGCCCCCGACCGGCGACTCGTCACCGCAGTGGTTCACGCCGACCAACAACGGCGTCGTGTTCTTCGCCAACGACGGCAGCAACTCCGGCATGTGGCGCAGCGACGGCACCGGGGCGGGCACGTTCCAGCTCACGTTCGCCGGCCAGACCAGCAACTACCTGTACGAGCTCACCAGCCTGAACGGCATCGCCTACGCGACCGGCTACGCCGGCAACTTCGGCTACGAGTTGCTGCGCACGGACGGCACGCAGGCGGGCAGTTCCGTGCTCGACGTGTGGGCCGGGGTGAACAGCTCGAGCCCCAGCAACCTCGCGCCGGCGAACGGGAAGGTCTGGTTCTCGGCCTACGCGCAAGGCACCGGCCCCGAACCCCACGTCACGGACGGCACGCTGGCCGGCACCGTGTTCCTCGGCGACATCTATCCCGGCAGCAGCGGCTCCTCGCCGCAGTACTTCAGCGCCTCTGGCCCGTCGCGCGTGGTGTTCCGCACCTATTCGGCGACCTACGGCGACGAACCCTGGGTCAGCGACGGCACGGCGGCCGGCACGCAGCTGCTGCTCGACATCTACCCTGGCGCCTCCGGCAGCAACAGCAGCAACTTCCTCGGCGTCGGCAACCTCACCTACTTCGTGGCGACCAGTCCGACGACCGGTCGCGAGCTGTGGGTCACCGATGGCACGGCTGCGAACACGCGCGTCGTCGCGGACCTGAACCCGGGTGCCGGCGGGTCGTCGCCCGAGCAACTCGTGCGCCTGCAGAACGGCACGGTCCTGTTCGTCGCCTGGCTGTCCGGCGCGGGCTACGAGATCCTCCGCACCAACGGCACCGCCGCCGGCACCGTGCTCGTCGGCGAGGTGATCCCCGGCGGCGGCTCCGCGACGATCCAGGAACTCGTCGCGGTCGGCAACCGCGCCTTCTTCGCGGTCGACGACGGCGTCACCGGCCGCGAGCTGTGGACGACCGACGGCGCGTCGGTCACCCGCGTGCGCGACCTCTACCCGGGCCCCGCGAACGGCGTGGTCGCCGGCACGCTGCGGGCGCGGCCGAACTCGAACACCGTGATCTTCGCCGGCTCGGACGGCGTCGACGGGCTGCAGATCTGGACCAGCGACGGCACGGCCGCGAACACGCGCATGGCCGGCAAGATCGGACCGTGGGCCGGCTCGGGCGCGGTCGAGCTCGGCGGCTTCGTCGAGGCCGGCAACGACACCTGGTTCGTCTGCGACGACGGCGTCACCGGCAAGGAGCCGTGGCGCATCTCGTCCTCGGGCGTGGTGGCCACGACGTCGATCTACGGCAGCGGCTGCTACGGCACCGGCTTCATCGTGCCGGCGATCTCGGCGATCGGCCTGCCGCAGCTCGGCAACAGCAGCTTCGGCTTCGGTCTCGCCAACGCGGCGCAGAACGCGTTCGCCGCGCTCAACGTGAGCTTCACGGCGAGCAACATCTACATCTACGGCAGTTGCCGCCTGCTGCTCGGGCAGCCGGTCATCACCTGTCCGGGCACGCTCACGAGCGGGACGGGGACCGCGGCCTTCCCGCTCGCGATCCCGAACAACCCGTCGTTCGCGGGCGTCACGCTGAACGGCCAGTGGCTCGTGTTCGACCCGAACGGCTCGCTGTTCGGCTTCGCCTCGCTGAGCAACGGGCTCAACGTCGTGATGGGCAACTGACCGCGGAACGCGCCGCCCACGGGCGGTGCGTGACCGGGGAAGCTCGCCCCGCTAGCGTGCGCGCCGATGAAAGCGAAGCACGTTGCGATCCGGGTCGAGCAGTGCCTCGTGCTGGCCAGGGCGAGCAACTGCCCGCGACGCAAGTTCGGCGCGCTGCTCGTGGACCCGAGCCGCAACGTCGTGCTGATGGACGGCTACAACGGCGGACCGCGCGGCGGCGGGCGGCTCTGCGGCGGCGAGACCTGCCTGCGCGACGACCTCGGCGTGCCGTCCGGCGAGCGCATGGAGATCGGCTGCCACCACGCGGAGATGAACGTGATCTGCAACGCCGCGGCCAACGGCGTGCCGACGCGCGGCGCCTGGCTGATCGTCACCGGCGAGCCGTGCGTCCTGTGCGCCAAGATGATCCACCATGCCGGCATCGCGCGCGTGCTGGTGGTCGAGCGGGGGTACCTCGGCGCCAACGGGGTCGAGTACCTGCGCGCGCACGGGGTGGCGGTGCAGACCGTTCCTGGCCCGGAGGATCCGCGGTTGCAGGCCGGCGCGGCGCAGGCCGAGTGAGGCGGGCAGGCCGGCGCTACTTCGCCACCAGCGTGCGTCCCTCGCGCCGGGCAAGGTCCCAGTCGGCGACGAAGCTCCACCAGTTGGTCAGCGGCTTGCCCCGGCAGGTGAGCCCGCTGCCGGCCCCCGGTATCGCCTGCAGCCAGTAGATGCGCCAGCGCACCGGGTCGCGGCCCCAGCGCTCGCAGTTGATCCGCTGCACCTTGCCAGGGTGGTCGGGGTGCCAGTCCTCGATGTCGGTCTCGACGTAGCGTTCGTTCTGCCAGTCGTAGTCGTGTTCGCTGTTCGGCGCGTAGTGGGTCCAGCCGCAGCGCGCCGGCTTCGTGACGATCTTGTGCGAGGCGTCGCTGCCGACGAAGCGGCCCCAGAACAGGAGCTCGGACCAACGGTCGGGCGGCGTGCGGTCGCGGCCGTCGACGTGATTGAGCAGCGCCTCGAGCTGGTGCATGTGGTTCTCGAGCGCCTCGCCGAGGTCGCGCTGGTAGTTGAAGTGGTAGACCGTGTAGGTGCTCGCGAGCACGGGCAGGTCGTCGGGGTCGCGGTTGCTGTTGCTGACGTCGCCGGTCGGGCTCGCCATGTTGGATTCCCAGAGGCCGACCACGCCGCCGTGGTAGGCCCAGATCCAGACCTGCTTGCAGCCGCGCGCGACCTGCCGCTCGATGTCGATCGCGCGCAGGATCGCCCGGTAGTCGGGCAGCGGCACCTGCTCGCCGCGGCGCTTGGGCCGCGTCGGCAGCGGCTGCAGGAACGTCACGGTCTCGAGCACCTCGTAGCGCAGGTTCGGCTGGCTCGCCGGGTCCTTGTAGCCGTGGTAGCGCGAGCCCTCGGCCAGGGCGTCGGCGAGTTCCTTGGTCAGCCGGTCGCACTTCGCCTGGGTCGCGGCCAGGGTCTCGCCCCAGTCGCCGGTGACCGAGCGGTCGATGCGTTCGCCGGCGACCGGGAAGTAGCGCACGACGAAGACGGGCACGCGCATCGGCAGGGGGGCCGCGGTGGGTGTGGTCGCCGCTGTGGTCGGCGGCGGTTCCTGGGCGACGAGGCCGGCGGCGAGCAGCGCGGCGAGCAGCAGGTGCGGCGAACTGGGCGAGCGCAGCATGGCCGCCGTTGTCGAAGGTGTGGGGCGCAGGGTCAAGGCTCCCCCGCCACCGTCCCCCGAACCGCCGCCGTTCCCCCGCCGCCCCGCGTTGCGTAGAACACGCCGCGCATGTCCGGCGACCCGTACGACCCCGAACGCTTCCGTTCCCTCGGCCACTCGTTCGTCGACCTGCTCGCCGACCACCTCGCCGCCACGGCGAACCGCGACGGCCCGGTGCTGCGCTGGCAGGAACCTGCCGCCAAGCTGCAGAGCCTGCCGCCGCTCGATGGCACCGCCGACCCGGAGGCGCCGCTGGCCCTGCTGCAGCGCCTGCTCGCCGAGTCCAACCGGCTGCACCATCCGCGTTTCGTCGGCCACCAGGTCGACCCGCCGCTGCCGCTGGCGGCGCTGCTCGAACTCACCGGAGCCCTGCTGAACAACGGCATGGCGGTCTACGAGATGGGCCCGCTGCAGACGGCGATGGAACAGCGCGCGGTCGACTGGATGTGCCGCCACCTCGGCTTCCCGGCCGGCGCCGCCGGCGTGCTGACCTCGGGCGGCTCGATCGGCAACCTGACCGCGCTGCTGGCGGCGCGGCAGAAGCTGCCCGGCGACGCCTGGCGGAACGGCCTGTCGCAGGGCGCCGTGCTGGTCGGCGAACAGGCCCACTACTGCATCGACCGCGCCGCCCGGATCCTCGGCTGCGGCGAACAGGGCGTCGTGCGCGTGCCGGCCGACGACCAGTTCCGCATGCGCGCCGAAGCGCTGCCGGCGGCGCTGTGGCAGGCCGAGCAGCGCGGCCGCAAGGTGATCGCCGTGGTCGCCAGCGCCTGCTCGACCGCCACCGGCTCGTTCGACCCGCTGCCGGCGATCGCCGACTTCTGCCGCGACCGCGGCCTCTGGCTGCACGTCGACGGCGCCCACGGCGCGAGCTACTGCTTGAGTCCGAAGCACCGCCACCTGCTGGCCGGCATCGAGCGCGCCGACTCGGTGGTCTGGGACGCGCACAAGCTGCTGCTGATGCCAGCACTGGTCACCGGCGTGCTGTTCCGCGACGGCCGGGAGTCCTACGCGCCGTTCGCGCAGGAGGCCGGCTACCTGTTCGCGCAGGATCCGCGGCCGCACGACCGCGGCCTGCGCACCCTCGAGTGCACCAAGAGAGCACTCGGCGCCATGCTCTACACGAGCCTGCGCGCGGTCGGCGAGGCGCCGCTGGTGGCGTTCCTCGACCACAGCATGGCGCTGGGCGCGGCGTTCGCCGATCTGCTGCAGGGGGCCCCGGACTTCGAACTGGCCTGCCGGCCGCAGGCCAACATCGTCTGCTTCCGCCATCGGCCCGAGGGCGGCGGCGACCTCGATGCGCACCAGCGGGCGCTGCGCCAGCGCCTGCTGCAGGACGGCCGCTTCTACGTGGTGCAGGCCGCACTGCCGCAGGGCGTGTTCCTGCGCACCACCTTGATCAACCCGCGCACGAACGTCGCCGACCTGCAGGACCTGCTGGCGGTGATCCGCGAACTGGCGGCCGGCTGAACGGCGCCTCCGCGCTGGCGACGAGCGCCTCCGCGCTGGCGCCGTGGGCGCGAGGCCGCATGATCGCCGGCCCGCATGACCGCCGATCCACCGCCGACCGACCCCTCGCCGAGGCACCCGCCGCCGCCGCGGGAACGGTTGCTCGCCGCGCTGCGCGCGAGCCTCGCCGACGGCACGTTCGTCAAGCTGGTGTTCGCGCGGCCGCGCGGCAGCGGCAGCCTGCGGCGCATCGACGCACGGCGCATCCTGCTGCGCTCTGTGCCGCACCTGTCGTTCGTGCGCCACTACCCGACGCGCGACGAGACCAGCAACGCGCCGCTGCCCGCGGCGATCGCGGACGCCGAGGCGCTGATCGGGGCGCCGTTCCAGAGCGTGCACCTGTTCACGCGCGACACCGAGTGGCAGCTGCGGCTCGGCAAACGCGGCTCGGCGCACCTCACGACGAGCGCGCTGGCGGCGCCGGCCGGCGCCGCCGGCGAGGCCCACGACCGCGGCCGGCATCGGCTGGTCGACCCGGGGCGACCGTTCCTGCACGAACTCGGCGTAACCACCGCCGCCGGGCAGGTGGTGCCGTCGATGGCGAAGAAGTACCGGCAGATCGACAAGTTCGTCGAACTGTTCGCGGGCGCGGTCGGCGGCGCGCTGTTGGCGACGGACCTGCGCGTGGTCGACTTCGGCGCCGGCAAGGGCTACCTGACCTTCGCCGTGCACGATTGGCTGCTGGCCAGCGGCAGCACGATGGACGTCGCCGGCGTCGAACGGCGCGCCGACCTCGTCGCCGACGGCAACGCGCGCGTCGAGCGGCTCGGCCTGCGCGGGCTGCGCTTCGTGCAGGGCGAGGTGGCGACGTGGCCGCCCGGTTCGCTCGACGTGCTGATCGCGCTGCACGCGTGCGACGTCGCCACCGACCACGCGCTGCACCTCGGCGTGCGTTCGGGCGCCCGGGTGATCCTGTGCGCGCCGTGCTGCCACAAGGAGGTGCGGCCGCAGCTGCAGCCGCCCGCCCCGCTGCAGGCGGTGCTGCGGCACGGTGTGCACCTCGAACGCGAGGCGACGCTGCTGACCGACGGGCTGCGCGCGCTGCTGCTCGAGGCCGCGGGCTACGACGTGCAGGTGTTCGAGTTCGTGCCGATCGAGCACACGGCGAAGAACACCATGCTGCTGGCCCGGCGGCGCGCGGCACCGCGAGCTGCCGAGGGGCCGCTGGCCGAGGTCGCGGCGCTGAAGGCGTTCTACGGCGTGCGCGAGCTGACGCTCGAACGATTGCTGGCCGGCGGCGGGGGCGGGGGCGACGGGCGGGTGCGGTGACGGAGCCGCCGGAGCACAGACCCGGAAACGGCTGACTCGTCGCGGGCGGACGACTACCCTCTTCTCGTTCCCGCAGTCCCCACCGTCCGCGACCACGCCGACCGGCGTCCCTCACCCCATGACCGACCTCTCGAGCGATGACCTCGTCGCCCTCGTGCGGCGCGTGTTCCGCCCCGGCCCCGCCGACCGCCGCCTCGCGATCCTGGTCGACCTGCCGGACGCGCGCGTCGCCGACGAACCGGCCTGGCAGCAAAGGCGCGAGATGGCCGCCGGCTGGCACACGAGGCTGGCCCCCTGCGCCGCGCGGCTCGGTCTCGACGCCGTCGCGCTCGTGCTCTACCGCAACGCGCACGCGAACAACGCCGATCTGCCGCCGGCCGGCCAACTGCACGGAGGCGGCCCCCTGCCGGCGCGGGCCGAGGAACTGCGCGGCGAGCCGATCCCGTTCGACCGCATCCTCGCCGAGCACCAGATCCTGATCGCGCCGACGCAGTTCTCCGCGACGGCGCCGCTGAAGATCGCCGCGAAGAAGCTCGGTTTCCGGGCCGCGACGATGCCGGGCTTCTCGCGCGCGATGCTGCCGGCCCTGAAGCTCGACTACACGGTGATCGGCGCGCGCGTCGACCGGCTCGAGGAACTGCTCGATCGCGCGCAGGGCTGCGCCATCGACTTCGACGCCGCGGGGGCCGCGCACCACCTGCACCTCGACCTGCGCCACCGCGGCGCGCACGCCTCCGCGGGCGTGCTGCACAGCCCCGGCGTCGCGGGCAACCTGCCCTCGGGCGAGGCCTACATCGTGCCCTACGAGGGCGAGATCGCGGGCGACCCGAGCCGCACGAACGGCGAACTGCCGGTGCAGTTCGGCGAGGACGTCGTCGTCTACGAAGTGCGCGCGAACCGGGCGGTCGCCGTGCTCACGGACAATGCGGCGTCGCGCGACGAGGCGCGGAAGCTCGCCGAGGAACCGGCCTACGGCAACATCGCGGAGCTGGGACTCGGGGTGTTGGGCGACTTCGGCCTCGAACCCACCGGCGTGGTCCTGCTCGACGAGAAGCTCGGCGTGCACATCGCGTTCGGCCGCTCCGAGCACTTCGGCGGGCAGGTCGGCCCCGGCAGCTTCTCGAGCCCCGACCGGGTCGTGCACATCGACCGCGTCTACATCGAGGCGCTGCAGCCGCGGGTCCGCATCGCCAAGGCCGTGCTCGAGTTCGCGGGCGGCGAGGAACTGCTGCTGATGGAAGACAATCAGTACCGCATCGAGTTCTGATCGCGGCGAGCCCACCCATGCCGTTCACGCTGTTCCACGATCGGTTCCGCGACCTGGCCGAGCGTGAGACCCGCGCGATCACCGTGTTCGACGACTCGGGTCACGGCGTCCCCGCCGGCGCGGGCCCGCAGTCGCCGCCGGACGCCGCGGGCCGCGGCCGGCGGCCGTAGAGCCAGCCGAAGGCGTGCCGCACGTCCTCGAGCACGAGGTAGAGGCAGGGCACCAGCACGAGGCTGATCGCGGTCGCGAACACGACGCCGAAGCCGAGCGACAGCGCCATCGGGATCAGGAAGCGCGCCTGCACGCTCTGCTCGAACAGCAGCGGCATCAGGCCGCCGAAGGTCGTCAGCGAGGTCAGCAGGATCGGCCGGAAGCGGCGCGCGCCGGCGCTGCGCACGGCCTCGTGCAGCGTCTCGTGGTGCTCGCGGCGGTGGTTGATCCAGTCGACCAGCACGATGTTGTCGTTGACGACGACGCCGGACAGTGCGACGAGGCCGAACAGCGACAGGATGCTGAGGTCGAACTCCATGATCGCGTGGCCGAGCAGCGCGCCGACGAAGCCGAACGGCACCGCGGTCAGGATGATCAGGGTCTGCAGGTAGGAGCGCAGCGGGATCGCGATCAGCGCGAACATCGCGAACAGCGCGACGACGAAGCCGCCGGCCAGCGAGACCAGCAACTCGCGCCGTTTCTTCTCGTCGCCCTCGAACGCCCAGCCGAGGCCCGGGTGGCCGGCGACCAGCGCCGGCAGGATCTCGTCGCGCAGCCGGGCGTTGATCGCGCCGGGGCTCGCGTCCGCGTCGTTCTCGTCGATCTCGCCCTGCACGCGCAGCGAGCGGCGCCCGTCGACGCGCGTGATCGACGAGTACGAGTGGCCGGCCGCGACGGTCGCGACCTCGTCGAACGGCACCTCGTCGCCGGCCGGCGTGCGCACGCGCAGTTCGCGCAGCGCGGTCGGCGAGCGGCGGTCGCGCTCCGGATAGCGGACCATGATCCGGACGTCGTCCTGGCCGCGCTGCACGCGCTGCGCCTCCTCGCCGTGGAACGCCTGGCGCACCTGGCGCGCTAGGTCGCGCTGCGCGAGGCCCAGCGCTTCGGCTTCGGGGCGGATCGCGATGCGCAGTTCGGGCTTGCCGAGGCGGAACGAGGTCGTGACGTCCTTGATCTCGGGCATGTCGCCGAGCCGCCGCTGCAGGTCGCCGGCGGCGCGCTGCAGTTCGTCCGCGTCGGCGTGGTAGAGCTCGACGTCGACGTCCTTGCCGGTCGAGAAGAACGAGGTCGTGAAGGTCAGTTCGACGGCGTCCGGGATCGCGCCGGTCCGCTCGCGCATCCGGCTCATGACGGTCGCCGACGGCAGCGTGCGCCGCTCGGACGGGGTCAGCTGCAGGTTCAGTTCGGCGAGGTGCGAGCCCGAGGCGCCGACGGTGCCGCGGCGCCCCACGTTGGTCGACTGGATCTGGCTCCACGGCTGCGTGCCGAGCGAGGCCATCATGTGCTCGAGCACGGCTTCGCCGCCGTTCGCCGCCGCGGCCTCGTCGCAGACCTCGCGCGCGGTCCGTTCGATGCGCGCGAGCCATTGCAGCGTGCGTTCGGCGGGGTAGCCCTCCGGCATCGTCAGCGCGACGACGACGTTGTCGCCTTCGACGCTCGGGAAGAAGATGAAGCGCGGGTAGCCGGCCGCGACGCTGCCGGCCGCCGCCATCAGCAGGGCGACGGCGGCGGCGATCGTCGCGTGGCGCCAGCGCAGCAGGAAGCCGAGCGAAGGCCCGTAGACCTCGTCGATCCACCACTTCAGCAGCGCGTCGACGCCGCGCTGCAGGCGGTGCAGCAGGCGCGCGCCGGGCCACTCGCGTCGAGCCGGCGCGCGGTCCCGCAGCAGCGCCAGGTGCGAGGGCAGGCAGAGCTGCGACTCGATCAGGCTGACCAGCAGCACCGGGATCACGATCAGCGGGATCACGCGCCAGATCTGCGCGTCGGCGCCGGGGACCGCGAACAGCATCGGCGTGAACGCGGCGATCGTCGTCGTCACCGACGCGAACACCGGCGCGCGCACCTCGCGGGCGCCGCGGATCGAGGACAGCAGCGGTGCGCCGCCGCGCTCGCGGTGCCCGACGATGTTCTCGCCGACGACGATCGCGTCGTCGACGACGATGCCGAGCACCAGCAGGAACGCGAACAGCGAGAGCATGTTGACCGACACGTCGAGCGCCGGCATCGACGCGACGGCGCCGAGGAACGCGATCGGGATGCCGGCGGCGACGAACAGCGCGATGCGCAGCTGCAGGAACAGGGTCAGGATCAGCAGCACGAGGGCGAGGCCCTGCGCGGCGTTGCGCAGCAACAGCTCGGTGCGGCTGTCCAGGATCAACGACTCGTCGCGCCACGGGGTCATCGCGACGCCGGGCGGCAGCAGTTCCTTGCCGGGGCCGGCGACCCAGCGCTTGACGGCCCCGGTCACGGCGACGACGTCCTCGTCGCCGACGCGGAAGACCTTCAGCATGACGGCCGGCTTGCCGTCGAAGCGCGCGCCGAGGTCGTCGTCGGCGAAGCCGTCGATCACGGTGGCGACGTCGCCGAGGCGCACGCGGGTGCCGTCGATCCGGCTCAGCAGCACGAGGTCGGCGAACTCGGCGCCGCGGTAGGCCTGGCTCTGCACGCGCAGCACGGTGTGGCCGTCGTCGGCCTTGATCGCGCCGGCCGGCAGGTCGAGGCTGCCGCGGCGGACGGCGTTGGCGACGTCGTCGAACGTGAGCCCGTGGCGCTGCAGGGCCGCTTCGCCGATCTCGATCGAGATCTCGAAGGGGCGCACCGCGGCGAGGTCGACCTGCGAGATCTCGGGCAGCGCCGACAGTTCGTCGCGGGCGCGCTCGGCGATCGCCTTCAGCGCCGCCTCGTCGGCGTCGCCGTGGATCGCGACGGTGATCACCTCGCGGCGGACGACGAGGCGCGACACGATCGGCCGCTCGGCCTCGACCGGGAAGGTCGTGATCGCGTCGATGCGGTTCTTGACGTCGTTGTAGACCTGGTCGATGTCGGCTTCCTGCAGCGCCTCGACGACGACGCTGGCGGCGCCCTCGATCGCCGTCGCCGTGATCTTGTCGACGCCGGAGATGCCTTCGACGGCGTCTTCGATCTGCAGGCAGATGCCCTGCTCGACCTCGGCCGGCGCTGCGCCGAGGTAGGTGACCTGGATCGTCACGATGTTCGGCTCGAGCTCGGGGAACACCTCGCGCCGCACGCGGCCGCCGAGCAGCGCGACGAGGCCCGCGACGACGAAACCGAGCGCGCACAGCGTCGCGGCGACGTGGTTCTGCGTGAACCAGGCGAAGAAGCCGCGGCCCTCACCGGGCGGGATGGTCGCGTCGGTCATCGCGGCGGCTCCGCGTAGCGGCGCACCGGCATGTTCTCGACCGGCGCCTCGAGGCGCGTCGTGCAGACCAGTTCGCCGGCCGCGAGGTTGCCGCGCACGTAGACCAGGTCGCGGACCTCGCGCAGCACATCGACGGTGCGCCGGTGCAGCTTCGACCCGGCGTCGACCACCCAGACCTCGCCCTGCCCGGCGAGCGCCTCGCGCGGCAGCGCCGCGACGCCGTCGTGGCTGCGGCCGTGGATCGTCGCGCGCACGAACGTGCCGACCGCGAGCGGGGGCCGGTCCTGCTGCCCGTTCCGTGCGTACGGGGCCTCGATGCGCGCGACGGCCGTCAGCTGCCTGGTCCGGCGGTCGACCTCGCCCTCGGTGCGGACGATGCTGCCGCGGTAGACGTGCTCGCGGCCGCCGAACGCGGCGACGAGATCGACCGCGGGCCCGGCGGCCGGCGAGCCGGCGTCGCTCCAGTGCAGCGGCAGGTCGAGGAACGCGGCGTCGCGCGCGGGCAGCGGCAGCCGGACCTCGGCGTGTTCGGTGCCGTAGAGCTGCGCCAGCGGCGCGCCGGGCTGCGCGATCTGCCCCGTGTCGACGGACGCGCTGCGCACGCGGCCGGCGAACGGCGCCTTGACCTTGGTGCGCTCGAGGTCGAGCCGGGCCTTGTCGAGCAGGGCCCGCGCCGCGGCGAGCGCCTTCTCGGCGTCGGCGATCTGCGGCTCGCGCCGGACCAGCGGATCGCCGGGGGCCCGGCCCTCGAGTTCCTGCCAGGCGCGCCGCGCGGCGTCGGCCTCGGCCTGCTCCTGCAGCACGCGCAGTTCGGCGCGCGCGACCGCCGCCTCCTGCTGCACGATCGCGAGCGCGAAGTCGGCCGGGTCGATCTCGACGAGCACCTCGCCCTCGGCGAAGAACCCGCCGGCCCGCAGCGCCGGCGAGACCGCGACGACGCGGCCGCCGACCTGGGCCGCGAGCGCGATCGCGCGCGCCGGCTCGACCACGCCCTGCGTCTCGACGTCGATGCGGCGTTCGGCCAGCTCGACCGCGTGCACGCGCACGGTCGGCGCGGCGAACGCGTGCGGCTCGACCACCGGCGCCGGCTGCATCGACTGGAGCCACTTCGCGAGCCAGAAGCCGCCGCCGAGGAGGGCGAGCGGCAGCAGGATCTGCAGCAACAGGCGGAGGTGCTTCATGGCGTGTTCGTGTCGCGCGCGTCGCCCCCTGGCGCAGCGAAGCCGCCGCCGAGCGCGAGGATCAGGTCGACGCGGTTGTCGAGCCGCAGCCGCGCGGCGGCGAGGCGCGCCGACTCGGACTGGAAGGACTGCCGCTGCCCGTCGGCGACGAGCAGGAAGTCGGCGAGGCCGCGCTGCCAGCGGTCGCGGGCCAGCTCGCTGGCGCGCGCGGCGTGATGGGACGCGGCCGCGAGGCTCGCGGCGCGTCCGTCGAGCCGCTCGCCGGCGCCGAGCGCGTTCTCGACCTCGGCGAACGCGGCCAGCAGCGCGGTGCCGTAGCGGGCGAGGGCCTCGGCGAGCAGCGCCCGCCGCTGCGCGACGTCGGCGCGCAGCGCGCCGCCGCGGAACAGCGGCTGCAGCAGGTTGGCGCCGAGGCTCCAGACCCGGAAGTCCCGGTCGGCGAGGTCCGCGAGTTCTTCGCTCGTGGTGCCGCCGCTCGCGGTCAGGGCGAGCCGCGGCCACAGCGCGGCGCGCGCGGCGTCGACGCGGCAGCCGGCGGCCGCCAGCCGGCGCTCGGCCGCGGTGAGGTCGGGGCGGCGCCGCAGCAGGTCGCTCGGCAGGCCGGCCGGCACCGCGGGCAGCCGTTCCGGCAGCCGCGGCGCCGTCGCGATCGCCGCCGCGGGATACTGCCCGGTCAGCACCTCGAGCCGGCGCAGCGCGGCGTCGAGCAGGTCCCGGCGCTGCGCGACGCCGGCCTCGGCGTTGTGCCGGTTGGTCTCGGCCACGTGCACCTCGACCGCCGGCTTCACGCCGCGGCGGAAACGGTCGCGCACGTCGGCGCAGGTCTGGCCGAAGGCCGCGGCGGTGGCCTCGGCGAGCGCCAACTGCTGCCGCGCCTCGATCGCGGCGAACCAGGCCCTGCAGACCTGGCCGACCAGGCTCAGCCGCGCCGCGGCGGCGTCGGCGGCCGTGGCCTGCAGCTCGGCGATCGCGGCGGACTCGCCGGCGCGCACGCGGCCCCAGACGTCGAGCTCCCAGCTCGTGTTCAGCGACAGCCCCCAGGTCGTCGACGTGCTGCTGAGCACGCCACCGCCGCCGAACGGGAAGCCGACGAAGACCCGGCGCGAGCGCTGCGGCGACAGGCCGAGATCGAGCTGCGGCAGTGCCCCCGAGCCGGCGATCACGCGCGAACTCGCGGCCGCCTCGAGCCGCGCCGCCGCGGCCTGCAGATCGCGGTTGTGCTCGAGCGCCGCGGCGACGGCAGCGTCGAGGCCGGCATCGCCGAACTGCCGCCACCAGCCGTCGGCGAGCGGCGGTTCGGTGGACGTGCCCGGCTCGGCCGGCGCGGCGGCGAAGGCGGCGGGCACGGCCAGGCCGTGGTCGAGGTCGACCGGGCCAGGCGGTCCGGCGGAGCAGGCAGCCAGCGCGAACAGCACGATGCGGTGCCTCATCGCCGGGCCTCCCCGCGAGCTCTCGGCGGCGCGCGCCTGCAGGCCGCGGCGCGCAGCCCGCCGACCGCGAACGCGACGAGTTCCTCGGTCATCTGGTCGACATCGTCGGGATTGCACTGGCCGTCGCTGAGGGCGGCGAGCGAGTCCGCGCTCTGCAGCGTGTGCGCCATCGCGCCGACGACGAAGTGCATGCGCCACCACCGCGACGCGCGGTCGAGGCCGCGGCCGGGCCGCGTGGCGAGGCGCGCGAACTCGGCCGCGAACCGGCGCGCGATGAGGCCGAACTGCTCGGCGACGAAGTCGCGCAGGAAGGCCGGCTGCTCGACGCTGATGCGGCCGAACAGGCGGCACAGGCGCGCGGCGGGCGACGTGCAGGGCACGCCGCCGGCGCAGCCGGTGGCGCGCAGCGGCGGTTCGAGGAAGGCGCGCACGATCGCTTCGAGGCCCGGCCGCCGCCGCAGTCGATCGAGCCGCCGGAAACGCTCGGCGTTGATCGGCGCGATGCGGCGAGCCAGCACGGCCTTGCACAGCCCCTGCTTGCCGCCGAAGTGGTAGTTGACGGCGGCGAGGTTGGTGCCGGCGGCGGCGGTCAGCTGCCGCAGCGAGGTGGCGGAGTAGCCCTGTTCGCCGAACAGCCGTTCGGCGGCGTCGAGCAGCAGCTCGCGCGTCGGCGGCGTGCGCGCGGCGCCGGTGCGTGACTTGGTCGGCATCCGCCGCGCAGGCTAGCGTGGCGAACGCGCGTTTCAAACGATCGTTCCAGGTGCTGCCGGGCACCCGCCGCGCGGGCCCGGGCGGCGGCCGGGCCGGGATCCGCGGCAGTTCCCCCCGCGGCGCACGGCGCAGCGCCGGTGGCGCCGGGATCCGGAGCCTGCCGGCTCCGAGCAAGCCCGGGCGCCGGCTACACTGTCGCCGTCGCCGCTTTCGTCGAGCAGCCGATGAGCCTCGTGACCACCATGCTGTGCCTGCCGCTGCTGCAGCAGCCGCCGCCCGCGCCGACCTTCGTCTGGCCGCCGCAGCAGCAGACGGTGCAGAACTACCGGGCGCGCCTGGCCAAGGCGCGCACCCTGTCCAAGGAACTGGCAACCGCCGAACGGAAGGCGCGCGAGGCGGCCGGGCTGCCGACGCCGTCGCGACCGCCGCCGCAGCAGGTGTCGCTGGAGATCGACGTCGAACTGCAGCCGGGCGCCGACGCCGTGGTCGCCCGCTATGCGACGCGGCTGCAGGGGCGGCCGCAGTTGCGGCTGCGGCTGCGCCCCGACCCGCCGCCGCCTGGCGAGGCCGCGCCGCCGCTCGGCAACGACTCGCTGCTGCTGGTCTGGGGCCACGCCGACCGACCGGGGCAGACGGACCTCGAGCTGCCGGAGGCCGCGCTGCAGCGCCGCTTCGAGCAACGCTTCCTGCGCCAGGATCGCGGCGTCGCGCGCGGGGACTTCGCGGCGCTCTACGGCGACCACCTGCTGCCGTTGCTGTGGGAGCAGCCGTTGCCGTGCTGGGTCGGCCACATGGCCGACGTGGTCGAACTGCACGGCCAGCCCGCGGTCGCCGGCAAGTCGCTGATCCGCGACGGCTCCGGCTCGCACCCGCTCGGCCACCGGGAGACGCGCGTCGAATTGCAGATGCCGGAAGCGTCCGCCGATGCGTTCACGATCCGTTACACCATGCAGGTGCGGCAGACGGTCGACCACAGCCGCGACCTGCGTCGGCGCGTCGAGTCCTACGACTGGGTGTTCGCGATCGATGGCGAGGCCCGCTACGCGGCGAGCCAGCAGGCGTTCGTCCGCATCCGCGAGCAGGTGCGCGCCTGGCCCGAGCGACACGGCGAAGCGCTGCTGCGGCAACTGGCGGACCAGGCGTTCACGGGCAGCATCGACGTCGAGCGCGTGCGCGAGGAGCCGAAGCCGGAGCCGCGCCGCCGCAAGTAGCGTTCCTGCTCCGTTGCCGCGAGCGCCGGCACGGCCTGGAGGTGGCCCCGGGCGACGGCCGTTCGAGCGGCGATCCGGAAGATGCGCGAACGCCCGGAGCTGCCGCAGGCCGTTCCGGATCCGGCGCCGTCACCACCGGATCTGCACGGTCACTTGGCCGCCCCGATGGCTTCTCGATAGGCACTGCTGTCGAAGAAGCGGCTGCGGGGCAGTGCCCGGACTTGGGCCGGGTCGAACGGCACGGGCGGGGCGCCGCGGTCGGGATTGGCGATCACGGTCGTGACCCTCCCGCCAGGGGACAGGAGGAAACTCATGCTCGGATTGGTCCACGGCCACGACATGTTCACGAAGTTGTTCCTTCGGTTGCCGGGCAGGCTCCTGCAGGCGTCCACCCACGGAACCAGACCACGGCTGGATGCCTGGATGGACCGGAAATCCGCGACATAGGCCGACCAACGGTGGGTTGCCACCACGTGCCACAGCAGGACGGTCGCCGCCAGCACGCACGTCACGGCGATGACCTGCCGCCTCTGCCACGGCACGGTCGCCGAGGGCCGCAGGGCCGACCGCATCGCCCAGAGGGCCAGCGGCAACGAGATCAGGGCCGGATGGTTGCGCGCGGCGAACTGCATCGCCGGGACCACGAGTCTCTGCGCGACGACCGTGGCAACTCCCGAACCGACCGCGACCACTGCGAAGCCGGCGACCAGCGCGCCGCGGATCTTCGCCCAGCGTGCCTCGCGACCAGCGTGACCCGGATGGCACGCTGCCACGACGACGACCGACGCCAACAGCCCGAGGAAGGCGGGCACGTTCACCCGGCCCGACATCGTGATCAGCCAGCGGAGCTGGACGAACTCCTGGAAGAAGTCGGAGCGGTTGCCGGGATCCCTCGGATGGACGACGTGGTAGGCCTGCACCGCGGCGACGACCAGGAACCAGAGCGCCAGCAGGGCAGACAGTGCAGCCGCGCCCCGGTGGCGTTCGTGCCGCGCACGCCACCCCGCCGCCACGGCCAACACCGGAGCCAGGAGGACCATGACTTCGTGCAGACAGACCGCGGGCAAGGCCAATGAAGCCAGTAGCGCCCAGCTGCTCCATCCGGTGCGGAAGAGCAGCAGGTACAGGAGCAACCAGAAGTACGCGGCCGCCAGCGGTCCCTCCAACATGCCGACGAAGGTGGCGCTCGTCGTGCCCGCCAGGTAGTGCAGCAGGGGGAAGAAGACGAACGCCTTCTTCGAGGCAGGCAGGGCCAGGAAGCAGAGGCCCACCAGGACAAGAGGCAGGAGATAGCAGGTCAGCCCGTAGCACACGATCAAGGCAGGGATGCTGTCGACGCCCGACCAGATTGCCACGACCGTCGGCAGCTGTTGCAGCAGATGGGTCCAGCGGCGAGACGGCTCGATGAACGGGAATCCCTCCTGCTCCAGGATGCGCTGGAGATAGTAGGCACCGTCCGAGTAGAGGAATCGCCACTCCAGTGCTGCGTGGACGCCGGCGAGGGCAGCGGCCGCCAGGATGATCCAGCAGACCAGCACGAACGCGCTCGTCGAGCAGGTCCGCGGCGGCACGACCGGCGCGTGGGCCACGTCCGACATCCGTTCCTCGACGGTTCCATCCACTGCGCACGACCCGATGGGAATTCCAAGGCGAACGAGAGCGGCCAGGGGCAGTCGGTTCGACCGGCGTCCCGGACCGCCCGGAACGATCGGCGCCACGTTCCCAGGCCTCGACCCGGCCGTCAACGATCGCCGGCCTTCTCGCTGCGCCGGGTCCCGCACCATTCCAGCCGCGGGGGCTGTCCCGGTGCCCGTCGCCCGAGGGCGCGGCGCTGCCGCGCGACGGCATCTGGTCCTGGTCGCCCAGGCACTGGTAAGGTGCGCCGCAGCGATGCCGTTCCTGGTGGAGATCCTCGCGTGGTTGCCCGTCGGGGCGGTCCCGATCGTCAACGGGTTGTTGCGCCTGGGCACCTACCAGAAGCTCCTGGGCGAACCCGCGGCCAGCATCGTGTCGTCGTGCGCGGACATGGTGCTCGTCTACCTCTACGCGCGCTGGCTCGCGCGCCTCGGCCCCGTCAATGCGCTGCGGCGGGGCGTGACGTGGCTCGCGCTGACGACCGCGACGCACTTCGGGCTCGGCCTGCTGGTGTTCGGCATGGCCGTCGGGCAACTGCTCGCGAAGTACCGCATCCAGGACGGCGAGACGTGGCTCGTGGTCACCGTGTTCGTGTTCCTGGCACCGCTGCTGGCGGCGCCCGGCCGGCGGCCCTGACGGGACCGCGGACCAGGCCGCCGCCGCGTTCAGCGCACCACGAACGGACCCTCCGGCGCGAAGACGAGCCGCCCGCCCGGCGCCAGTTCCACGTGCACCGCGCGCGTGCCGCCGGCGACGTAGAGCGGGAACTCGCCCGCGCCGTCGACCGCGAACGCCGGCACCGGCGTGCCGCCGTCGGGACCCTGCGCGAGCACCTGTGCGCGCAGGACCGGCCGCACGATCTGCAGCGTCGCCCAGCGCCCGTGCGGCGCGACGACGAGTTCGTCCACGCCGTGCTCGAGGCGGAACCAGGCCGTGATCTGCTCGCGGTCGTCGATCCGCTCGCACAGACAGCCATTGCGGGCACCGCCCCGGCCCAAGGGCACCGCCGTGTCGGACGCGAGCGCGCCGGTCGGACCGCGCGCGGTGCCGGCGGCGTCCGCGGCGCCAGCGAGCCGCAGCGTGAGCCGACCATCGGCCAGCGCGCGCGGCTGCACGCGGCACCAGGTCACCTCGGTGGCGGGCGAGACGATCTCCGCGTAGCGGCGCCCCGGGTCGGCCCCGACGACCGTCGCCGGGAAGGCCGCGCGCAACGCGTGCGACCAGACCTCCGCCGGCTGTCCCTGCCGCGGCGGTTCGGCGAGGTCGAACAGGAACTCGCCGTCGCGGGCGCCGCCGAGCGAGTGCACGCCGCCGAGGCGGCAGAACCAGATCGCGCTCTGCTTCGGGTCCGCGTCGAGCATCTGCACGGTCCAGCGCTGCAACGGCAACGGCGGCAGCGCCAGTTCGACCGTCTCGCCGGCGCGGACGCTGACGCGCTCGGCGGCGGCGGGCCCGGGGCCGCCGCGCACGTCCCAGCGCAGACGGTAGTCGCCCGGCCGCAGCGCGGCCGCGTGCCCGTCGCCGTCGCGTTCGAGCCGCTGTGGGGAGCCGCCCCCGAGCGGTTCGGCGAGCAGGTCGAGCGGCGCAGGGCCTGTGGCCGGCACGCGCACGCGCAGCTGGCCGAGGCGTTCGATGCGCGCCGGGTCGAGGCGGAACAGGTCGGCGTCGGCGAGCAGGTCCGCGGGGCGGAAGGTGAACGAGCCGAACTCGGGCGCGGTTCCGTAGGCCAGGGCCGCGCCGAGCACACGCTGGCGCAGGTCCACGTGGCACGGCGAGTACGGCCTCGGTGCGGGCGGGCCCGCGAAGCCCAGCACGGCCGGGATCGTGCGTCCCGCGGCGCCGACGACGACGCCGGCGAGCGGTTCGATCGGCGCGAGCAGCAGTTCGCCGGAGCGCGCGGCGAGGTCGAACGAGCCGTCGGCCGCCTGCAGCGCGCAGACCGCGGCGGCCCCCACGAGCCAGCCCGGGCGGATGCCCGGATCGGGGGTCTCCGCGAGGCGGATGCCGGCGCGATGCGGTTCGTCGGGCAGGTGCAGCCGGACCGTGCCGTCGGCGGCGAGCGGCAGCGAGGCGGTCGCCGGGCCGGCGCCGAAGCGGGGCCGGGGGTGCAGCTCCAGCACGAGGTGCGCCAGCAGTGCAGGCGACGGGCCGACGACGCGCAACGTGGCCGGCACCTGGCCGCATTGCAGGTCGACGCGGACCTGATTGCCTGGCTCGGGCCGCACGGATTGCGGCAGCACCAGGGCGCCGTCCGCCGCGTCGGGCGGATCGAACACGATCGCGCCGGCGCGCAGCCAGCCGCTCGCGGGCAACGTGATCCGCGCCGCGTAGTCCTCGGCGAGGCCGAGCCGTTCGGCCGTCGCAAGGCGTTCGCCGGCAGCGGCGTCGACGGTGAACAGCACGCGCAACAGGCGCGCGGGGCCGCGGCAATGGAGGCGCATGTCGAGTACGGCCGTCGCGCCGGCGTCGCGCGTCACCGCGTCCGGGCGGGGCTCTTCGCGCGCGTCCGCGCCGGCGGGAACGGCCGGCTCCGCGGCCGGCAGCGGCGGCGGCAGCACGGGCCGCGTTGCGCCCGGGACCGCGGGGTCGACAGCCGGTCGGCTGGCGAACCACCACGCGGCGCCGAACAAGGCGGCGAGCGCCGCGACCGGCGCGAGGATCCGGGCGGTCGGGCTCTGCACGGTGGCGGGCACGAGTCGAAGGCTACGGCGCGCGCCGGCCCGCGGCACGCGGTTCCGCGGCGGGCGGCCCGTGGCGCCCGTTCGGCAGCGAAACGGACACTGCGCGAAGGCGCAGGACGAACGCCCTGAGGGCCGTGTAGACGGGGAGCGGCCGGGCGCCGGGACGTGATCGCGCGGCAGGTGGACCCTGGCCGGGCCCGGCGTTGCCGCGCTGCAGGCGGCCCAGCACGACCGAGGCCACGGCGGCCGCCAGCCCGAACGAGAACACCGACAGCACCAGCGGCACGCCGCGCGCCTCGAGCATGTCCGCACCGAAGACCTTGAGGCCGCCGCAGGCGGCGACGAGAACCGCGGTCAGCAGGGCCTGCCGGTTCGCCGCGCGCAGCCCCCACAGCAGCAGCGCGATGCTCGCGAGGTTCAGGAGCACCGACTGCCCGCACAGGAAAGCGTGCGGCGACGCGGCGCCGAGCCACAGCAGGAAGCGGTCGAGCAGGACGCGCAGCATGCCGAAGCCGGCCGCGGTGGCAGACCACAGCAGCAGGATGCTCGCGCGGTTCTTCGCGTCGACGTACGCGTACCAGCTTCCCGCCGGCGGCGTGTGGCGGAAGTCGTGCAGGTAGTGCCAGCTGGCGAAGACGACGACGACCACGGCCGCGCCGAGGTGGATGCCCGGCGACGTGGACGGCACGGCGTAGAGGCCGCCGGCGACAGCCGCCGCGCCCATGGCGACCTGCAGCAGCAGCGCCGTGAGGCGCAGGCCCGGGCTCCTGCTCGCGGAGGCGAACCGCGCGAGCCCGAGCGCGACGGCGGCGAGCACCGCGGCAGCGAGCGCGAGGCTCGGCGCCAGCGTGGCCACGCCGAGCGCGAGCAGCAGCACGCCGGCGAGCGTGAAGGTCGTGATGCCGATCGCCTGCCCGCGCAGCCGGCGCCAGAGCCAGGCCGCGAAGGCGAAGTGGGCCACCGCCGCACCGAGCGCGATGCCGCCGATGCCGGCCAGCCCCCCGCCCGGGATCGCCACCGCGAGCGCGGCCGGGTGCGCCCACATGGCGTTGCCGGCCGGCACGAACGCGTGGAACGAACCCGGCGAGCGCGGCGCGGCGTAGGTGCGCACCGCGGCGGCGAGGGCGTAGAAGGCCACGAAGGCGGCGAGCCACGGCAGGAACCACGCCACGGCGAGGCCGTCGGCACCCGGCGTTCCCGGGTGCCGCAGGTGCGCGTTGGCCTTCCAGCTCCAGCACAACCAGAAGAACAGCGTGGGGAAGAACGTGCCCCAGGCCAGCCATTCCAGCCGCACGACGCGGCGCGCGAGCAGCGCCATGCCGTTCGCGGCGAGGAACAGCAGGGCGACCAGCGGGAACTGCAGGTTCGGGAAGCCGACGGTGAGCGCGCTGACGACGGGGGCCAGCACGGCGACGGCGACGATCGAGTCCATGCGGAACCGCAGGCCGAGCGCGCCGACGGCGAGCAGGTCGGCCAGCAGGATCCAGTGCACCTTGTCTGCCGACACGATCTGGAACTTGCGGTGCGCCTCGAGCGCGATCGAGCAGAGCAGCACCGCGCCGCAGACGGGCAGCACCCGCTGGCCGCGGAGGCCGCGCGCGAGCAGCCAGCAGCCGATCGCGACGAGCAGCGCCGAGTAGGCGAGGCCCAGCACGACGCCGACGCCGACGCCGACGATCTGGCTGTCGGTCAGCGTGCGCAGCACCAGCGCGACCACCAGGACGAACGAGACCATCGCGATGCGCGACAGCAGGCTCGACTGGCCGACCCACTTCTCCACCGAAGGAACCGGTTCTGCCGCGGGTCCACCGGCGCCCGCATCCGCCGGCGCCGCCCCGAGCGCTGGCGCCATCCCGGTCATCGCATCGAGCCTGAGGCTCAGTTCCTCGACGCGACGCGTGAGCGCCGCGACCGACTCGGAGAGATCGCCGAGGCGTTCCTCGACGGACCGAGATCCCTGGATCACCATGGTCGTCCTGTCGGGGCCTGCCGGTGCATGGGTGCCGGTCGGGCCGAACTGCGGGTGTAGCGGGGTGCCGACCCCGAAGGGGGCCACGGCTGCGTCCTGGGCACGCGTACCCCAAGAAGCCGCCCCTGGAATGCGCAAGAGTGCCGACTCGGAACGGGCCAGAGTGCGCATCCGCGACTCGCCGGCCGCGCGCGGCGCTTCGCGGCGTTCCCCAGTGGGGGGGATGCGCAACGCGGGCGATTCAGGGCGCCCTGCTGCCCCCGCAGGTGCTGGTGCCCACGCAGTCGACCTGCAGCAAGACGCTGGACCGCCAGCCCGTCCTTGCTCGTGTCCGCAATGAACCTCCGCAGTTCCACGAAGAGGCGCGGATCGCACTCGATGTTGCCATGCGTGTAGCCCTTGGTCGAGTCGTGCAGGTAGAAACTGCTGCGGCGCGGAGTGCAGCGCAGTCGCGTCACGATGTCCGCGGATTCCAGGCGGATGCGGTTGTCGCCCCGTTTGCCCAGTAGGGCTCACAGGGGCCGGCGTCCCCGCGCGGAATCGTCTGCAGGCGGCCTGACGGCGAGAGATTGCATCGTCCGGCGCCGTCGTCCCGCGCCGGTCGCGGGTCGACCGCGAGAAGCAGGGTGTGGGCTCCCTCGGGGATCGGCCCCTGGCCAGGGGCGCACCGCCGCGACGGGGCGGTAGCATGCCCACCCGTGCGCTGCTGCGAGCGGCTCCTCGATGCAATGACGCGGCCGCCCGGCGCCCGCCGGTGGCTGGCCATCGGCCTCGTCGCCACCTTCCTCGCCGTCGCCGCCCTGTCCTTCTCGGCCACCGTTCTCGCGCCTTCGCCGTGGCGGTTCCTCGACTGGGCGATCCCGTACGCCACCGGCTTCGTGCGCCGCGGCCTGCTCGGCGAGATCGGGCTCTCGCTGCACGACCTCCTCGGCCTGCCGATCAACGTCTTCGTCTTCGCCTGCCACGTGCTGGCCTACGGCGTCTTCCTGCGCTGCGCCCATCGCGTGCTGGCCCGGATCGACGACCTCGGCCCGCTGCTCTTCCTGGTCTGCTCGCCGTTCCTGTTCCTCTACCCGCTGGCCGACGTGATCGGCGGGCTGCGCAAGGCGCTCCCCC
>VGXW01000012.1 GCA_016873195.1 Planctomycetota bacterium | reverse complement strand
GACGCGGACGGCATCTTCGTCGCCGGCGGCTGCCAGGGCCCGAAGGACATCCCCGACTCGGTGGCGCAGGGCGCGGCGGCCGCGGCCAGCGCGCTGGCGCTGCTCGACCGCGGCGTGGTGGTGCTCGAGCCGGTCCGCGCCAGCATCGACGCCGAGCGCTGCGGCGGCTGCAAGCTGTGCATCGGCAACTGCCCGTACGCGGCGATCGAGTACGACGAGCAGCGCAAGGTGTCCGTGGTCGGCCGCGAGCTCTGCAAGGGCTGCGGCACCTGCGTCGCCGGCTGCCCGTCCGGCGCCGCGCGGCAGGAGGGTTTCGAGGACGCGCAGATCTTCGCCGAGATCGAAGGTGCGCTGGCATGACGGCGGCAGCACCGCCGCGGGAGCAATACCGAGCATGACGACCCGACCGTTCGAACCGAAGATCCTCGGCTTCCTGTGCCGCTGGTGCGCCTACACCGGCGCCGACCTCGCCGGCATCAGCCGCACCAAGTACCCGCCCAACCTGACCGCGATCCGCGTCATGTGCTCGGGCCGCGTCGACCCGACGTTCGTGGTCAAGGCGTTCGCCGACGGCGCCGACGGCGTGCTGATCGCCGGCTGCCATCCGGGCGACTGCCACTACCAGAACGGCAACCACAAGACGATGCGCCGCGTCGCGCTGCTGACCCGCCTCCTGGCCCAGTACGGCATCGGGCGCGAACGCCTGCGGCTCGAGTGGGTCTCGGCCGCCGAAGGCGACCGGTTCGCGCGCATCGTGCAGGAGTTCACCGCGCAACTGCGGCAGCTCGGCCCGCTCGCGTGGCAGCAGTTCGTCGCGGCCGAGAACTGAACCCGGAGTCGACCATGGAACCACACGGCAACGGAGCAGGAACCGCCCAGTCGACCAAGGCGGCGAAGACGAAGGTCGCGTTCTACTGGTGCGCGTCGTGCGGCGGCTGCGAGGAGGCCGTCGTCGACCTCGCCGAGGCCATCCTGCCGGTGCTCGACAAGGTCGAGATCGTGCTGTGGCCGGTGGCGCTCGACTACAAGCTCGAGGACGTGCGCGCCTGGCGCCGCGGCGAGGTCGCCGTGGCGTTCGTCAACGGCAGCGTGCGCAGCTCCGAGCAGGAGATGTGGGTCGAACTGCTGCGCGAGAAGTGCGGCCTCGTCGTCGCGTTCGGCGCCTGCGCGCACCTCGGCGGCATCCCCGGCCTCGCCAACGCCACGACGCGCGACGAGATCCTCGCCAACAAGTACCAGCGCTCCCCGACGGTCGACAATCCGCGCGGGGTGCTGCCGCAGCGCGACACCCGCGTCGACGGCGCGGAACTCGAGCTGCCCGAGCTGTGGCACAGCGTGCGCCCGCTCGATCAGGTGATCGACGTCGACTACTACCTGCCCGGCTGCGCGCCGCCGCCCGAGCTGATCGGCAAGGCCCTGCTGGCGATCCTCGCCGGCCAGCTGCCGCAAAAGGGCGCCGTGCTGACGACCGACAAGTCGCTGTGCGAGACCTGCCCGCGCAATCCGACGAAGCCCGCCGAACTGCGCGTCGAGCGCTTCCGCCGCATCGCCACCGAGGCGCCCGACCCGACCCACTGCTTCCTGGCCGACGGCTTCGTCTGCCTCGGGCCGGCGACGCGCGGCGGCTGCGGCGAGCGGTGCATCCGCGGCAACATGCCCTGCCGCGGCTGCTTCGGCCCCCCACCCGGGGCCATCGACCAGGGCACCAAGTTCCTCGCCTCGCTCGGGGCGCTGACGGCGGGCGAGACCGAGGCCGAAGCAGCGGCGGTCGCCGCGACCATGGCCGACCCGCTGGGCACGCTCTACCGCTTCTCGCTGCCCGCCTCGCTGCTGCGGGCACGGCGCGTCGCCAAGGAGGTCCACCGATGAGTCGCCGCATCACCATCAATCCGATCACGCGCCTCGAAGGCCACGGCAACATCGAGATCTTCCTCGACGACCAGGGCGACGTGCAGCGCGCGTTCTTCCAGGTGCCCGAGCTGCGCGGCTTCGAGACCTTCTGCCTCGGCCGGCCGGCCGAGGAGATGGCGCGCATCACGCCGCGCATCTGCGGCGTCTGCCCGACCGCGCACCACATGGCGTCGGTGAAGGCGCTCGACGACCTCTGGCAGGTCGAGCCGCCGCCGGTCGCGCGCATGCTGCGCGAACTCGCCTACCACGCCTTCATGTGCGAGGACCACCTGCTGCACTTCTACTACCTCGGCGGCCCGGACTTCGTGGTCGGGCCCGAGGCGCCGAAGGGCGAACGCAACATCCTCGGCGTCATCGGCAAGGTCGGTCTCGAGGTCGCCGGCCGCGTGATCGCCACGCGGCGGCGCGTGCGCGGCATGCTCGAGACGATGATGGGCAAGGTCGTGCACCCGGTGTTCGGCGTGCCCGGCGGCGTCAGCAAGGGCATGACCACGGCGGAACGCGACGAGTTCCGCAAGATCGCCGGCGAAGCGCTCGAGCTGTCGCGGTTCAGCCTGCAGGTGTTCCGCGACGTCGTGCTGAAGGACGCGCAGAACCTGGGGCTCGTGCTCGACGAGGCCTACACGCACCGCACGCACTACATGGGGCTCGTCGACGCCGACGGCAAGGTCGCCTTCTACGACGGCCAGGTGCGCGTCGTCGATCCCACCGGCCGCCGGATCCTGCAGTTCGCCGCGCGCGACTACGTGCAGCACGTCGCCGAGCACGTCGAGCCGTGGAGCTACATCACGTTCCCGTACCTGAAGCAGAAGGGCTGGCAGGGCTTCCAGGACGGTCCCGACAGCGGCGTCTACCGCGTCGCGCCGCTCGCGCGCCTCAACGTCGCCGACGGCATGGCCACCGTGGAGGCGCAGCAGGCGCACGACGAGCTGTTCGCGACGCTGGGCGGCAAACCGGCGCACCAGACGCTGGCGTTCCACTGGGCGCGCCTCGTCGAGGCGCTGCAGGCCGCCGAGCGCATGCAGCAGCTGCTCGCCGATCCGGCGATCACGGGCACCGAGATCCGGCGGCTGCCGAAGGCCGAGCCCAAGGAGGGCGTCGGCGTCGTCGAGGCGCCGCGCGGCACGCTGATCCACCACTACTGGACCGACCCGCAGGGCCTGCTGACCAAGGTGAACCTGGTCGTGGCGACGAACCACAACGCCGCGCCGATCGCGATGTCCGTCGAACGCGCGGCGAAGCACATGATCCGGAACGGCCAGGTCAGCGACGGGCTGCTCAACAAGGTCGAGATGGCGTTCCGCGCCTACGACCCGTGCCACGCCTGCGCCACGCACACGCTGCCCGGTCGCATGCCGCTGCGGGCGCGCATCCACGACGGATCGGGCCGGCTGCTGGCGACGCTGCGCCAATGAGCGCTCCGCCGACCTCGCCGCGGCCGGAGCGGGTCGTCGTGCTCGGGCTCGGCAACCCGCTGCTGCGCGACGACGGGGTCGGCCCGGAGCTGGCCGCGCGCGTGCATGCGCTGCTCGGCGGCGGTTGCGAACTGCGCCAGGAGGCCGTCGGCGGCATCGAACTGCTGGAGATCCTGGGCGGTTTCGATTCCGCGGTGGTCATCGACGCGATCCGCAGCGAAGCGGGTGAACCGGGCGAACTGTACCGCCTCGACCTCACGGGCAGCCGCGTGCCCGTGCCCGGCAACGCGCACGCCTTCGGGCTGCTCGAGGCCATCGAACTCGGCCGCCGGCTCGGCCTGCCGATGCCGGCGCGGCTCCGCGTCTACGCGGTCGAGGTCGCCGACCCGTTCACGTTCGGCACGGCCTTCACGCCCGCGGTGGCGGCGGCGCTGCCGGAGCTCGCGCGGCGCATCGCGCGCGCCGTGTCGGCCTTGCTGCGCGCTGGATCCCGGCGGCAGCGCCGCTTCGCGGCGACGTTGCCGTAGCGGGCCGCCGCGCCCCCCCGCCTTGATCGCCGGGCCAGCCCCTGCATCATGGCCGCGACGATGGCCCCGGCTCCCCCGACGCCCCGCTGGCGCAGCGCGCTGCCCCTGCTGCTGGCGATCGGCGTCGCGATCGCCGGCTTCCGCGCGACGTGGTTCCTCTGCGACGACGCGTTCATCAACTACCGCTACTGCGCGAACGCCTACGAAGGCCACGGCTTCGTCTGGAACCCGCCGCCGTGGGCGCCGGTCGAGGGCTACACGAGCTTCGGCTGGGTCGCCGGCCTCTACCTCGTGTGGGTCGTCACCGGGCTGCCGCCGCCGGTGACCGCGATCCCGATCACGCTGACCGCGGGGCTGCTGCTGCTGTGGCTCGTCGCGCGGCGGCTGCGCGCCGAGCACCTGCCCGAGGCCTGGCGGACCTGGGCACCGTGGTTCGCGGGCGCCGTGCTGCTCGGCATCGCCGGCAACCACTCGTTCGCGACATGGCTCAGCAGCGGCATGGAGACGATGGTCTTCGCGCTGCTCGCGCTGCTGTGGACGCGGCGCGCCACGAACCTGCGCGAGGCCACGTTCGCGGGCGACCTCGCCTGGCTCGCCACCTGGGCGGCGCTCGCGCACCTCGTGCGGCCCGACGGCGATCTGCTCGCGCTGGCGACGCTCGGCGTCGGCCTGCACGGTTTCCTGCTGCGCGGCCAGCGATCGCGCGCCGTGCTCGCGGCCGCGCTGCCGCTGCTCGTGCCGGTCGCGCACGTGCTGTGGCGGCGCTGGTTCTACGGCGAGTGGCAGCCGAACACGTGGTACGCCAAGGTCGTCGAGCCCTGGCCCGCGAGCGGCCTGCGCCACCTCTACTGCTTCGCCGTCGAGAGCGGGCTGTGGTGGTGGCTTCTGCTCGCGCTCGTCTGGCTCGCGGTGGCGGCGTGCCGCGGCGGCGCGCCGCGGTTGCTGCGGGACCGCTTCGGGGCGCTCACCGCCGTGGCGACGTGGCTCGCGCACGCCGGCTACTACACGCTCGTGGTCGGCGGCGACCACTTCGCCTACCGCGTGTTCGTGCACCTCGTGCCGCTCTGCTGGCTCGCCAGCGCCGCGATGCTCGCGTCGCTGCGCGCGAACCGCTCGGTCGCGCTGGGCTGGCTGTTCGCGTTCCTGGGGCTCGGCACCGTGCCCGGCTGGTGGATGGAGCGCGCGCTGGTCGGCCACGAGGCCGACGGCTTCGCGCGCGCCGCGCCGACGGTGCCCGCGCTGCTGCGTCCGCTGCTCGCCGGCTACGACCGCTGCCAGGCCTGGCTGCACGTGCACTCGGTGAACTTCCGGCGCGCCACGCACGCGTTCTACTGCGCCGCCGCCCTGTCGGATCTGCCCGAACGGCGCGCCGGCTGGATCGAGGGCGCCGTGCCGGGCCAGCGCCTCGTCTACCGCGTCGACGCGGTCGGCGTGGTCGGCTGGTCGCTCGCCGACGTCGCGATCGTCGACGGCAAGGGGCTCAACGACTGGGTCATCGCGCGCAACCGCCAGGACCGGGGCCCGCCGTTCGACGTCGCCGTGCTGCGCGCGGCGTTCCCGACCTTCGACACGGACCCCGACCGGCGGCTCGACCCGCGCGAACTCGGCGCCGCGTCGCCCCTGCTGGTGTCGATCGGCCCCGCGCTGCGCCCGGAGGTCTGGGCCGACGTGCTGCTGGCGCTCGGCGACGACGACGGCGACGAGCGCCTGGACGTCGACGAACTCGCGCAGGCGGTGCTGCAGATGCTGCCGCCGCGGCAGATGGCGCACGAACGCGAACCGCCGGCCGGCTACGTCGAGGACCTGCGGCCCAACGTCGAGGACCGCGGCGGCCGCCGGCGCCTGCGGCCCGACGTCGTGCCGTTGACCGACGACGAACTGCGCGCGGTCGAGGCGCGCTGGCGCCTGCGCATGGGGCGGCGAGCGCGGTAGGCTGCCGGGATGTTCCCGACCCGGTCCGTTGCCGCGACGATCGCGTTCGCGCTGCTCGGCGCCCCGGCGTGCAGGCCACGGGAACCGGCGGCGCCGCCGGCCCCGGTCCCGGCGCCGCCCGCCCCCGCCGCGTTCGCGCAGGACGACTGGCCCGCCTTCCGCGGCCAGCCCGGGCTGACCGGCCTCGCCGGCGGCGAACTCGCGGCCGACCAGGCACCGCTGTGGACCACGCGCGCCGGCGGGCCGATCACGTCGTCGGCGGTGATCGTCGGCGAACGCGTCTACGTCGGCAGCGAGGACGGCAAGGTGCTGGCGCTGCGGCTGCAGGACGGCGAACGCATCTGGGCCACGCCGCTCGGCAAGCCCGAGCGCCCCCCCACCATCGAGGCGCCGCCGCTGTTCGCGGCCGGCCGGCTCTACGTCGGCGACCACGACGGCGTGCTCTGGTGCCTGTCGGCCGAGCGCGGCGAGGTGCTGTGGCAAGCCGCGACCGGCGACAAGATCGTCGGCGCCGCGGCGATCGCGGGCGACGGCGACGCGCGGCGCGTGCTCGTCGGCAGCCACGACCAGCGGCTGCACGGCTTCGACGCGCAGGGCAGAACCCGTTTCACCTGCGAGACCGACGGCTACGTCAACGGCACGGCCGCGGTCGCGGGCGATCTCGCCGTGTTCGGCGGCTGCGACGGCAAACTGCGCGTGGTGCGCGCGGCGGACGGCACGATGGTCGCCGCGCACGACCTCGGCGCCTACATCGCGGCCTCGCCGGCGGTCGCCGGCGGCCGCGCCTGGATCGGCCACCACGGGGGCCAGGTCGTCTGCCTCGACGTCCAGAGCGGCGAGGTGCTGTGGCGCTACGGCGCGGGCGAGTTCCCGTTCTTCGGTTCGCCCGCCGTCGACGGCACCCGCGTGGTGATCGGCGGCCGCGACCGGTGCGTGCACGCGATCGACCGCGCGACGGGCCAGGGGCTGTGGACCTTCCGCACGCGCGGCCTGGTCGACAGCAGTCCGGTGATCTGCGGCGGCAAGGTGGTCGCGGCGAGCGAGGACGGGCGCGTCTACGTGCTCGACCTCGCGCGCGGCGAACGGCTGTGGAGCCACGACGTCGGCGCGAAGATCACCGCGTCGCCCGCCGTCGCGCGCGGCCGCATCGTCGTCGGCGCGCACGACGGCTCGATCTGGGCGTTCGGCCCGCGGCGGTGAGCACCGCGGGCGCGACCGCGGACCGGGACCGCGGACCGGGACCGCGAACCGGGGCCGCGGCCTACCGCGAGAGCTGCAGGAACTCCTGCACGATCGGCGAGAACTTGACGATCACCGGCGTGAACACGACCGCGACCATGCTCATCAGCTTGATCAGGATGTTCATCGACGGGCCGGCCGTGTCCTTGCACGGGTCGCCGACGGTGTCGCCGATGACCGCCGCGCCGTGCACCGGGTTCTTGGCGTCCCGGCGATCCGCGACCTTCTCGCCCTTGGCGTTCACGTACTCGCCCTTGTCGTTCTTCAGGTACTTGCCGCCGTAGTTGCCCTTCTCGATGTGCTTCTTGGCGTTGTCCCACGCGCCGCCCGCGTTGTTCAGCATGCAGGCCAGCGCGAAGCCGGCGGTCAGGGCGCCGGCGAGCATGCCCATCACGCCCGCCACGCCGAGCACGAGGCCTGTCGCGACCGGCACGGCGATCGCGAGCAACGACGGCACCATCATTTCGCGCTGCGCGCCCTGGGTCGAGATCTGCACGCACTGCGCGTAGTCGGGCTTCTCGGTGCCGGCCATGATCCCGGGCTTGCTGCGGAACTGCCGGCGGACCTCCTCGACCATGGCGCCGGCCGCGCGGCCGACGGCCTTCATGGCCATCGAGCAGAACAGGAACGCCATCATGCCGCCGACGAACATGCCCGCGATCATGAACGGGTTCATCAAGGTCAGGTTGAACTGCCCGACCAGGTTCATGATCTTCGCCTGCGCCGTCGTGCACGCCGCGTAGGCCTCGTAGTCGAACGGCATGGTGGTCTCGCCCTTCATCTTGTGGATCCAGACGTCGACCTCCTGGACCTCGGCGGCCAGCAGCGCCAGCGCCGTCAGCGCGGCCGAGGCCACCGCGAAGCCCTTGCCGGTGGCCGCCGTCGTGTTGCCGAGCATGTCCAGCGCGTCGGTCCGCTCGCGCACGGTGTGCGGCAGGCCCGACATCTCGGCGTTGCCGCCGGCGTTGTCCGCGATCGGGCCGTAGGCGTCGGTCGCCAGGGTGATGCCGAGCGTCGCGAGCATGCCGACCGCCGCGAACGCGACGCCGTAGAGGCCCTTGCCGAGGTCCTCCATGCCGCCCGCGAGCATGAACGCGGCCATGATGCCGACCACCGTCGTGAGCACGGCGGGCCCCGCCGACCGCATGCCGACCGCGAGGCCCTCGATGATCACCGTCGCCGGCCCCATGCGCGCCTGCGCGGCGATGCCCTTGGTCGGCGCGTACTCGTCCGACGTCGCGCGCTCGGTGAAGTAGCCGATGATCACGCCCGCCAGCAGGCCGGCGATCGTCGCGCCGAACACGCCCCACGTGATGATGCCGAGCCCGGCCATCGCGGCCGCGACCACGACGATCAGCGCCGAGCTGCCCCACGTGCCCAGGCGCAGCGCCGTCAGCAGCGTCATCATGCTGGCGCCTTCCTTGCAGCGGACCGCGAAGATGCCCGCGACCGACAGGACCGTGCCGACGCCCGCGATGATCATCGGTGCGGTCACCATGTTGACCTGGTCCGACACCGTCATCGCGATCGTCGCGCCCAGCGCCGCGGTGGCCAGGATCGAGCCGCAGAACGACTCGTAGAGGTCCGCGCCCATGCCGGCCACGTCGCCGACGTTGTCGCCGACGTTGTCCGCGATCGTCGCCGGATTGCGCGGGTCGTCCTCCGGGATGCCCGCTTCGACCTTGCCGACCAGGTCGGCGCCGACGTCGGCGGCCTTCGTGTAGATGCCGCCGCCGACGCGCGCGAACAGCGCCTGCGTCGAAGCACCCATGCCGAACGTCAGCATGGTGGTCGTGATCTCGACCATCTTCTCGCGCATCGTGCAACCGGAGTGCACGAAGTCCACGCCGAACATGTGCAGGCCGTTCGCCATGTGCTCGGGCGTGAACACGAGCTGGTCGAGCACCCAGTACCACAGACAGATGTCGAGCAGGCCGAAGCCGACGACGACCAGTCCCATGACCGCGCCGGAGCGGAACGCGACCTGCAGGCCGCGGTTCAGGCTCTCGCTGGCGCCCTGCGTGGTGCGGCTCGACGCGGCGGTCGCCGTGCGCATGCCGATGTAGCCGCACAGGCCCGAGAAGAAGCCGCCGGTCAGGAACGCGACCGGCACGAACGGATTCTGCCAGCCCATGACGGCCAGCACGCCGAACAGCAGCACGAGCACGACGAAGACGAGCCCGACGCGTTTGTACTGCTGCGCGAGGTAGGCCATCGCGCCTTCGCGCACGTAGCCGGCGATCTCCTCCATGCGCGCATTGCCCTTGGGCGCCTTGACCATCAGCCGGTAGCACACCCAGGCGAAGAACAGCCCGAACAGCGCCCCGAACGGGGCGATCCACCACTCCGCCGTGATGGCGGAGACGGCCGCCTCCTGCTGCTGTGCCGGCACCGCAGTGCCCGGGTCCGAGAAAGCCGCCGCTACCGCCGCGAAGTCGACTGACATCCAACGCTCCTTTCCGTGCATGGCTGAGCGAGTTCGGCGAGTGAGGCCGACCGCCCGGGAAAACTGGCGGCGAAAGCTACCCAGGGCCCTGCGGCCATGCCAGCGTGACGTGCCGCCGCCGGCGGAAGCCGGCGCCCCCGCCCGGCGCGAGCCTCCGCCGTGGCGCCCGGCGTCGTTGTCGCGCCCGCACGCGTCGCCGAAGATGGCGCGATGGCGAGGTTCTCGATGCCGCGCGCCCTGCCCTGGCGCGCGACCCGGCGGCGGGGCCGCCGCAGGCGATGAACGCACCCGGGCGGATCCCGCTGCGCAGCGCGACCAGCCTCGTGATCGCGAACATGATCGGGGTCGGCGTGTTCACGACCTCGGGCTTCGCGCTGCACGACCTCGGCAGCCGCTGGCTCGTGCTGTTCGCCTGGCTCGCCGGCGGCGCGCTCGCCGTCTGCGGCGCGCTGAGCTACGGCGCGCTGGCGCTGCGGCTGCCCGGTTCGGGCGGCGAGTACGAGTACCTGCGGCGCACGCTGCACCCGGCGGCCGGCGTCGCGGCGGGCATCGTCTCGATGCTGGCCGGGTTCAGCGCGCCGATCGCGATGGCGGCGCACACGCTGGAGATCTACGGCGGCCGCCTGCTCGGCGTGGCGCCGCCGGAACTGCCCTGGGCCGGCACCGCGGCGATCCTGCTGGCCGCGCTGATGCACGGCCGGGCCGTGCGCACCGGGGCCCTGCTGCAGGACTTCGTCGTGCTGGCCAAGGTGCTGCTGATCATGGTCTTCCTCGCGCTGTCGCTGCGCCTGCTCGGCGGCCCGGAGGTGCTGGGGCTGCCCGCCGCGGCGACACCGTTCGCGGGCTTCGCGAAGTCGATGCCGTGGATCGCGCTCGCCTACTCGGGCTGGAACGCCGCGGCCTACGTCGCCGGCGAAGTGCACGACCCGGGCCGCAACGTGCCGCGCGCGATGCTGCTCGGCACGCTCGTGGTGACCGCGGCCTACGTGCTGCTGAACGCGGTGTTCCTGTGGTCGGTGCCCGCCGGCGAACTCGCCGGCCAGCCCGAGGTCGCGGCGATCGCCGCGCGCGGCCTGCTCGGCCGGCCCGGCGAGGTGCTGGTCACCGGCATCGTCTGTCTCGCCCTGCTGACCTCGATCACCGGCATGACGATGGCGGGTCCGCGCGTCTACGCGCGCATGGCCGAGGACGGGGCGCTGCCGCGCTGGCTCGCCGGCGCGGCGGGCAGGCCGCCGCGCGCGGCGATCGCGCTGCAGGCCGGGCTCGCGCTCGTGTTCCTGTGGGCCGCGGGGCTGCAGCAGCTGATGACCTACATCGGCTGGACGCTCAGCGTGTCGGCGGCCGCGACGGTGGTCGGCATGATGCGGCTTCGTGTGGCCGAGGGGGCCGCCGCGGTGCCGTGCCGGGGCTGGCCGGTGGTGCCGCTCCTGTTCGTCGGCATCGTGACGTGGTTCGCGATCGGCTCGGTGCTGGCGGCACCGGGGGACGCGCTGCTCGGGGTGCTGACGCTCGGGGTCGCGGTCGCCGCGGCGGGCCGCGGCCTGCGGGCCCGGGCGGGGTAGGCGGCGGCATCATCGTCTGGCTCCGGACGTGGTCCGGGATCGGAGGTCCTCTCGTTGCAGCCGGCCGCTGCCGGACCGCACCCGGTGCCGGCACCGGGTGCGGGCACGATCCCGCCGTGCAAGATCAGGATCCGGAGGGGTAGGCTTCCGCCTGCACGGTGCCGACGCCATGACCCGAATCCCCCTCACTGCCGCGCTGATCTGCATGACCGCACCCACCCTTCTCGCGCAGGGCGCCCGCACGCCGAGCTTCGCCGACGACGTCGCGTTCCTGAAGCCGTACACCGACGTCATCGTGCTGAGCGACGAGTCCGGTGCGGCCCGCGTGGCGCTCGCGCCCGCGTGGCAGGGCCGCGTCGTGACCAGCACGGCGGGCGGCGACACCGGCGCCAGCTTCGGCTGGATCAACCGCGAGCTGATCGCCTCGCGGAAGCTCCTGCCGCACATGAACCCGTTCGGCGGGGAGGATCGTTTCTGGCTGGGGCCGGAAGGCGGCCAGTTCTCGATCTTCTTCGCGAAGGGCGCGAAGTTCGAGCTGGCCGACTGGCAGACGCCGGCCCCGATCGACACGCTGCCGTTCCGGGTCGCGAACCGGTCGCGCAGCGCCGCGCGCTTCGCCGCGCGCTTCGAGTTGACGAACTACTCGGGCACGAAGTTCGACGTCGAGGTCGACCGCGAGGTGCGCCTGCTCGAGGCCGCGGCGATCTGGAAGGCGCTGGGCGCGGCGCCGGCGGCGGGCGTGTCGCTGGTCGCCTACGAATCGGACAACCGGATCACCAACGCGGGCAAGGAGCCGTGGCGCAAGGAGACCGGGCTGCTCTCCATCTGGATCCTCGGCATGTTCAACCCCTCGCCGGCGACCACCGTCGTCGTGCCGATCCGCGCGGGAGCGGACGCCGAGCTCGGCAGGAAGGTGACGGCCGACTACTTCGGCGAGGTGCCGCCCGAGCGGCTGTCGGTGCGCGACGACGTGATCTACTTCAGCGGGGACGGCAAGTACCGCAGCAAGATCGGCATCGGCCCGCGCCGCAGCACGGGCGTGCTCGGCAGCTACGACGCCGCCGCTCGCGTGCTGACCATCGTGCAGTTCACCCAGCCCGCGGGCGCGACCGACTACGTGAACTCGCTGTGGAAGCTGCAGGACGACCCGTTCGCCGGCGACGCGGCCAACAGCTACAACGACGGCCCGCCGGCGCCGGGCGCGAAGCCGCTGGGCCCCTTCTACGAACTCGAATCGTCGTCTCCCGCGGCCGCCCTGGCGCCGGGAGCGAGCCTCTCGCACCTCCACCGCACGGTGCACCTGACCGGGCCGGAGGCAGCGCTCGATCCGGTGGCGCGCGCGGTGCTCGGCGTCGGACTGGCGGACATCACGAACGCGCTCGGGAAACGGGACGCGCGATGACCGCGCGGTGACCGGTCGTCCCGACCGACGAGAACGGTGCCGGCGGCAGCCGGAGCAGGTTCGGCACGGCCGACGCAACGTCGTCCTGCGGCGGCGAAGAGCGGCCCCGAGGCCGGGCAGGTCGGGAGTGCTGGCTATCCGAGCCGGCAGTGCACCGCCCACTGGCTCCTCCGCACCGCACGCCAGCGGCGCAGCAGGCGCAGCCAGCCGATCTTCGGCTCGTCCTCGTCGAGCCAGCTCCACTCGCCGAGCAGCCGGATGCCCGGGCCCCAGTCCTCCACCTCGCGCCCGTCGCGCAGGCCGAAGCGGTAGACCGCCGTGCGGCCGATGCCGACGCGGCGCATCTTGAAGTGCACGACGGACCGGATCAGCGGCGACAACCAGCGCGCGGCGCAGGTCTCGAACACGAGCTCCGAGCCCGGGAACCGCCGCTGCAGCGCGAGCACGAGTTCCTTCGCCGCCGCCGGTTCGAAGTACGGGAACAGGCCCTCGGCGAGGAACAGCACCGGGCCCCGGGCGACCGCGGCGACCTCGTCGAGCCAGGCGTGGTCGAGCGCCGAGCAGCCCAGCAGCCGGTGGCGTTCGTTCGCCGCCGTGAACCGCCGCTTGACGGCGATCATCTCGGGCAGGTCGAGGTCGAACAGGGTGATTGCGCCGTCGTCGAGGCGCTGGAACCGCGTGTCCATGCCGCAGCCGAGGTCGACGACGATGCCGGGCGGATGCCGCGCGACGAAGCCGCGCGCGATGCCGTCGTAGTGCCGGGTCCGCAGCGCGAGGTAGACGGCGAGCAGCGGGTGCACCTTGCCGCGTGCGAGCCGGCGCGGCAGTTCGCGGTCCACCTTGGCGACCAGCGGCAACAGTCGGTCGGCGAGCGCCTCGGCCGCCGGATCGTGCAGGATCGGCCGCGCCGAGCGGCTCTCGCGCACGCGGCAGAACAGCGTCATGAGTCCGGTGTCGGACACGTCGCTGAGCGGCAGTTCGTCGGTCGTCATGTCGGTGGTCGTGTCGGCCCCGTGTTCGGCGCGGCGGGACTGCCGAGGTGGCCCGGTTCCTCGCATCCCGCCCTACCAGTTGCCGATCCAGCCGCTCGGCCGGCGCGAGTTGCCGTGCACCGACCAGACGTCGGCGCCCTCGACGTTGTGCCGGCCGGGCGCCGCATAACCGTACTCCTGGCCCCAGGGATCCCGCGGCAAACGCGTGCGCATGCCCTCGGGCAGCGACTGCAGGTCGGCGCCGAGCAGTTCGCCGAGTTCCCTGGGCAATCGCCCTTGCCGCCGCCGGAACTCCTCGACCGCGGCGGCGAGGATCGTTACGAAACGTCTGGCCTCCGCCACCATCGCCGACTCGCGCGCCTGTTCGCGGGCCAGGTAGCCCTGCAGCCACTCCCACATGTCCCCCTGCCACGGCAGCCGCCGCAGCGAGATGCCGTCGAGGGCCATGTCGTAGCCCGGCTCCGTGGTGCCGCGGCGGCGCGACAGCGGATTGGCGCCCACGCACTCGAAGCGCATCACGTAGTCGCCCGCGGCGAGCCGGCGCACGCCGCACTTGTTGTCGAACCACGTGCCGTAGAGGAAGTTCTCGGGTTGGTCGCCGCGGTTGTGGTGGCGGTCGACGAAGAAGTCCATCGCGCCGTCGAGCACCTCGTCGATGCCCGGGCCGCGCAGCGAGACGCGCCACATGCCGTAGTGCCAGAACAGCGACTGGAACACCGAGATCGACCAGACCCCACCCTCGGGCAAAGTGAACGGCACCTCGATCCAGCCGCCGGGCCCGCGGTTGCCGACGAAGGTCATCTTCTTGCGCGACGGGCCGCTGGTCGCGCCCATCGCGCGGTTGCTGCGCGCCTCCACCACCACGCCGTCGGCGCGGCGGATGCGTTCGACCATCTGCGTCGTCTCCACCATCACCTCCGGATTCAGCCGCGCCTCGACCGGCGGGAAGTCCCAGAAGCGCGGTGCCGGCGCGGTCGCGTACCAGAACGCGACCGAGGACAGCAGATCGGGCCGGTACTTGAAGTCGAAGGTCTTCGACTCGCCGCTCGCCGGGTCCTTCATCGTCATGAAGCTGCGCCGCTCGATCTCCAGGCGCAGCGACTCGCGGAACGTGATCGGCGCGGCGATGTGCCAGTGGTAGGCGGTCATGCGCTGGTCCATCGCCTTCGGCTCGTAGATCGTCACGCCGGCGCGCAGATTGCTGAACAGGCGCAGGTTCCAGGCGTCGGTCAGGTAGTCCTCCATGCCGGTGCCGACCAGCGACGGCGTCGCTTCGCCGTCGATGTAGAAGCGGTCGTCGGATTCGCCGAGCCACTCGCCGTTGCAGCTCTGGATCGACAGCACGGTGCCCACGTAGTGGCCGCGGCCGCGCAGGTCGGCGACCACGTAGGGCGTGAACTCGGGCACCGGGAACTCCTGCCGGTAGCGCGCGTGGAAGTACATCAGGTCGGCCGGCGCGCGGTCCTGCTGCAGCCAGTCGATGTAGTAGTAACACGAGCTGACGCGGCCGCTGGACTCGTTCGTGATCGTGATCCTGGCGCTCTTGCCGAACGGCATGCGCCAGTAGGAGTTCATCGCGCGGCCGTAGCTCGTGACCTCGATCGGCAGCGAACTGACCGTCGCGCGCATGCCGTTGCCGGCGGCGAAGAAGTCGCCGATCGGCGTCTCGACCGACGGCACCTCGGCGCCGTCCCAATGGATGCGCAGCACGAGCGAGCGCGGATAGCGGCGGTGTTCGGCGCCGATCGTGAACCACATGTGGCGGATCTCGCCGGGCCCGCGCAGTTCGGCGAGCGTCGCGGTCTCGCCGGGCGCGATGCGCAGCGCGTCGTCGTTCGACTCGGGGTCGAACAGGCCGCTGGACGCGCGCATGCGCCGCGCGTCGATAGGCCGCGTGATGTCGGCAAGGTCCTGCGCGGGGATCGCGGCGGCGGCGCCGAGACAGGCGGCGGCGAGCAGCGAGAACGGACCGGGCGAGGTGCGTGCCATGCCCCGATTGTCGGCCGGCCGCGCCGCCGGCGCACGGATCACTTGCGCGCGGGCGGCTCCCAGAGCCGCGGCCGCGAACCGCGCGACCTGCGCTCGACCACCTCTGCGTCGGTCAGCTTCTGCGGCAGGCTCGACACGTAGCCCGGGTAGCCGAGCGCCGTGTCGCCGACCTCGATCAGGAAGGCGTCGGGGATCTTGCCCGGCAGCACGGCCTCGTAGTGGTCGCCGACCCGGTCCATGATCAGGTGGTACCACATCAGGTCGCGCCACGCCGGATCGTCGCTGTAGACGTACCAGGCCTTCACGACCTGCACCTTGGCCTCGCCCTCGAGCCGCGCGCGGAACAGTGACCGGTCGGCGAGCCGTTCGTGCGCGACGCCGACGATGCGCGTCAGCGGCCGGCCGTCGAACACGTGCGCGACCCACATCAGGAAGTCCATGAACTGGATCTCGCTGTAGTTCGAGTGGCAGTAGTTCGGGATCAGCTCGATCGTCATCGGGCGCCGCAGCCGTTCCTGCAGGATGTTGACGTTGAACATCCGGTAGCCGTCCTCGTTGGTCGCGCCGAGGTAGAAGACGGGCAGGTCCGGGACCTGGTCCTGGAAGAAGGCGTGGTGGAACGACAGATGCCACTCGACCGTGTCGGTGCGGTGGACGCCCTCGTTGCCCATGATCACGGCGCTCGCGACGCGCGGGTCGAACGCCGCGGCGACCGTCGCGCTGCGCCCGCGTTTGCTGTGCCCGCCGACGACCGCGTGCAGTTCGTCGAGGCCGAGGAACTGCTGCAGCGCGTCCATCGCCTGCACGTAGACGACCGCGAGCTGGCAGTTCATGTTGTAGTGGTTCGCGCCGGTCGCCTTGCGCAGCCGGTCGAGCACCCCGATGTCGGCCTCGATGTCGCTGCCGTCGGGGTAGGTGCCGGGATTGACGAGCACCATCGTCGGATAGCCGGTGCGCGCGGCGATCGGTTCGGCGTACTTGTCGACGTGCACGGGGAAGGCGCTGCCGCCCGGCGAGCCGATCACGACGACCTTGCCGCGGCGCGCGCCGGCCGCGTTGGCGGCGGCGGCCGCGCCGGCCGGCGTGAAGATCACGCACTCGTGGCCCCACCTCTTGCCTTCGAGTTCCTGGCTCCAGAAGTGCGCGCGGACCTTGCGCAGCTCGAGCCGCGGGTCGGTGTCGCTCGGCACGGTCTCGTCCGACCGGACCTCGAACCCGAGCGGCACGCGGTGCTGCCGCACGATCGGCCAGAGTTCGCGTGGTCTGGGCACGTCGCGCGAGGCAGCCGCGAAGTCGAAGGGTTGCTGCGCGGGCGCGGGTTGGAGCGCGGGGAGGAGCGATGCGACGACGAGCAGGGAGCGGCCGAGCATGCCCAGACGATAGTCGCCCGACCTCGCGCCGAGCGATGGTCGCCGCGCGGACGGGCCAAGCGACCGCCCGCAGCAGTTGCAGCCGTTCCCCGCTCGGCGCGCGCGAGTAGCGACTCCTCGCTTGACTGGCACAGCCCCGGTCCGCATCCTCGCGAGCGAGCGAGAACCCGATGCGCCGTGCCCCGGCGCGAAGGAAAGCGCCAGTGACCCTGAGCATCCGTGAAGCGCGGGAGCGGCTCCGCGCCGGTGTCGACGAGTACTGGTTCGCGTCGTGGCCACCCGACCTGTTCGCGCTGACGACGTCCATCCTGCGCGCCTCGGACGCATACCGCCTGCTGGTGTCCGTGCCGCCGACGAAGCGCTGGCCACCGACCGGCGACTGGGCCGCAGGCATCCGCACGTTGGCCGCGGAGTGGCTGCGCGAGATCGGTACGCTGCTGGACGCGGAGAACACGTCGCTCCGGGATCTTGCCGCCTTCGACCTCCGCAAGACGGGCAGGCTGCCGCCACGGCTGGACGAACTGATCGAGCACTTCGCCAAGCTCCGCGATCTCGAGGTGCTGGAACTCGGCAAGGTCGAGCACTGGGACGACCTCTCCGTGATCGCGACGCTCAATGCCGTGGCAGACGAGGCCGGCGCCTACCTCGACGCCCCCGCCTGCCGGATCGCAGGCGATTCGCCTTCGCCCGCGATCCACGTCGTGGAGCGCTACCACGGACTGATGCTGAAAGCAGCTACTCTTGCGCGCATCCCCGCCGCGAACTGCCGCGTGCTGCCGAAGTCCGTGTCGCGAACCACCGGCGTGACGGTGAGGAGCCTTTCGCGTCACCTGGCGGTCTGCAATCCGCTCGTCGAAGTCGATTGGCGCCGGCTGCCGGTCACGAATCAGCCGGTGGGCGAACGCGTCAACATCCTGCTCCTGCCCTGGCCGGAGACGGTGGCGGCCTCCGACTTCCGCGCCGTGCCGCACGGAGATCGACCAGCCATGAACCCCGGCCGCTTCGGCTACTTCAGCTATGAGCCGAAGGCGCGCCTCGGCGACGACGGACTGCGAGAATCGCTCGACGAGTTGCTGGACGCGGCGCAGGCGGACGGCGACCCGGTCGAGATCGTCGTGCTACCGGAGCTGGCGGTCGCCGAATCTCAGGTGCGGATCCTGCGGGAGGTTGCCGGTGCCCACGGGGTTACCCTGATCGTCGCCGGCGTGCAGGCGCCCGGGTCGTCCCCGGAAGGCCACGACCGGAACCTCGCGGCCTTCAGCTGCTTTCCCCACGACGACGACGCCAGTGATTCCTCGCCGGGCATCGGCTGGGGACAGCAGTGCAAGCACCACCGCTGGTACCTCGACGCCTCGCAGATCGCGCAGTACCAGCTCGGTTCGGCGCTGAGCCAGCGGCGCACGTGGTGGGAGCGCATCGACATCAGCCGCCGCCGCCAGTTCGTGTTGGAGATCGGAGCGGCGCCCAACAGCCTCGTGATCGCACCCCTGATCTGCGAGGACCTCGCCCGGCAGGAGCCGATCGGCGACCTGCTGCGGACGCTGGCCCCCTCGCTCGTGCTGGCGCTGCTGCTGGACGGACCACAGTTGAAGAGCCGGTGGCCGGGTCACTACGCGTGCGTGCTCGCAGACGATCCGGGTTCGTCGGTGCTGACCTTGACGTCGCTCGGCATGGTGCGGCGCAGCCACGCCGACGGCCACCCGCCGTCGCGCACGATCGCGCTGTGGAAGGACCCGCTGGGCACCTTCCGCGAGATCGAGATCGCGCCGGAGGCGCGCGGCGTGCTGCTGCGACTGCGCCACGTCGCCGGCGTCGCCTGTCTCGCCGACGGCCGCGAGTACCAGGGGTCGAAGCACCTGAAGCTCGAGCAGGTCGTCCAGATCCACCCGAAGGTGCGGGAGCTGACGGTCATGGTGCCGCGCCCAGACGGGCCGCCGCCCGGAGGGGCCGCGGCCAAGGCTACGCCCCAGCCTCCTGGGAGGACTGGCCAGGTTCACCACCCGAAACGGTCGCGCGGCCCGGCTTCCTCGTCGGGGCGGCACGCCGCGGCGGCTTCCCGGCCTGCGGATCCCGGCTCGCGCGCGGCGCGGGCACCGGGCGAGCCCCGTGCAGCGACGCCAAAGCGGTCTGCGCGCGCTGGGCCTGCTCGCGGCGGTCGGCGGCGAGCAGACGAGCCGCCAGCGCCGTGAGCACCGCGCGCAGCCCGGCCTGCGTCTCCTCGCCACTGGCAGCGCCCAGTCCCGCGATGGACCTGTCGAGCATGGTCGCCGCCGCCGGATCCACACAGTCCTCGATCGCCCGGCGCGCCGCGGGCGGCAGTTCGCCGAGGTCCGCCTCGGCTCGGGCGAGGATCTTGTCCTGCCGCAGGCGCGCCGCGGCACCTCGGTAGCCCGAGCGACCGAGATCCGTGAACTCCAGCAGCGAGTCCGCCAACTCGAAGAGCATCCGTCGCTGGTGCGCAGTCGTCATGTCCTCGACCTCCGGGCCTCGCGGGTGCGGGTCCTCCCGACGCTGCGCCTGCTGCGCAGGTGGAAACCCGGAAGGACAGTAGCTGGACCCCGCGGGCGGTCCACGCCGCGGCGGGAAAAGCCACCGGAGCGCTGGGGCCCACGCCGGTCCCCGGGCCGACCGCGCCGCGCAGCACGACCTCGCCACAGACCCGGCCGAACGGGCGCAGCGCCGCGGCAGCCGACCGTTCGCGCAGGGGGCGCCGGGTCTGGCGACGAGGGGCGCATCGCGACGATTGCTGGATGGGGACGAGCCGCGTTTCCACTCGACTCGGGAGTGACGCCCATCGTCGCCGCCCGGCGGCGGTGGCAATCTCAGCTGCCGATGATCAGGCCCGCCGCGTCCGACATCACCGCGCCGAACGTGTTGAAGCCCGGATCGAGCACGAGGGCCTGGTGGTACATCAGCACGCCGACGAGGTTCGCGACGTTCGGGATGCCGAAGTTCCACGCGGCGGCATTGCCGGCGCCGAGCAGGAACAGCGTCGCGTCGGTGCTGACGCGGGCACTGCAGCCCGGCGCGCCGTACACGCCGAGGTCGAGCGGCAGCGGGCCGAACAGCGAGTTCGTGTTGCTGAAGCCCATGAAGATGATGGCCGCCGCCAGCGGCAGGTTGTCGTAGTTCACGGTCAACGTGCTGCCGATCCGCGGACGGCCGGCGTGCCGCAGGTTCGTGATGCCCAGCGAGCCGGCGCAGCCGGCGCCGAAGAACCCGAAGCCCGGGTCGCCGCCCGTGCCGCACGCCGAGTAGTGCAGCGTGCCGTTCCAGATGCGCGGGTTGAGCGTGCCGCCGCCGAACAGGCCGGTGCGGATCATGCCCGGCGCGGCGGCCGGGTTGGGGAACAGGATCACGTCCGGGGTGCTGATCGGGCCCGGATGGCCGGTGGTCGGCACGCTGTTGTGGGTCATGCTGGTGCTGACGCCGCCCGGCTGGCCGATGTAGACCGCCATGCCGAAGTTGCCGGCCGGCAGGTAGAACGGCGGGTTCAGCGCGATCGAGCCCGGTGCCGCCGCCGGCAGCGCCGTGGCGGTGGCGACGAGGCGCCACAGCGATGCGTTGGTGTCCTTGCCGACGTAGGTGTCCGGCGCGACGTAGACCGCGACGTTCATCGGGGCGACGAGGCCGCCAGGCCGCACCGTCACGCCGCAGACGCTGATGCCGCCCGGATGGGTCACCGAAACGTCGAACAGGCCGCCGATCCAGCTCGAGCTGCTGGTGCTGGTGCTGCCGGTCATGTAGGCGACCGAACTCGGCGCCAGGACCACCTGCTGCGAGGTCGTGAAGGGGCCGCGGCACAGGCGACTCACGGCGAGCCGGACGTTCGCGCCGACGCACTGGGTCTGCGCGTAGGCCCAGACCGGGTGCTGCGCCGTCGAGTCGGTGATGCCGTCGCCGTCGAGGTCCCAGTCCCAGGACGTCGGCACCGGCGCCGAGGTGTCGGTGTACTGGATGACGTTGGCGCCGAGATTGCTCCAGGCGAACGACGGTGTCACCGTGTCGGTGACGATGAAGTTCGACACGGCCAGCGTGTTCGTGCCGTTGGCGGCGATCACCGTCAGCGACACGGAGTAGGTGCCGCAGTTGGTGTAGGTGTGCGACGGGTTCTGCACCGTGTAGTCGACGACGTTGTCGCCGTCGACGTCCCAGGCCCAGGCCAGGATGCCGTTCGGATCGGAAGTGAAGCTGGCGTCCGCGAACTGCACCTGCAGCGGCGAGGGGCCCGTGCGCGGCGTCGCCGAGAAGCGGGAGAACACGCCGACCGCCGGCTGGTGCGTGACCTCCATGACGGCGCCATAGGAGGTCCCCACCGAGCCGGTGGTCGCGGTCAGGCCCGACGTGTTGTAGATGCGGGCCGCCATCGAGCCGGTCCATTGGTGGTCGGCGGCGCGCGACGTGCCGGTCCAGCCGGTGCCGTCCAGATGGATGTCGACCAGCAGGTCGTCGCCCGTGGCCGGATTGTAGACGAACGGCGTGGCCAGCGGGATGCCGATGTACCACGGGCCGACCGTGTTCGGTTGCACGGTGCCGCCGATCACGACCACCGGGCCCTGGTGCACGGTGATCGCGTCCGCGCCGAGGTTGTTGGCGAACGTGGCGCTGGGCGCCGACCAGCTCGTCGCGGCGGTGGCCAGGTCGATGCGCACGTTCGGCCACGAACCGCCCGCCCAGGTTCCCGGGGTTGTCGTCGGCGAGTAGGGCCGCCAGCGCAGCTGCGTGATCAGGGCAGGTCCCGTCATGCCCTGCGCGGTGAAGTGGGAGTCGTCGTAGATGAACTGGATGCGCATGCTGCTCGCATTGCGCGACCAGGGGAAGGAGTTGTTGGCGTTGCCGGGCACGGTCGCGAGACCATCGGGCACGACGATCGCGGTCTGCGACGGCGCCGTGGTGGCAAACACAAGGGTCACCGACAGGCAGGGAGTGGCGAGGCGCATGGGATGGGCTCCGGGTGACGGGGCGAGGTTCGACGAGGGAGCCAACCTAGTTTGGTTCGCACGAACTGACAACCCGCCCGTCGTCCTCTGAATCGCGCCGGCCGCAGGCGCGACGCACCGCCACGACCTGCGATCTCCGGACCTCCCGCGCGGCCTCCAGGGCTACGCACTTCGACGCAAGGCCCCCGCTGTCCTCCGGCGGATCCGCCTGTGGAACTGCCGGGGGCGCGCGTTGCGGCGACGACGCCGGCCCGCCGCACGCGGCGCTCGGCTCGTGTCCGAGCAGTGCCTTCTGCGTGCACACCCTCGTCGCTAGGCTTGCCGCGCCGACGGCGCCGCGCGCGCCGTCCTCGACCGCCCCGAGCCTCGCATGACCGGACTGCAAGGACGCCACTTCCTCAGCACCCTGGACTTCAGCGTCGACGAGGTCACCGGCCTCGTCGACCTCGCGCTCGACCTGAAGCGCTCTCGCCGCAGCGCCGCGCTCGAGCGCATGGTCAGCGTGCTGCTGTTCTTCAACCCCTCGGTGCGCACGCGCGTGTCGTGCGAGGCCGCGATGGTGCGCTACGGCGGCTCCGCGATCACGATCCAGCCGGGCAAGGACACGTGGAACTTCGAAGCCGGCGAGGGCGTCGTGATGGACGGCAACACGCAGGAGCACGTGCGCGAGCTGGCGCCGGTGCTGTCGCGCATGGCGAACTTCATCGGCATCCGCAAGTGCGAGCTGATCACGGTCGGCAACGACAAGGCAACGGTCACCGGCAGCTATCCGGAGCTCGCGCGCGACTTCTTCATGCACCGGCTCGCGGAGTTCAGCGAGGTGCCGGTGATCAACCTCGAGTCCAACCGCTTCCACCCGATGCAGGGGCTGGCGGACATGGCGACCATGCGCGAACGGTTCCCCGAGCCGCGGGGCACCAAGTACGTGCTGACGTGGGCCTGGCACCCGAAGTCGCTGCCGGTCGCGACGCCGCACTCGCAGCTGCTGTCGGCCGCCGACCTCGGCATGGACGTGACCGTGCTGCGCCCCGAGGGCTGGAGCCTCGAGCCCGCGGTGCTGGCCGCGGCGCGCGCGCGCGCCGAGTCGCGCGGCGGTTCGGTCCGCGAGACCGACGACATCGCCGCGGCCTACCGCGGCGCGAAGGTCGTCTGCGCGAAGGCCTGGGGTTCGCTCGACTACTACGGCCGCTTCGACGAAGAGGTCCGCAGGAAGCAGCCGCTGCGCGCGGACTGGATCGTCGACGAGGCCAAGATGGCGCGCACCGACGACGCGATCTTCATGCACTGCCTGCCGGTGCGGCGCAACGTCGTCGTGGCCGACGGCGTGCTGGACTCGCGACGGGGGGTGGTCGTCGACGAGGCCGAGAACCGCGTCTGGACCGCGGCCGCGGTCTTCGCGGCCCTCGGCGGCCGCGTGAGGTGATCGGGGTGGACGAAAGCGAGGTCGTCGTGCGCGTCGCGACCGAGGCCGACGCCGGCTTCGCCGACGCCGCGGCGGCGCTGATCGCCGCCGCCGCGCGCAACCACGACGTCGCGCGCCGGCCGCCCGAACTGCTGCGCGCGAAGATCCAGGCCGGCCAGGCCGTGCTCGCGCTCGACGGCGACGAGTTGGTCGGCTTCGGCTTCTGGTCCCTGTGGCAGGGCGGCCGCTTCGTGTCGCACTCGGGGCTCGTCGTGCGCGCCGATCGGCGCGGCATCGCGCTGGGCAGCCGGCTCAAGCTGGCGCTGGTGGCCAGCTCGCGCGAACGCCACCCCGACGCCGTGCTGATGAGCCTCTCCAGTTCGCCGCTGGTGCAGGCAATGAACCACGCGCTCGGCTTCGTGCGCGTGCCGCTCGACCAGCTGACGACGGATCCCGAGTTCTGGCGCGGCTGCGAGTCGTGCCGCAATCACTCCGAGCTGTGCACCCACCCCGGCCATTGCCACTGCATCGGCATGATCCTGCGACCCGGAGAACCCGCATGAGGCCCGAGGACGTCCGCCGCTGGGTGCACGACCGTCGCGACGAGATCGTGCGGTTGCTGACGGAGATGGTCGCGATCGACAGCGTCACCGGCAACGAGGGACCGATCGCGCACCACCTCGCCGAATGGCTGCGCGCGCGCGGCATCGCGGCGATCCTGCAGCCGTGCAAGGGCCGGCACAACGTGATCTCCGTCGTCGGCCGCGGCGAGCCGGCGCTCGTGCTGTCGGGCCACGTCGACACGGTCCCGCCGAACGGGGGCGCGTGGACCTACGGGCCGTTCACGCCGACCGTGGCCGGCGGCAGGCTCTACGGGCTCGGCACCAGCGACATGCACGCGTCGACGGTCGCCGCCTACTTCGCGTCGCTGTTGCTGCGCGACGTGGCGCTGCCCGGGCGACTGGTGACCGCGTTCACGATCGAGGAGGAGACGACCGGCGACGGCACCGCAGGGTTCCTCGAATGGGCCGAGCGCGAGCGCTTCCTCGACTTCGCCCGCACCGCCTGCGTCGTCACCGAGCCGACCGGGCTCGACGAGGTCTGCCTCGGCAATCGCGGCAGCACCTTCCTCGTCGTGCGCGTCGTGGGGCTCGGCGGGCACGGCAGCCGCCCGCACCTGTCGCGCAACCCGATCGGCAAGCTGCGCGCGATCCTCGACGCGCTCGGCGCGCTCGAGTCGCGCTGGAAGGAGCGCTATGCCGACCCGGACTTCGGCCACACGACGCTGACCACCACCGCGTTCCGCGCCGGCGACCGCGACCGCACCAACGTGATCCCCGAGGTCGCCGAGGCGGTGGTCGACTGCCGGCCGACGCCGCTCCTGTACGCCGACGACCTGCGCCGCTTCCGCAGCGAACTCGGCGAGTGCCTGCGCGCGCACGAGGAGCCGGGCTACGCGATCACGGTCGAGGAGCTCTACCCGCGCGAGGGCCACAAACTCGACCAGGGCCATCCGCTCGCGCAGACCGTGCTGCGCGCGCTGCGCGAGGACCTCGGCCGGCCGCACGCGCGGTTCCAGTACACGCCGGCCGGCAACGACGCCGTCTTCTTCGGCAAGCAGGGCATCCCGACGGTGAACAAGGTCGGGCCGGGCCACCCCGAGTGCGCGCACCGCGTCGACGAGTACGTCGCGCTGGAGAACGTGTTCGCGGGCGTCGAGCTCTACGCCTGGATCGCGCTGCGGCACTTCGGGCTCGCGCGGGATTGACGTGTCCACGACGCCCGTCGCGGACGGCGGGAACAGGCTGAGCCTTCCCCCTGGATCGGTGCACGCCGCGGTTCCCTCGCCCCGGCCTGGAAACGACGGCCGCGCGCAGGGAAGCTGCGCCGAGCGGCGCCGCGGCCCGCCGACCGGTCCGGAGCGGCGCGATCCGCCATGGTCACGACCAGACGTTACGACTACGTCCCGATCGAGCAGGTGCGCCGGCACCCGCTGCTCACCAACCACCGCGAGCTCTGCGAGAGCAAGGTCGCCCACTTCCAGCAGGACATCCTGGAGAACGGCCTGCTGGAGCCGCTGGTCGTCTGGGAGCGGCAGCACCGCGAGTACTACCTGGTGGGCGGCTTCCACCGCCTCGAGGCGATCCAGCGGATCCGCGCCGAGCACGCGGGCTACTACGACCGGATCGACGTGCGCGTCGTCACCGGCGACCTCGAGGAGATGCGCGCGCTGAACCTCAAGCTCAACGCCGACCGCCTCGACGCCAGGATCAGCGACTACTTCGACACGATCCTGTTCCTGAACAACGCCGACTGGTCGGTCGCACGGATCGCCGCGTTCCTCGGCAAGAACGAGACCTGGGTCGAGGAGATCCTGCGCTACGTGCCCCGCATGGATCCGCGGGTGCGCGCCAGACTGCACGCCGGCAAGCTGTCGTGGGCGAAGGCCCGGCAGATCGGCCGCCGCGTGCTCGCGGCGCCGACCGGCCAGGAGCTCCGCGTCGTCGACGACGCGCTGCGCGAACTGGAGGACCGGCCCGCCGCGGCGAAGCGCTGCGTGCTGACCCCGAAGGCGGCGCAGCGCCGGCTGGCGCGGCAGCTGCAGGACGATCCGCAAGCGACCTACACCGTGACCGGCCAGGATCTCTACTCGCTGCTGACGGTGCTGGCCGGCAAGGGCAACGCGCCGGCCGACGCGGCGCAGCACTTCGCGCGCGTGCGCGAGGTGTTCCCGTCGCTGGTGGAGTAGCCAGGGCGGCCCACCCACTCGGCCGCCGCGAGCGCCGCCGGCGCCATGCGTTCTGGGCCTCGCTGGCCTCGGTGCTGGGCGGCGTCGCCGGCTACTTCCTCGGCTTCTACCTCTGGGAGCACGGCCTGCGCGAGTTCGCCCACGCGCACATCCCGGGCTTCACGCCCGACCGGTTCAACAAGGTCGGCGGCTGGTACGGCGGCCCTCGTGGGTCGATCCGCAGGGCAGTCCCGCGATGCGCCGTACGTCATGCGCCGAGCAGCAGGTGGAACGCCTCGCGCCTCCCCGTGCGGTAGGTGGTGAATCCGCGCCGATCCAGGGTCAGGATGTCGCGCACACCGAGCGCCTCGGCGAGCAGAACGAGAGTGGCATCTGCGAAGTCCATGGGAGTGTCGGCGTACTTCTCCATGAGCCGCGCGGCCGCGGTCAGGTCGGCCGGTTGGCAGAGATCGAACACGCGGAAGTTCCCGAGCGAGACGAGTTCGGCGAGCGCCGATGGTCCGCCGGGGTCCGCGGCCAGCAGGTGCATGGCTTCGGTGATCACGGCGCTGGTCGTTGCACAGGTCCCGATCAGGCCTGACCAGCGTCGAACGATCTCGCCGTGGGCGGGATCCCGCGCGTCGAGGAAGGCGACGATGGGCCCCGTGTCGATCAGCCAGGTCCTCACGGTCGCCAGTTCCGCTCCCGCACCTGCCGGGGCCAGGCGGAGAGCCCGCTGCGGCGCAGCTGCAGGCGGCCGCGGAGGTGGTCGACGCGCTCTCCGAACGAGCGTCGAGAGAGGGCGGCATCGAGGATCTCGCGAACGAGCTCCGACACGGTCTTGTCCTCGGCCTGCGCGCGTTCGTCGAGCGCGGCGCGGAGGGCATCGTCCGTGCGGATGGTCAGGGTGGAAGCCATGTCCTACGAGTGTAAGACACAGGCGGCGAAGGGCAAGCGCCCGTGGTCCCGACCGGTCGCCCGGCGCGGGCTCGGCTCGCGGACGAACGAGTGAACACCGGGTCCCCGTCCGACCAGCGCAGTGCACCTCCCGACCCCGCAGCCGTGCTCCCACCGTGGGGCCACTGGGCACAGGTCTTCGCGATCCTGTAGCCCTGCCGGGAGATGCTCGCGGCCGCGCGCACGCCCCGCCCCGGCTCACGCCTTTTTCTTCGCGCGCCGCGCCCAGCCGTAGAGCACCAGACAGAGCGCCACGAACGCCAGCAACCCGTACCAGTTCAGCGACCGCCCGACCGCCTCGGCATCGGCGCCGCCCGCGACGAGCCGCTCCGGCACCTCGAGGTTCTCGCGCATGAAGTCCTTGACGCCGGACAGCGACTTCAGCCCGTTCAGGATCACGCCGACGATCGCCGCGCCGGCGATCAGGCCCGACGCGATGATCGTGCCGTGCGTCGTGCGCGCACGCACGGTGCCCTCGTCGCGCGTGCCGATCTTCAGCGCCGAGGCGACCAGCGCGCCGAGCAGGATCGGCGCGTTCATCTGCATCGGCAAGTACATGCCCAGGCCGAACGCGAGCGGCGACACGCCGACGAGCTGCAGCAAGAGCGCGACCATCACGCCAACCCCGTAGGGGATCCACGGCACGTTGCCCGTGCCGAGGAAACTCTGCAGCGCGCTCGCCATCATGTTCGCCTGCGGCGCGTTCAGCGCCTCCTTGTTGGCCTGCGGGTCGAAGCCCGGCGAGTGTCCGAGCAGCATCACCGTGCCGGCGACGACGGCCGCGGCCAGCGCGCACGCGCACAGGCAGCTCCATTGGATGCGGCGCGGGCTCGAGCCCGCCCAGTAGCCGAGCTTGAACTCGGTCACCAGCGTGCCCGCGACCGACAGCGAGGTGGCGACGACGCCGCCGACGAGCAGCACCGCGAGCTGGCCGACCGGGCCCTTGGTCAGCCCCGCCTGCACGAGCACGACCGCGGTCACGATGATCGTCGTCACCGTCATGCCCGAGATCGGCGTCACCGAGATCGTCGCGATCGCCCACGCGGACACGGTGATGAACACGAACGCGACGGCCGGCGCGAGCACGACCGCGACGGCCGTCAGCGTGTTCGGGTTGTCGGTGCCGGCGAGCACGCAGGTCCGGAAGTAGACCGCCATGACGACCAGCGTGACGAGGCCGAGCAACACGAGCGCCGGATAGCCCACGTCCTGGTCCGTGCGGTCCGGCGCGGCGGCAGTGCCCGAGCGCCGGAACAGGCTGCCGAGCGCCTCGCGCAGCGCCGTCGCGATCACCGGGCTCATCTTCAGGATCGACAGGATGCCGGCCGTGAAGATGCAGCCGATGCCGATGTTGCGCGGCACGGCCCGGAAGATCGCGTCGGCCGAGGTGCCCGCCGCCGACGGATTGATCGCCCGCAGCGCCTCGAGCGGCAGCGGCCCGAGCAGCGGCACGATCACCAGGAACGACAGGATCGAGCCGGCCATGATGATCGACGCGTAACGCACGCCGATGATGAAGCCGAGCCCGCAGAGTTCGGCGCCGGTGCCGATCGAGACGACCGCCTTGAGCTCGTGCAGCTTCGTGACGAACCAGCCGGAGGAGGCGATCACCTCGCGCGCGACCTTGCCCGGCAGTTCGACGATCCCGGTCGTGAAGACCTCGGTCCACAGCCGGAGCCCGGCGGTGCAGAACGTGTAGACGGCCGACAGCGCGGTCGACACCAGCAGCGTCACGGCCCCGCCGGTGCCGCCCTGGCCCGTCACGAGGATCTCGTTCGTCGCCGTCGCTTCGGGGAACGGCAGCTTGCCGTGCATCTCCTTGACGAAGTAGCGGCGGAACGGCACCAGGAAGAGCACGCCGAACACGGCGCCGAACAGCGGCACCAGGAAGATGTGCAGGAACACCATCCAGCCGCTGAGGTTCAGGCCCTCGTGCAGCTTCAGGATGTAGATCGCCGGCATCGTGAACACGGTGCCGCCGGCGACCATGCCCGAGGTCGTCGAGATCGCGAGCACGTTGATGTTCTCGAGGATCGTGCTGCGGCGCCGGCCCAGGCGCAGCAGCAGGCCCGACAGGCCGACGGCGAGGATCGAGATCGGGATCGCCGTCTCGATGCCCTGGCCGACCTTCAGCGCGACGTAGGTCGCCGCGGCCGACCACAGCACGTTCATCAGGATGCCGAACAGGATCGACCGCAGCGTCAGCTCCGGCGCGTCGGTCCCAGGCGGCACCATCGGCGTGTAGGTCTCGCCGGGCTTCAGTTCGCGGTAGGCGTTCTCGGGCAGGGTGGTCGGTTGCGTGTCGGTCATGGTTTCACCTCTTCTGCTTGCCCCAGAGGCGCGCGAGCTCGACGAGCACGCGCACTGCCGACTGCATCTGCTCGAGGCAGGCGAACTCGAGCTTCGAATGGAAGTTGTGCATGCCGACCGACAGGTTCGGCGTCGGCAGCCCCATCTCGCTGAGGCGCGAGCCGTCGGTGCCGCCGCGGATCGACTTGAACGTGGGCGCGAGGCCCGCCGCCTTCATCGCCGCGACCGCGAGGTCGACGGCGCGGGGCTCCTTGCCGAGGTGTTCGAGCATGTTGCGGTACTGGCGTTTGACCGCGACGGCGACCTTCGCGCGCGGGAACTCGGCCTCGAGGGTCTGCCCGATCCGCTTCAGCACGGCCGCCTGCTGCTTGAGCTCCGGCGCCTCGAAGCTGCGCAGCAGGACCTTGATCTTCGCCTCCCCGACGCCGCCCTCGATCGTGTAGGGGTGCAGGAAACCCTGCCGGTCGGCGGTCGTCTCCGGCGCCTTCGTCTGCCACGGCATGCGCTCGAGGAACTGCCCGGCGAGGCGGATGGCATTGACCATCTTCCCGGTCGCCAGCCCCGGGTGGATGTTGTAGCCGGTGATGGTGACCGTCGCGAGGTCGGCCGAGAAGGTCTCGTTCTCGATGAGCCCCTCGTCCTCGCCGTCGAGCGTGTAGGCGGCGACCGCGCCGATCCGCTCCGGGTCGAGCTTCTCGCAGCCGCGGCCGACCTCCTCGTCGCACGAGAAGACGATGCGGATCGGGCCGTGCGGCACGCGGGCGCGCGCGAGTTCGTCGACGGCGGTCATGATCGCGGCGACGCCCGCTTTGTCGTCGGCGCCGAGCAGCGTGGTGCCGTCGCTGGTGACGATCGTCTTGCCGGCGAGGCGCGCGAGCTCGGGCGACTCCGCGACGCGGATCACCTGCTGCTTGTCGCCCGGCAGAACGATGTCGCCGCCGCGGTAGTTCGCGTGCACGATCGGCTTCACGTCGGTGCCGCTCGCCTCCGGCGAAGTGTCGAGGTGCGCGAGCCACGCGATCGCCGGCGCGCTGCGGACCGTGCCCGGCAGCGTCGCGGTGACGATGCCGTCACCGTGCGCGCGCGCGTCGGCGACGCCCAGCTCGAGCAGTTCCTGCGCGAGCAGCGCGCCCAGCTCCTTCTGGCCCGGCGAGCTCGGGTAGTCCTTCACGTCGTCGCGGGCGCGCGTGTCGATCTTCACGTAACGGCAGAAGCGTTCGAGCAGGGCATCCACGCTGGTTCCTCCACGAGTGCTGCGGGTAGCGGGTCCTCGGGGCATCGCGGCAGATGGTCTCTGGCCAGGCAGCCCAGGGCAACACTCACGGCTTCGACCGGCCAGCCCGCTCGGTCCGCGAGATCGATCGCCAGCAAGCGCAGCACCGCGGCGAGGCCGCCGCCAGCACTGCGTCACTCGGCCGTCTTCTGCGGCTGCAGCGGCTCGTCCCAGAACCAGAAGACGAACGGCGCGTAGGCCATGTCGGGGCTGACCCGGCACGATCCCCTCGCCACGCGCCGCGTCATCGGCGCCGAAAACCCGTTCCTGTCATCCCCGGGTCGAGGACCCGTGCACGGTCTCGATCATGGCGAGAACGTTCTCCACTGGCGTGCCGGCCTGGACGTTGTGGCAGGAACAACAGATGAACCCCGCGCGCCCCGCGCCGAGCGTCGCCAGGCAGTTGCGCGTCTCGCGTCGCACGTCGTCGGCGCTGCCGCGCGGCAGCACGCTCTGATTGTCCACGCCGCCGTGGAAGATCACGCGCGCGCCGAACTCCTTCTTCAGCTCCGCCATGTCCATGCCCGGACAGGCATGCTGGACAGGATTCAACACGTCGACGCCGCAAGCCAGGATCGGCTCCAGCAGCGGGCGCGCCGCGCCGTCACTGTGATAGAACACCTTCAGGCCGTGGGCGTGGACGAGATCGCACCAGCGCCGGAGCCGCGGCTGCAGGTGCCGCCGCCACATCGCCGGGGACATCAGCAGCGACTGCTGCCCGGCGACATCGTCGCTGACGAACACGAGGTCCAGGTGCTTGCCGGCCCGCGCGAACAAGCGTTTCATCATCTCGGTCTGGATGGACTCCACCCGGTCGAGCACCGCCTCGACCAAGGCCGGGTTCTCGATCAGGTCCAGCAGCGACTGTTCGAGCCCGCGCAACTGGCAGTAGATCTCGAACAGCGACACCCACGGGCCGATGACGGCGAAGTCGCGGGACGCGCGTTGCGCGAGCGCCACGGCGCCGTCGTAATCGAAGCGGCCGACCTGCGGCCACCACGGGTAGCCGTCCAGCGAGGCAGGCGTGTCGTAGCCGGCCAGCGGCGCCGCCCCGAACTCGGCATAGTGCGACGCACCCGCCTGGATCTCCTCGAGCGGCACCCCCCACGTGGTGCGATTCCCGCCGGACTCCGCGCCCGCCCCGGACTGCGCCCCGGCGCGTTCGCCCGCGTCGGTCCGGTAGTCCATGAAGTCCCAGACGATCTTGTCGAGCCCGAGGGCCTGCCACATGGCGAAGTCGTCGGCGACGCCGCAGTGATCGCGCAGCGCCGCGGCGATCTCCGGCGTGTGCCAGAGATCCACCGGCGTGCGGTCGACCGGCTGGCGGTTCAGCGTGGCGAGGATGCGTTCTCTCGGGGTCATGGAGAAGGCCGGCAGCCGCGGGCAGCCGGAGCTTGTCGCCGAACGTGCTTCGGGCCATTGCCGCGGGTCCCAACGTAGCCGCACCCCGGTGCGGGGCGCCACCTCGACCTGCCCCGCGCGAGCCGTTTGCGATGTCCGCTGATCCAGCACCGGTGCGGCATCGGCGGCAGGAGACCGCGGCCGGGATGACCATCCGGTGGTCGTGCTCTGGCGAACGCCGCTGGCATCGACCTGGCCGGCAAGCTGCCCAAGACTTGCAGCATGTCGTGGTTCCGCGCCAACCTCGGCCAGCCCGAGTTCCTCGTCTTGATTCGGCAGATATTCGACAAGCAGGTCGCCGAGCCGGGAGCCACAGTTCCCGACCTCGGCGCCCATGCCGCAGCCGATGCGAATCGCCTCGGCACCCGCACCGAGTGCGCCACGCCGAGCGAGTGCTCGGCAGAAGCCACCTTGCCAGCACCCGTTGGCGGCAAGAAGGAACACCGTGACGATGATGGCGCGATCACGCACGTGGCGTCGTGGCTCGGCTACGAGCTCCACCTCCTGGTCGACACCAGGCACGAAGTGCCCCTGGCCTTCGAGGTCACCAGCGCCGACGCCCCCGACCACCAACACGTAGCCACGCTCGTCGACCAGGCACAGGCGGCGCTGCCGGCCGGCCGGATGAAGACTATGGCCTACGACAAGGCCGACGGCGATCGCACGCAAGCTTCCGCGCGCCGCGGCGGCGGGTACACAGGCAGCATGGCGCCTGTCCACCGCGTCCCGCGCGCTGCCCGGAGCCGCGCCGTCTCGGCTCCGCTGGCCGCGTTCGCCCTCGTGCTCGTACTCGCGCTCGCCTGCAGCACCCCGCCACCAACCCGGGCGCCGGAGCCGCCGTCCCGGCCGCCGAACATCCTGCTGCTGCTGCTCGACGACCTGCGCCACGACGTGCTCGGCTGCGCCGGCGACCGCATCGCCGTGACCCCGGCGATCGACGCGCTGGCGGCGCGCGGCGTGCGCTTCCGCAACGCGTTCGTGACCACATCGATCTGCGCGGCGAGCCGCGCGTCGATCTTCACCGGCCTCTACGAACGCACGCACGGCTACACGTTCGGCACTCCGCCGCTCACCGACGAACACCTCGCCGCGAGCTACCCGGCCCTGCTGCGCCGGCACGGCTACCGCACGGGCTTCGTCGGCAAGTTCGGCGTCGCCGCGAGCGCAGAGGCCCGCAAGTTCATGTTCGACGAGTTCGTGCCGCTGCAGTGGCCCTACTCCAAGCGGCAACCCGACGGCAGCTTCCGCCACCTGACCGACATCACGGGCGACCGCGCGCTCGGCTTCCTCGACGGCTGTTCCGCAGCGACGCCCTGGTGCCTGTCGATCAGCTTCCACGCGCCGCACGCCGAGGACGACAAACCGCGCCAGTACGTCTGGTCCGCGGCGACCGACGGGCTCTACGCCGACGCGGTGTTCCCCGCGCGCGGCACGATGGCGCCCGGGTTCTTCGCCGCGCTGCCCGGGTTCCTGCGCGAGACCGAGAGCCGCAAGCGCTTCCTCTGGCGCTTCGACGAACCCGAGAAGCGGCAGCAGATGCTCCGCGGCTACTACCGCATGGTCGCCGACGTCGACGCCGTCATCGGCCGGATCGTGCAGGAACTCACCTCGCGCGGTCTGGTCGAGAACACCGTGATCCTGTTCACCTCGGACAACGGCTACTTCCTCGGCGAACGCGGCTTCGCCGACAAGTGGTACCTCTACGACCCCTCCGTGCGCGTGCCGCTGATCGTCGTCGACCCGCGGCTGCCCGCACTGCGGGCCGGCGCGGTCAGTGACCTGATGGCGCTCAACGTCGACCTCGCCGCGACGATCGGCGAACTCGCCGGCGTGCGCGAGGCGCCGCCGACGCAGGGCCAGAGCCTCGTGCCGCTGCTGCATGGCCGGGCTCCCGTCGCCTGGCGCACCGACTTCTTCTACGAGCACCTCCTCGAGCATCCCGGCATCCCGAAGAGCGAGGGCGTGCGCGACGAGCGCTGGACCTACGTGCGCTGGTTCGCGCAGGCGCCCGTCGTCGAGGAGCTCTACGACCACCTCGCCGATCCCGACGAGGCGCACGACCTGGTCGCGGACCCGGAGCACGCGGCGGTGCTGGCGCGGCTGCGCGCGCGGTGCGACGAGCTGCGCGATGGGGTGGGCGGGCCGTTCGTGCCGCGGCGGCGCGCGGAGAAGCGGGAGGATGACCAGTAGTGCATCGGCGGGTCCGACCCGCCGCCCGCCCAGCGTTCCCCTCGCCCGCCCGATCGGGTAACACCCGCGCATGGCCGCCGATCCCCGCGATGGCACGTTCCGCGCCGAAGCCGGCGGCCGGCTCGACCGCGCGCTCAAGGCCGGCCGGCCCGGCTGCAGCTGGAACGACGTGCGCGACCTGATCGCGCGCGGCAAGGTCGCGGTCGGCGGCGCGCGCATCACCGACCCGGGCCACGAACTCGCGCCGGGCGCCGAGGTGACGATCGCCATGGACCAGCCGCGCCTGCCGCCGGCCACCGCGGTGCCGCCGTTCGACCGCGGCCGCGTGCTGCACCAGGACCGCGACCTGATCGTCGTCGACAAGCCCGCGGGGCTGCCGACGGTGCCGTGGGGCGACGAGCAGGACACGCTCGACCGGCGGCTCCAGGCGCTGCTCGACCAGCCGGTGCGAACCGTGCACCGGCTCGACCGCGACACCAGCGGCGCGATCGTGTTCGCGCGCACGAAGGCGGCGTTCACGCACCTCGAGCACCAGCTGCGGCGGCACGCGGTGCACCGCCGCTACCTCGCGGTCGCGCACGGCGAAGTGCACGGCGGCACGATCCGCACGTTCCTCGCCGACGACCGCGGCGACGGGCTGCGCGGTTCGATCGCCAACGAGAAGGTCGGCAAGGAGGCGATCACGCACGTCGAACGGGTCGAGCTGCTGCGGGGCGCTTCGCTCGTGCGCTGCCGGCTCGAGACGGGGCGCACGCACCAGATCCGCATCCACCTCGCCGAGTCGGGGCACATGCTGCTCGGCGAACGCGGCTACGTGCGCGACCACCGCGGCCCGGTGCTGCCGGCCCCGCGCATCCTGCTGCACGCGGCGGAACTCGGCTTCGTGCATCCACTGAGCGATGCGCCGTTGCGGTTCTCGGTGCCGATGCCCGACGACATGGCGCAGGTGGTGGCGGCGCTGCGGCGGTGAGGCGCGACGGGCACGCAGGGCCCCGGCAACTGCGGACACCGCGAGGGAAGAGCCGCTGGCGCGCGCCGGCGGTGGCTTGCGCCCGCCGTTGCCGGGGCCGACAATCCAGGAATGGCACGCCAGAACCAACCACGCGAGCAGATCATCGCCGATCTCGTGCGGCAGATCGTCGCCAGCGTGCGGCCGCTGCGCGTGATCCTGTTCGGCTCGTCCGGGG
>VGXW01000011.1 GCA_016873195.1 Planctomycetota bacterium | reverse complement strand
GGGGCCCGTATACTCCAGAAGGACCGTGACCATCCCATGATCTCCACTGCACAACGACTCCGGGCCCAAGGCAGGGCCGAAGGCAAGGCCGAGGGCAAGGCCGAAGGAAAGGCTGAAGGAAAGGCCGAGGGCAAGGCCGAGGGCAAGGCCGAAGGAAAGGCTGAAGGCAAGGCCGAAGGCAAGGCCGAAGGCAAGGCCGAAGGCAAGGCCGAAGGCAAGGCCGAGGGCAAGGCCGAACTGCTGCTGCGCCTGCTCGCAGCCAAGTTCGGTGCGGTCCCAGCATCCGCCACGGCGCGGGTCCGCTCCGCTTCGCCCGAACAACTCGACGAACTCGCCGTGCGGCTGCTCACCTCGGCTTCGCTCGGCGACCTGCTGCCCGAGGCCTGAGCCGGCCCTCGCCGCTGCGCCGCGACTCGGCCATCGGCCCGACCGAAGTGCACGACGAAGCGCCGCGGCTATCGTCCCGCCAACGAGGTCTGCATGCCGTCCCCGCGCTCCCTGCCCGCGTTCCTGCTCGCGTTCCTGCTCGCGACGGCCTGCGCGCTCGCGCAGATCCCCCTGGCCCCGGCGCCGGCGGCCCAGCCCCAGGTCACCGTCGCGACGCACTACTTCTACTGGTACCACTGGCCGACCGAACACTTCGACGAACCCGGCGCGCCGGGCCCCGAGGGCCACTGCAACCACTTCGCCGATCCGCAGAAGGTCAGCTACCGCTCGACCGACTGGCACGAGCAGAACTTCGCCGCGATGGCGTCGTGCGGCATCGACGCGGCACTGCCCGTCTACTGGGGCGCGCCCGGCGCCTACGAGCGGCCGAACCTCGCGTTCTCGCGGCTGGGTCTGCCGCCGATGGTCGAAGCGCTCGAGCGCCTCGCGGCCGCGAACACGCCAGCGCCGAAGCTCGGCCTGTTCTACGACACGAGCACGCTTGCGAACGACGTGCGCGGCGCCGAGCCAGCGGGCGGCAAGGCCGACCTGCGCACCGAGGCGGGGCGCGAGCTGTTCTGCACGACCGTGGGCGACTTCTTCGCCGCGATCCCGGTGCGGCACTGGGCGCAACACCGCGGCAAGGCACTCGTCGTGCTCTACGTCAGCGCGTTCGCGGCCGGCTGGGACCGCGATCTCGGCGCGCGCCTGCGCCGCACCTTCGCGCAGCGTTTTCCCGGCGAGATGGTGTTCCTGGTCGCCGACGCCTCGTGGGGCGATGTCGGCCAGGACCTGACGACGAGCTGGGGCGCGGCCCTGTGGGGAGCCCAGCTGCATCCCGGCGTGGCGCAGATCGGTCCCGGCTACGACGACCGCGCGGTGCCGGGGCGCCGCACGCCGGTGCGCGAACGCGAGAACGGCGCCTTCTACGCGCATTCGTGGCAGCGCGCGATCCGCAGCCGGCCGGAGCTCGTGCTGATCGAGACCTGGAACGAGATGCACGAAGGCACCGAGATCTGCCCGTCGCGCGAACTGGGCAGCCAGTACGTCGACGCGACGCGCGGCTGGGTGGCGCAGTTGCGCGCGGGTCTGGATCCCGGCGCGCCGATCCCGCTGCGCTGGGCGGAGCCGCGGCCACAGCCCGACCTCGGCTGGGGCGAGCAGGCGAAGGGCCGCAGCGAGGTGTTCCTGGACCACGCCGAGCAGCCGGGGCGAGCGCTCGGCCTGCGCCCGGTCGCGGTCGAGGACGGCCCGATCGACGACACGAAACCGCACCTGAGCCCCGGCCGGCCGAGGCAGGGCCTGGGCAGCTACCTCTACCTGCAGGTCAGCGACCACTTCGCCTTCGACGTCGACGCCGACTACGAACTGGAAGTGGCGCGCGACGGCGACTTCCCGCTGTCGGTCGAGTACGACTCGCACGACCCGCGCGGCGTGTTCGGCGGCAGCTACACCTCGTGCCGGGCAACGGCGCAGCGGCGGGACGGCGACTGGCTCGTCGAGACCTACGTGCTGCGCCGCGCGCGCTTCTGCAACCGCCAGAACGGCGGCGCGGACCTGCGCTTCGTGTTGCCCGAACGGCGCGCGGCGATCCGCACGGTCCGGCTGCGCGCGCTGCCGAAGTGACCCGTGCGGCGGCCCTGTTCGTTGTTCTGCCGGAGGGCGTCCACCGACGCCGACCGGCTCCTCACGCTTCCCGAGAGATCTCCCTCACGCTTCCCGAGTGACCTCCCTCACGCTTCCCGAGTGACCCAATGTGCAAACTGCTCGCCACGGCACTGCTGCTCTGCACTCTGCTCCCCGCCCAGGTCGACCCACAGGCCCAGGAAGAACTGAACCACGTGTTCGACCGGCCCGCCGGCACGACGATCCAGCAGGAGCAGAAGGACCGGCTCGCGAAGTGGCTGCAGGCGCACGAGGGCAAGGACCTCGGCGCCTTCGGCTACGCGCGCGCACTGCAGCTCTACCTCGACCGCGACTATCCCGGCGCGGTGGCTGTGCTCGACCGGTTCGTCGCCGCGGGCCACGAGGTCGCGAACGAGGAGCACCGCACGATGGTGGGCCGCGTGTTCCTCAACGCCGCCGCGCAGGAAGCGCGCGCCGAGAAGCCGGACATGCACAAACTCGCGCGCTGGGGCGAGGGCATGACGCGCCTCTACCGCGACACGGCGATGCTCGAGCGTCTGGCGAAGACGCTCGCGGCGCGCGCGCCCGAGCCGGCGGCGCTGCGCGTGGCGCTGGCGAAGGGCGTGTTCGCCTCCGACCTGCCGGTCGCGCAGAAGGACGCGTTCCTGCGCAGCCTCTACGCGGAGGGGGCGGCCCCGGCGGTGCCCGCGCTGCCGATCCGGCCGGTGCCCGCCGAGCCGCCTCCCGACCAGGGCAAGGTGCTGCAGGTCGGCCAGGTCGTCGAGCCGTTCGCCGTCGAGCGCGTCGTCAACGGACCGAACGGCTTCGACCTCGCGAGCTGCAAGGGCAGGGTCGTCGTGCTCGACTTCTTCGCCTCGTGGTGCGGGCCGTGCCGCGCCGCGGTGCCCGCCATGATCGAGCTGCAGAAGCAGCACGGCGAGGGCCTGCAGGTGGTCGGCGTCACGCGCTACTACGGCTGCGGCATGGACTTCTCGGGCGAGGGTGCAACGGCCCCGCACGGCGGCAAGAACGTCGTGGACCTCGACCACGAGCAGGAGGTCGCGCTCTATCCGCCGCTCGTCGCGTTGTTCGGCATCAACTACCCGATCGTGTTCCCGGTCGACCAGACGCTGGGGCGCGAGAAGTTCGGCGTCAGCGGCATCCCGACGATGTGCGTGATCGGCCGCGACGGCAAGCTGCTGGGCAAGGTGGTCGGCGGCGGCGAGGAGTCGCACAGGAAGCTGCTCGAACTCGTGAAGGCAGCGCTGCAGTGAGGCGCGGCGGCCGTCGGTTCCGGTGATCGTCACACCGCCGAGGCGCCAACGGCAGACTGCGGCAGCGCGCCTGCAGATCCGCGCCGGGCATGGGCCTCTGTCTCCGCAACAGCTACTCTGCACGCCTTCCATCGGTGCCTGCCCGGCATCGCGAGCGCGGTCCACAGGCGCCGGCACCCATCGTCCTCGTTCCAGGAGCCGCCATGTTGCGCTGGGCCAGTTCCGTCGCGCTCTTCGCTGCCTGCCTCGCCGCCCAGGACGGTCGCTACGCGGATCCGCTGGGCAGGTTCTCGCTGCAGCCGCCCGCCGGTTGGAGCACGCAGGCGAGCCCCGACGGCAACGTCGTGTTCCGCGATCCGGGCGGCCGCGTCTCGCTCGGCGTCGCGCCGACCGCTCTGGCCGAGCCGACCACGCTGGCCGCGGCCAGCGCCGCGTTCGGCGAACTGCTGCGCAAGCGCCAGGGTCTCACCGTCAAGCCCGCTGGCGACGAGGATCTGCAGATCGGCGAAACCGCGGCGCGCCGCAGCAGCTTCGACCTGAGCGCCGGCCTGAACGAGCTGCGACTCGAGTCGACCTTCGTGCTGTTGCCCGAGACCCTGTTGACCCTGACGGCCACCGCGCCGGCCCACTTGTTCGCGCAGCATCGCGATCACGTGCGTGCGGCGGTGCAGAGCCTCCGGCTCGGCGGTGAGCAGCAGAGACCACCGGCCGGCGACGTCGACCGCCAGCTCGCGGCCCTCGAGGCCGCGCGCGCCGCGGGGGTCGTCGACGAACAGGAGTATGCGACCAAGAAGAAGGCGCTCGAGAGCAAGCGCAGCGCGAAGACCACACCCGACCCCGAACTGCCGAAGAAGCTGCAGGCCCTCGAGGCCGCGCGCGCGGCCGGCGTGATCACCGAGGCCGAGTACGCGAGGAAGCGCGCCGATCTGCTCGACGCCAGGAAGCCGGCCGCACCCGATGCCCCGGCCGCGGCGCCACAGGACGCGCCGGCACCGCCGCCCGAACGGCCCGCCGCGAAGGGCGCGCTCTACCAGCACCCGATCGGCTTCCAGCTCTGGCATCCGCAGGGCTGGAAGGTGTTGCCGCAAGAGGAGTGTCTGCAGTTGATGCCGCCGGATCCGAGCGGCACCGCCGAGGCGCCGCACGAGATCTACCTGCTGATCGGCGACGCCATCGAGGACGAGGACCTGAAGTCCCCCGACGACCCGCGCGTCGGGCAGTACCTCGACCAGCAACTGCAGAGCATCGCACCGGTGCTGCGGCGGCAGGGCGCGCCGACCGCGGTGGCCATGGCGCGCGGCAAGGGAGCGCGCTACGAGTGGCGCGGCCAGATGGAGGGCCAGCCCGAGGTCGTCGCGCGCGGCTACGCGTGCATCATCAAGAACTACGGCATCGCCCTGCTCGCGATCGGCTTCCCGAAGGACCTCGACAAGCGCGAAGCGACGCTGCGGCAGATCTTCGCGTCGTTCGGTTTCGGCGAGGGCAAGAAGGATCCGGCGCTGGTCGGCACGTGGTCGCTGCTCGCCACGACCTCGCTGCGCAACGACTCGCCGTACGAGACCTCGTGGTCGCGCGCGCGTCTGGTTTCGGACACGTCGAGCACGCTGACCTTCGCCGCCGACGGCAGCTGGAAGCGGATCGACCGCCACCACATGATCGCGATGGGCGCGGGCGTGGCGATCGAGGACAAGAGCGAGAAGCAGAGCCAGGGCACGTGGAACGCGGCCGACGGCGGCCTGTTCATGATCTGGAGCGACAAGACCTGGGAGGACTACCGGTACGAGCTGCGCAGGACCGAACGCGGCACCGAGCTGCGTCTGATCACGGGCAACACCGGCCAGGTCTGGCAGCGGCAGTGACGCGCGCGGCGGCGGGAGCCGCCGAGGTGCTGCCGTTCACGCCGGCAGGCACTCGATGCCGGAGGCAGCGACGCGGCGCAACGACTCGGCCCGTGCGGCTCGATCCGGATCATCATCGGCGATCCGCGAACGCGTCGAACAGTCCGTGCGGCAGCGGCGCATCGAAGTCCTCCGCCACCCACAGTAGCCCCTTCTTCGTGTCCGGGGTCCGCAGCCGCGCCGGACGGATCGGCACGATCCTGGCGATCGGTTCGCCGGCCTTCGCGATGGTCACCTCTGCTCCGGCCTGCACCTTCTCGAGGATCCGGGCGAGCTGGGTCTTGACCTCGTGCATGTCGAACGTGTCCACGTCGACAGCGTCGACCGGATCCCGGACCAAGGCAAGTCCCCTCCGCCGGGCCACCTACCGCCCCGCCACGATCGCCCGCGCCGCCGCGAGCAGCACCGCGCGTTCGTTGCGCCCCGGGTCGTCGAGCACCTGCTCGAGCAGCTGCGCCAGCACGCGCCCCATCGCCGGACCCGGCTGCATGCCGAGTTCGTCGATCAGTTCGCGGCCGCCGATCGCGAGGTCGCGCACCGACAGCGCCGCCCCGGCCGCGACCAGCCGGCCCGCGCGGGCTTCGAGTTCGTCCAACCGCGCGAGGTCCTCGTCGGGCGGCAGTCCCTTGCCGCGCGCATCCGCTCGCGCGAGCCGCAGCAGATCCGGCAGCTGCTCGGGGCCCACGCGGCGCAGCCAGCGCCGCACCGCGCTGTCCGTCCAGTCGCTCGCGTAGCAGATCAGGTGGTGGCGCACGAGCGCGACGATGCGCGCGCGTTCGTCGTTGCCGAAGCGCAGCCGTTCCAGCAGCGGATCCGCCATCTGCGCGCCGACCGCCTCGTGGTCGTAGAACGTGTAGTCGCCGGTCTTCGCCGACAGCTCGCGCGTGCGCGGCTTGCCGACGTCGTGCAGCAGCGCGGCGAGGCGCAGCAGCGGCTCCGGCTCGCACGCGTCCAGGCACGCCATCGCGTGGCCCCAGACGTCGTAGGCGTGGAAGCGGTTCTGCGCGCAGCCGACCGACTCCACCAGCTCCGGCGCGATCAGCGCGAGGATGCCCGTGCGCAGCATCGCCTCGAAGGCGACGCTGGGCCTTCGGGCCCGCATGCTCTTCCACCACTCCTCGCGGATCCGTTCGGCGCTGACCTTGCGGAACGTCGCGTGCGCCCGCGCGTCGCCCATCGCCTGTTCGGTCGCCGGGTCGATGCGCGCGCCGAGCACCGCCGCGAAGCGCGCCGCGCGCAGCACGCGCAGGCCGTCCTCGGCGAACCGCTCGATCGGCTCGCCGACCGCGCGCACGATGCCCGCGGCGAGGTCCTGCCGGCCGCCGAACGGGTCGATCAGGTTCCCGTCGCTGTCGATCGCGATCGCGTTGCAGGTGAAGTCGCGCCGCGCGAGGTCCTGCCGGATGTCGTCGACGAAGTGCACCTCGTCGGGCCGCCGGCCGTCGCTGTAGGCGCCTTCGCCGCGCAGCGTGGTGACCTCGTAGGGGCGGCCGTCGACGAGCACGGTGACCGTGCCGTGGCGGATGCCGGTCTCGACGACGCGCGCGAACATGCCCTTCATCTCGCCAGGGCGCGCGTCGGTGGCGACGTCCCAGTCCTTCGGCACCTGATCGCGCAGCAGGTCGCGCACGCAGCCGCCGACGATCCAGCCGCGCTTGCCCTGCTCGCGCAGGCGCCGCAGCAGGAAGCGCACGTCGTCGGGGATCTGGTCGAGCAGGGAAGGCATCGCGTGGGGGACGGGCCCACAAGCTACCGCAGGCGCCAGTCCCTATGCGACACGGACCGCCTCCGCGAGTGCGTGCTGCCGGATGCTGGGGCGCAGACCGTCCTTCGTGCCGAGGTCGACGGGCCGCTGGAAGACCTGCTCGAGCCACAACCGCAGGCGCGTGAGGCCGAGCAAGCCCGTCGGCCGCGCGAACTCCACAAGGAAGTCGATGTCGCTGTCCGGCCGCGCCTCACCGCGTGCGACCGAACCGAACACGTAGAGCGATCCCACGCCGAGGTCTTGCAACTCGTCCAGACGACGAGACAACTTCTCACGGACGTCCGCGGCGCGCATGCACCCAAGTCTATCGGCGTACCAAGGTGCCCGCATGCGCCCGCCACCCCGCGTGCGCCCCTTCCCCGGCGTCCGCCGCCGCGGTCACCTACCGGGCATGTGCATCGAACGCGCACTCCGCGGCATCGCAGGCACCGTGGTGCTGCTCTCGCTCGTCCTGGCCCACTCCGTGAACGGCATCGACCTCGGGCACGTGAACTGGCTCTGGTTCACGGCCTTCGTCGGCCTCAACCTGCTGCAGTCGGCGTTCACCGACTGGTGCCCGATGATCTGGATCCTGCAGCAGACGGGCATGAAGCGCGCCGGCGCTTGACCCGCGCCGGCGGGCCGATTGCCCCGTAGACCGCGCCGCCGTGAGCCTGCACGCTTCCGCGGCTCCCTCCCCGCACGATGCTGATCCGCACCGGACTCGCGATCCTGGCGCACGAGCGCCCGAAGTACGCCGGCGCGGTGCTCGGCACGGCGATCTCGCTGTTCCTGATGCTCCTGCTGTCGGGCTTCTACTTCGGCTTCCGCCGCGACATCACGATCGTGCCCGACTCGTTCGACGCCGACCTCTGGGTCTCGTCGCGCCCGCTGCTCACCTTCGACTTCGCCGCGCCGTTCGACGACCTCGCGTGGACGACGGCGCTGTCGACGCCGGGCGTGCGCGCCACGACGCGCGTCGTCGCCGCGTTCACGCGCTGGCGCATCCCCGGCGCGGGCGGCATGGAGAGCGTGCAGGTGCTCGGCTTCGACCCCGATGCCGGCGTGCGCGCGGCGTTCGGCGACGACGTGCCGGACCTGTCCTCCCGCATGCGCGCCGACGGCGGCGTGCTGATCGACTGGAAGGACACGAGGAGCCTCGGCGTCGCGCGGCTCGATGAGTTCGGCGCCGAGGTCGGCGGCCGCAGCGCGCGGCCGGTCGGCTGGCTGAAGAACCGGCACCTGTTCAATGCGGCCTACCTCGTCGTCACCGACGTCGACAACGCGCGCCGCCACCTGCGCCTGCCGGCGAACGCGATCCACTACCTCGCGGTGAAGTGCGCGCCGGGCGCCGACCCGGCCGCGGTCGCCGCGGCGCTGCGCGAACGCCTGCCCGAGCTGCAGGTGCACGAGGCGGCGGCCTTCCACGACCTCACGCAGGACTACTGGGCCGACCGCACCGGCATCGAGCCGATGCTGTTCCTGTCGATGACCTTGTCGAGCGTGGTCGGCTTCATGACGGTGTTCCTGACCTTCTTCCTGCTGACCTCGCAGAAGCTGTCGGTGTTCGCGGCGATGAAGGCGCTCGGCGCGTCGACGGCGGACGTAGGCGTGCTCTTGTGGGTGCAGCTCGCCGTGGTGTTTGCCTCGGCGACCGCGCTCGCGGGCGCGGGCCTCTACGCCGCGGTGCTCGCCTTCGCCGACACGCCGATCTCGGTCGTGCTGCCGCCGCCCGTGGTGGCGGGCGGCATCGGCCTGATGGCGCTGGCGTGCGCGTTCGCGTGCGTGCCGTCGCTGGTCAAGGTCGCGCGCACGGCGCCGGCGGAGGCATTCCGCACGTGAATGCCGTCCCGGCCCCGCCGCTGCACCTGTGCGGCATCGAGAAAAGCTTCGCCGAGCCGTCCGGCACGCTGCGCGTGCTCGACGGGCTCGACCTGACGGTGCAGCAGAGCGAGATCGTCGTGCTGCAGGGCCCCTCGGGCTCGGGCAAGACGACGCTGCTGCAGATCGCGGGCGGGCTGCTGCACGCCGATGCCGGCACCGTGCGCCTGTGCGACACCGACATCAGCAGCGCGTCCGAGGCCGACCGCACCGCCGCGCGCCAGCGGCACCTCGGTTTCGTCTTCCAGCACTTCCACCTGCTCGACGCGCTGACCGTCGAGGACAACGTGGCACTCGGCCTGCGTCTCAAGCGGCAGCCCGTCGACCGGGCGCGCGTCGCCGAAGTGCTCGACCGCCTCGGCATCGCCAGCAAGGCCCGCAAACTCCCGCGCGACATCTCGGGCGGCGAGAAGCAGCGCACCGCGTTCGCCCGCGCCCTGGTCGGCCGGCCCGACCTGCTGCTCGCGGACGAGCCGACCTCGCAGCTCGACAGCCACGCCACCGAAGCGATCACCGCGCTGCTCGCCGAGATCGCGCGCAGCTGGCAGGTCGCCGTGCTCGTCGCCACGCACGACGTGCGCCTGCACCCGATCGCCAACCGCCTCTGCCGCTTGAGCCAGGGGAAGATCGATGCCTAGTCCCGCTCGTTTTGCTCCGTTCGCGCTGCTCGCGCTGGTCGCTCCGTTCGCCCTGTTCGCCGCGTGCGGCGGGCCGGCCACACCCGCCCCTGCCGAGCCCGGTGCCGGCGATCTCGTCTGCACCGGCCGCATCGAGCCCGAGGACGGCGAGGTCGAGGTCAGCGCCCAGCTGCCCGGCACGATCACGGCGATCCACGTGCAGGAAGGCGAACGGATCGGGAAGGGGGCCCTGCTGGCGACGCTCGACGTGCGGCAGCAGGAGGCCGCCGTGCTGCTCGCCGAAGCGCGCCTTCTGCGGGTCGAGGCCGGCAACGGCAAGGAGGAGATCGCCGCGGTCGAACACCAGCAGAAGGCGCTGGAGGCGGAGCTGGTGTTCGCGAAGAGCGACCTCGCGCGGGCCAAGGAACTGCGCGAGAGCACGTCTCTGTCGGAAGGCGACGTCGAGATGAAGCAGGGCCGCGTCGACGCGCTGACCGCGCGCATCGCCGGGCTCGGGGCCGAGGCGGCCGCGCTGCGCCGCGGGCCGCTGCCCGAGGAGGTCGCCGTCGCCAAGGCGGAGTTGGAGGTCGCGCGCACGAACCTCGAGCTGCGCTTCGTGCGGGCCGAGACCGCGGGCACGGTGCTGCACCTGTATCGGCGGGTCGGCGACTACGTCGGCGGAAGCTGGCCGACGCCGCTCCTGCGTCTGGCCGACACGAGCCGGCTGCGCGTGCGCATCGAGGTCGGCGAGACCGAGGCGGGCGCGGTCGCAGAGGGCCTGGTCGGCACGTTCACGGTGTTCGGCACGTCGGAGCGGCTCGGCGAGGTCACGGTGAAGACGGTCCTGCCGTCGTTCGGTCCCAAGCGTTTGTTCGATCCGGACGGCGCGGCGCGGGTCGACACGCGCACGCTGCAGGCGATCTGCGAACTGCGCGCGACGGGGGCGGTGTACTCGGGGCAGCGCGTGTTGGTGCGGTTTCCGCGGCGGTAGGGGATCTGCGGATCCCGTGGCGCATCCGCCACCCGCCCGCAGTGGAAGTCCTCCAGCAACCGCGTGTAACCTCTGCTGCAATGGCCTCGACGGCGTTCCTGCAGCGGGTCCGGCTGAAGAACTACCGCAGCATCGGCGGCTGCGACGTGGTGCTCGGGCCGCTGACGTTCCTCGTCGGACCGAACGGCTCGGGCAAGAGCAACTTCCTCGACGCGCTGCGCTTCGTCGCGGACGCCCTGAACCAGTCGCTCCACCATGCCAGCCGCGACCGCGGCGGCATCGGCGAGGTCCGCCGCCGCTCCAGCGGCCACCCCACCCACTTCGGCATCCGGTTGGACTTCGGCGCGGCAAGGCTCGCCGGGCACTACGCGTTCGAGATCGGCGCCGGGGCCAACGGCACCTGGACGGTGAAGCGCGAAGAGTGTTTCGCCGCACAGGCAGGTGTCGAGTTCGTCGTCGAGGATGGCGTCGTCACCACGTTCTCGCCGCGGCTGGGGCCGGCTCCGGCGGCCAGTTCCGATCGTCTCTTCCTGAGCATTGCCTCGGGCCATGCGCCGCTCCGGCCGGTCTACGAGGCACTCTCGCGTATGGGCTTCTACAACCTGAACCCCAACGCGATGCGCGAGCTGCAGCCGCCCGACGCGGGTCATCTGCTGAAGCGCGACGGCAGCAACGTGGCGAGCGTGGTCGCGCGGCTGGAGGGGGTGCCGGCCCAGAAGCAGCGGCTCGTCGACTACCTCGCCAAGGTGGCTCCGGGCGTGGTCGGCGTCGAACACGTGGCGCTCGGGCCACGGGAAACCGTGGGGTTCCGCCAGCAGGTGCACGGCGCCAGGGACGCCTGGCGATTCCTCGCCCAGAACATGTCGGATGGCACGGTCCGCGCGCTCGGCATCCTGCTCGCGCTGCACCAGACGGGCAACGGCGCACCGATCCCGCTGGTCGGCATCGAGGAACCGGAGACCGCGCTGCATCCGGCGGCGGCTGGCGTGTTGCTCGACGCGCTTCGCGATGCCGCCACGCGCATGCAGGTCGTGACGACCAGCCACAGCGCGGATCTGCTCGACGACAAGGACGTGCCCGACGAAGCGATCCTCGCCGTCGTCGCCGACGGGAACGAGACGCACCTGGGGCGGCTGAACCAGGCGGGGCGCGAGGTCCTGCGCGACCGCCTCTACACCGCCGGCGAACTGCTGCGCATGAACCGTCTCGAGCCGGACGCCGAGGCAGCTTGCCCGCGGCAACTGCTGCTGTTCGGGCGGCAGGAGACATGAGGATCGTCCCGATCGTCGAGGGTCACGGCGAAGTGGAAGCCGTCCCTGTGCTGTTGCGGCGCATCGCTGCTCTCGCGGGCGTGACGGCCGCCGTAAGGCTCCCCATCCGTGTGCCGCGCAGCCAACTCGTGCGGGAGGATGGCCTGCGGCGAGCCGTCGAACTGGCGGCGCGATCGTCGGCACCCGGCGATCCGATCCTGGTCGTGCTCGATGCCGATGCAGACTGTCCTGCGATCCTCGGACCGCGTCTGCTCGCCTGTGCCATCGCAGCCAGGGCGGACCGGCCCGTTGCCGTCGTCGTGGCGCGAACGGAGTTCGAGTCGTGGTACCTCGCTGCTGCCGCCTCGCTGGCCGCTGCCGGCAAGCTCGACGACAGTACCATCGCCCCGGCCGACCCGGAAGCAGTGCGGGGCGCCAAGGGCTGGCTCGCTGCCCGCATGGCGCGCCGCTACAGCGAGACGCTGGACCAACCGTCGTTCGCGGCTCTCTTCGACCTCGACGCAGCTCGCGGGTGTCCGTCCTTCGACAAGCTCCTGCGCGAAGTCGGGCGTCTCTTGCGCGGTGCTCCAGGCCCTGCCCCCTGATCGCAGCGCCCCCCTACCGCCGCGTGACCTCGACCGTCACGTGCGACAGGTGCCGGATGCCAGCGAGCCGCTGCCGATACTCCGCCGCCGGCCGCGCCGACGCCGTCACGACCTCCACCACCACCGCGAGATGCCCCGGCCCCACGCGCCAGACGTGCAGGTCGCCGACCCGATCGCCGTCGCGCTCGAGCCGTTCGCGCACCGCCGCCTCGACCTCGCCGCCGGGCACCATGTCGAGCAACACCGCCGCGGTGTCGCGCAGGAGCCCGATCGACCACAGCGCGATCATCACCGCGCCCAGCACTCCGACGACCGGGTCGAACCAGGCCCAACCCAGGAACTTGCCCGCCAGCAGGCCCAGGATCGCCGCGACCGAGGTGACCGCGTCGGCGAGCACGTGCAGATACGCCGAGCGCAGGTTGTGGTCGCGGTGCAGGTGCGTGTGGCCGGACTCGCCGCATTCCTCCCCCGCCACCTCGCCTTCGCCGTACCCATCGGCGTGCTCGTGCCCGTGCCCGCCGCCCAGCACCAGCGCGCACACGACGTTGACGCACAGCCCGAGCCCCGCGACCCAGATCGCCTCGTCGAACGAGATCGCCACCGGGCTCAGCAACCGCAGCCCCGACTCGACGCCGATCCACAAGGCGACGACCGCGAGCACCACCGCGCTCGCGAACCCCGCGAGATCCCCGACCTTGCCGGTGCCGAACGAGAACCGCCGGTCGCGCGTGCGCCGCAGGGCGAAGGCGTAGGCGAGCGCCGAGATCGACAGCGCGCCGGCGTGCGTCGCCATGTGCCAGCCGTCGGCGAGCAGCGCCATCGAGCCGAACAGCGTGCCGCAGACGATCTCCGCGACCATCATCGCCGCGGTCACGGCGATGACGGTCCAGGTGCGGCGCTGGTTCTCCCCGTGCCGCGCGCCGAGGAAACAGTGCTCGTGCACCACCGTCAGCCGATCCCGTAGCGTTCGTGCAGCACCGCGAGGTGGTGCAGTTCGTGGCCGGCGGTGACCCACGGCAGCGCGCGCACGGTGATCGGCTTGCCGTTGGCGATGCCGCGCCGCCCCCAGGCCGGGCCGTCGAAGCCCTCGTAGAGCGCGCAGGTGGCCGCGCGCACCGCGGCATACTCGGCGCCGAGGCTCGCGACCGTGCGCCCGGCGGAGCCGTCGTTCGCCGCGTAGAGGTTCTCGTCGAAACCCGGCAGCGCGCCCGCTTCGCCGCGCGCGAAGCACAGCGCGCGGTAGCCGAACAGCCGTTCGCCGTCGATCACGTGCTGCACGACCTGCTTCACGGTCCACTTGCCCTCGGCGTAGCGGTAACCGGCCCGCGATTCGGACAGCGCGTGCAGCAGCCGCAAGGTGCTGCGGCCCTGCGTGTGCAGGTGCACGAGCACGTCGCCGAGCGGCACGCGGTCGATGTAGGCCTGGTGGTGCGGGGAGAACTCGTCCGCGGAAGGGCGCAGCGGCATGAGGAAAGCGAACGGCGCCGCGGCCCGTGCTGCAAGGGGCCAGCGCGTCAGGCCGGACCTTCGCGCACGATGCGCAGGTAGGCGGACCACGGGCCGACGTCGTCGCGGTAGCGGCGCGCCATCGCCCGCGCGATCTGCGCCGTGTGCGTGAGGTCGTGCGCGACCCACGTCGCGAGGTGCTGGCCGAGCGTCACGGGGCCGAGCGCAGGATGCCGGCCGCGGCGAGCGAGGTCGGCCGGCGACAGCTGCAGCGCGGCGAGCCCCGCGAGGCTCTGTCCGCGCAGTGCCGTGAACTCGTCGAGCAGGGTGCCGATCGGCACCGCGGGCCGCGCGAACTGCGCCTCGCGGTCGAACGGCGGGAACGGCACCGACTCGCCGTGCTGCAGCAGGTGGCGCACGCGCGGCAGCCAGTCGGTCCGTTCGCCGGCGACCAGGTGCCCGACGACCACATAGGGGCTCCAGGTGCCGGGCCCCTCGTCGCAGCGCAGCCAGGCGTCGGGCAGGCCGCGCAGCCAGGCGTCGAGCTGGGCCGGCGTGCGCTGCAGCAGCGCCGTCGCCTCGGTGGAATCGTAGTGCATGGGCGCCTCCGTGCCGTTCACCCGCCGAGGATCGGCCGCAACGCCGCGGCCACGCACTGCGCCTGGCGCATCATGCCGAGGTCGTTCGGGTGCGAGCCGTCGGTCGTGCCTTCGTCGTCGTCGCCGAGCAGCGGCGCCCCGCCGAGCAGATGCAGGCCCGCGACGCCGTCGCGCTGCAGGCCCGCGAACGCATCGCGCAGCGCCTGCCGGCGCCGCTCGTGCTCCGCCAGCCGCTTCTCGTCGAACCACGCGTTGCCGAACGTGCGGTCCTCGACGAGCAGGATCGGCGTCGCCGGCCGCTTGCCGCGCAGCAGGTTCACGAGCGGTGCGGTGCGTTCGGCGACCTGTTCGGGCGTCATGTTCGGCAGGCAGTCGATCACGAATGCGGCCGGGTCGAGTTCGACGAGGAACTGGCCGACCTCCAGTTCCATGCGGCCGTTGCCCGAGAAGCCGAGGTTCACGATCTCGCGGTCGAGCGCGCGGCCCAGGATCGCGGCCCACGCCATGCCCGGCCGCGACGCGCACGCGCCGTGCAGGATCGACGTGCCGTAGCAGACCAGGGGCTTGCGGCCGGCCGCGCGCGGCGGTGCCGGGGCCACGGTCTCGCCCGCGGGCACGCCGAGTTCGAGCTTCTCGACGCCGTTGTGGAGCGGCAGGTAGAGCAGGAACGGGCGCGCTTCGCCGGCCGGCCGCGGGCCGAACAGCTTCGCCGTCACGTCCTGCGCGGCGGGCCGCGTCACCTCGATCCAGCGCCAGCGCCCGCCACCGTGGCCGTAGAGGTCGACGCCGCTGACGCCGGTCGCGGGCATGTGCGCCATCGCGAGGCGCGACCGCGTGAGCCGGTAGCGCACGTGCAGTTCGGGGCTCGCCGTCGACAGGCGCACGACCATGCCCGCGCTGTCGCGCGACAGGTCCCAGACCTCCTTGCGCACGGTGGCCTCGGCGCGCGCGGGCAGGCGGTCGTAGGGCGCCTTGCGGTCGGCGAAGGCGCGGCCCTCGATCGGCCAATCGACCACGTCGGTCCAGGCGAGGTCGGCGCGCGGCCGCGGGGCGGCGGCGAGAACGGCGGGCGCGGCGACGGCGGCGGCGCCAGCGGCGAGGAACGAACGGCGCGAGAGGGACACCATGCCGGCGATGGTAGCCTCTCGGCATGCCGCCTCCCGGCCTCTATCCGCCCTGCGAACCGTTCCACCAGGAGCGCCTGCCGGTCTCGCCGCTGCACACGCTGCACGTCGCGCAGTGCGGCGATCCGCGCGGCATCCCGGTGTTGTTCGTGCACGGCGGCCCCGGGGCCGGCTGTTCGCCGGCGAGCCGGCGGTTCTTCGACCCGCGCGAATTCCGCGTGGTGTTCGTCGACCAGCGCGGTGCGGGCCGCAGCACGCCGGGCGGCGAGGTGCGCGAGAACACGATCGACCTGCTCGTCGAGGACTTCGAGCGCGTGCGCGAACGGCTCGGCATCGCGCGCTGGCACCTGTTCGGCGGCTCGTGGGGCAGCACGCTCGGCCTCTACTACGCCGAACGCCATCCCGAGCGCGTGCTGTCGCTGTGCCTGCGCGGCATCTGGCTGTTGCGGGCCTTCGAGATCGACTGGTTCGTCTACGGACTGCGCGCGCTGGCGCCGGAGGTCTGGCGCGCTTTCGCGGAGCACGTGCCGGAGGCACGGCGCGGCGATCTGCTGTCCGCCTACCACGAACTGCTGCACGGCGACGACGGCGCGGCGGCGCGCGCGGCGGCGGTGGCGTGGACGACCTACGCGGCGAGCACCGGCACGCTGCTGCCGCACCCGGAGATGCTGGCGCAGATGACCGCCGAAGCGGCGAGCTGGGCGCAGGCGCGGCTGCAGGTGCACTACCTGCGCAACGAGCGCTTCCTGCCCGAGGACCTGCTGCTGCGCCTGCTGCACCGCGTGCGCCATCTGCCCGCGCTGCTCGTGCACGGCCGCTACGACCTGATCAGCCCGCTGCGCGGCGCCGACGACCTGCACCGGGCGTGGCCCGAGGCCGACTACGTGGTCGTCGACGACGCGGGGCACAGTGCGCACGAGCCGGGCCTCGCGCGCGAACTGGTGGCCGCGATGGACCGCGTGGCGAAGACCGGCGATCCGCGGCGGTAGCGCGCGCCAGCGCCCGGCCGCTACTCCGTCTCCACGACGTGGTAGCTCTTCTTGCCGCGCCGCAGCACCACGAACCCGCCCGTCAGCCGGTCCGCCGCCGTCAGCACGCGCGCCGGGTCCTTCTCGACCACGCCGTTGACGCTGACCGCGCCGCTCTCGATCGCCGTGCGCGCGCGACCGCGCGACGGTTCGAGCTTCGTCAGCGCCAGCACCGCCGCGAGCGACGCGTCGGGCGTGCCCAGCGTCGCCGCGCCGAGCTTCGTGCGCGGCGCCTCGGCGAACGCGTCCGCGAGCTCGTCCGCCGACAGCGCGCGCAGGTCGCCGCCCTCGAACAACACGGCGCCCGCGCGCCGCGCCGAGGCGAGCGCCGCTTCGCCGTGCACGAATCGCGTCACCTCGTCGGCGAGCCGCTTCTGCGCCGCGCGCTGCTGCGGTGCCGCCTGCATCTCTGCCGCGATCGCCGCGAGCTCCTCGACCGGCAGGAACGTGAAGTAGCCGAGGTAGCGCACCGCGTCGGCGTCGCTCTGGTTCAGCCAGAACTGGTGGAACGAGAACGGCCGCGTGAGGCCCGCGTCGAGCCACACGTTGCCCTGCTCCGACTTGCCGAACTTGCTGCCGTCGCTCTTCGTCACCAGCGGCGACGTGAGCCCGTAGGCGGGTTTGCCGCGCAGCCGCCGGATCAGGTCGATGCCGTCGGTGATGTTGCCCCACTGGTCGCTGCCGCCCATCTGCAGCTCGCAGCCGAAGCGGTCGTGCAGCACGAGGAAGTCGTAACCCTGCAGCAGCGAGTAGCTGAACTCCGTGTAGCTGATGCCGTGCTCGCGGCCTTCGAGGCGCTGCTTGACGGAGTCGCGCACGACCATCTGGTTGACCGAGAACAGCTTGCCGATGTCGCGCAGGAAGTCGACGAGGCGCAGTTCGCACAGCCAGTCGGCGTTGTTCACCAGCAGTGCACCGCGTTCCCCCGCGAAGTCGACGAAGCGCTCGAGCTGTGCGCGCATGCCGGCGACGTTCGCCTCGAGCTGGTCCCTCGTCAGCATCGCGCGCTCGGTCGCCTTGCCGCTCGGGTCGCCGATCAGGCCGGTGCCGCCGCCGACGATCGCGATCGGCCGGTGGCCGGCGCGCTGCAGGCGCACGAGGTTGGTGACCGGCAAGAGGCTGCCGACGTGCAGGCTCGCCGCCGTCGGGTCGAAACCGATGTAGGCGGTCAGCGGGCCCTGCGCGAGGCGCTGTGCCAGCGTCGGCCAGCCTTCGTGGGACGGCTGCGAGACCTGGTGCACGAGGCCGCGGCCTTCGAGGTCGGCGAGGAAGTCGGTCATGGGATCGGTCCGGCGGCGGCGGGGGCGAGGTGCGCCTCGCCGGAACGCCACGTGGTGGCTCCGGCCGCCGAGCGGGTGTCCGCGAGCGCGCGGCCGGGCGGAGGATGGTAGCGAAGCGTGCGGGCGATGGGCAGTGCGCGCGGCCGGCGGGGTGGGTGGCGCCTGCACTGCGCGCGAACCGTCGCGGTCAACCGCGCGTGGCGCCGCCGTTCTCGAGGGCCTGCACGCGCTGTTCGAGCTTCTGGAAGCGGGCCCGGTCCTCGCGCGCGACGCACCATCGCCAAAGCAACGCCAGCGCCGCCGACCCGAAGCCCATGCAGGCGAGCACGCCGATGAACGTGCCGATCTGCATGGTCAAGGTGCCGCCCATCATGATGCCCACCAGTTCGAACACGCTGATCAACGCGTAGGTGATGAGCGCCGTGACCACACCGGCGGCGAGAACGATCGTCAGCGTCTTCATGGCGGCGGGGTATCGCGATCGGGCAACGGGGCCGACAAGGCCCGGGCGAGTGCCCGCGCGGGATCGCGATTGCGCGGCCGGGCCGGTGGGAGACGCGCGCGAGCAGCCGCGACACCGCCAGAGCGTTGGCGGCCCGCCGGCACCGCCGCCGTAGGATCCGCACCGTGCCGCGCCAGACCCGCCGACCGAGCCGACCCCGCCCCCGCGCCGACGAAACGCCGCAGTGCCGCCACTTCGGCCAGTGCGGCGGGTGCTCGCTGCTCGACCAGCCGATCGCCTGGCAGCTGCACGACAAGGTCGAGGCGTGCACGCGCCAACTCGCGCCGTTCCTCGGCGGCCGACCGATCGAGTGCGCCGTGCCGGACCGGCCGCCGCTGCACTACCGCACGCGGCTGCTCTATCCCGTGCGCAGGGACCGCGACGGCCTGCCGATCGTCGGCATCTACGCGTTCCGCAGCCACGAGCTCGTGCGCATCGAGGAATGCCGCACGCAGGACCGTTGGCTGACCGGCTTCGGCCGCGCCGCCGAGCAGGTGCTGCGCGAACTGCGCCTGCAACCGTTCGAGCCGCGCCGGAACCACGGGCACGTGAAGGCGATCTGGGCGCGGCTCGCGGCCGGATCGGGCGAAGTGCTCGCGGGCGTGGTCACGCGGCCCGGCGCGTTCGCCGAAGGGCAGGCCCTGGCGGCGGCGCTGCAGCAGGCGGCGGCGGCACTGCCGCCGGGGCGGCCCGCGCGGCGCCTGGTCGGCGTCGTGCACGCCATCAGCGACCGCGACGATCCGTTCCTGCTCGGCGACCGGCACCTGCCGCTGCGCGGCCGCGACTACGTGGTCGACCGCCGCGACGGGCTCGAGTTCAAGATCAGCGCCGGCAGCTTCTACCAGGTGCACGCGCGCGCGCACGAACTGCTCTACGCGCCAGCACTGGCGCTCTGCGGCGACGTGCGCGGCGCACACGTCGTCGACGGCTACGGCGGGGTCGGCTGCTTCGGCCTGCGGTTCGCGCAGGCGGGCGCCGCGAGCGTGACGATCGTCGAGGACGGTGAGGCGGCGTGCCGCGACGCGGAGCACAATGCCAGCCGTAACGGGTTCGCGAACGTGCGCGTGCGGCGCGAGGCGTTCGCCGGGGCCAGGCTGCCCGAGACGATCGACCTGCTGGTGGTCGACCCGCCGCGCTCGGGGCTGCAGCCGGCCGGCGTCGCGCGCGTGTTCGCCGCCCGGCCGGCGCGCGTGCTGTATGTCGCGTGCGCGGTCGACGCGCTCGAGCGCGACCTCGGGGAGTTGTGCGCGAACGGCTACCGGGTCGCGGGCGTGCGGCTGTGCGACCTGTTCCCGCACACCGAGCACGTGGAGCTGCTGGCGATGCTGGAACGAACGTGACGGGGCCGGGCCACGGCGGCCGGGCCGCCGGCCCTGGCGGGGACACCGACCGCCGGCGAAACCACCTGTCACGTTCGCCGCGCGCTCCTGATCGCTCCCCTTGCGGCCCCGAGCCGCCGGGCCGGCGCGTGCCGGCCGCCCGTTCCCGTTGCCCGTATCATCCTCCCCATGCGCAGCCTCCTCCCCATCCTGCTCGGACTCGCCGCGGCCCTGCCGGCCCAGGACGTCCGCGAACTCTCCACCCCGACCGGCCACTACTACTACGGCGGCGTCAGCGCCGCGACGTTGAGCTCGATCGCCGGCCAGGGCTATCGCCTGGTCGACCTCGAGGTCCGCACGCCGACCAGCTTCGACGCCACGTTCGTGCAGAACACCGGCTCCTACCAGAGCGGCTGGTGGTGGTACTACGGCCTGACCGCGGCGCAGGTCTCCAGCAACCTGACCGCGAACAGCGCGCGGCTGATCGACCTCGAGGCCTACGACGACGGCAACGGCAACCTGCGGTTCGCCTGCGTCATGGAGGACAACACCGGGTCCAACAACAAACCGTTCTGGTGGTACTACGGACTCAGCTCGTCCCAGGTCGCCACCAATCTCACCACGAACAACGCCCGCCTGGTCGACATCGACAGCTACGAGTGGAACGGCAGCACCTACTACGACTGCGTGATGATCCGCAACACGGGCGCCGATGCCCGGTCGTGGTGGTACTACCTGAACGTCACCCCGGCGACGATCTCGAACAACCTGTCCACCAACAACGCGCAGCTCTACCACCTCGACCGGCGCGACAACGGCAACTTCAACTGCATCATGCTGCGGAACCCCACCCCCGCGGCGTTCTGGTGGTACTACGGTCTCTCGCTCGCCGACGTGACCTGGCACGTCGGCCGCAACGGGATGCGCTTGATCGATATCGAGTCGTACGTCCAGAACAGCGTGCGCCGCTACGCGATCGTCGGCATCAACAACAGCAACGCGCTGACCACCGACATCGGCTCGGCCATGCGCGCCCGCACCAACGGCAACGTCGGCGCGTTCATGGAGCGGATCGACGGCGGCAACCTGGTGTCGCTGAACGGCGAGACGCAGTTCGAGCCCGCCAGCACGATGAAGACGCTGCACCACACGCACGCGATGCGGCGCGTCCTGCTCGGCGCCACGACGCTGAGCACGCTGATCAACGTCTACACGAACTACTCGCCGACCAACGCCTCGTGCCCGATCGACAGCGGCGGCGTCAATCAGTCCCTGCAGAACGTGCTGCGGATGATGATGGAGGACTCCGACAACGCGCGCACCCAGGCCGTGGCCGCCTACTTCGGCGTCAACAACATCAACAACACCGCGGCGGCGCTCGGCATGACGGGCACGAGCCTCAACCACCGGATCGGCTGCGCCGCCGACGCGATCGCCAATCCCAACCGCATCACGCTGCGCGACCTGCACACCTTGCACGAGGCCGTCGCCAACGGCTACCTCGGCAGTTTCCGCGACACCTACTACACGCTGATGCTCGACAGCGTGTTCGACCTGTCGGTCGCCAACGTCATCGCCGTCGAGGCTGCCGCGCTGAATCTGCCCATCACCGCGGTCACGAGCTTCCGCAACTTCACGCAGTTGGCGCACAAGGGCGGCAACTACAGCCTCAGCAGCGGCGGGCCGCTGTACTACCATCGCGCCGAGTACGGCTGGATCTCGCTGCCGTTCATCACCAACGACGTGATCACGCCGCGCGAGTACAGCTTCGGCGCCTTCGTCAACGACGCCGACAACGACGCCGAGGCGGGCACGGCGATCTACACCGACGCGATCCCCGAGATGCTGCGGCCGACGATCCGCCAGGCCCTGCAGTCGTGGACCAACAGCCTCGCCGGCGTGATCTCGTTCGGCGCGGGCTGCGGCACGCCGACGCCCTACGCGCAGACCGTCACCGGCCTGCCGCGGATCGGCACGAGCGTGACCTACCGCGGCAACTCGGGCTTCGCGAACTCGCTCGCGGTGCTCGGCATCGGCTTCTCGAGCACCTCGTGGGCGGGCGTGCCGCTGCCCGCGTCGCTGGTGCCCTACGGCAGCGCCGCCGGCTGCGTCGCGACGAACGACATCGTGATCAACGAAGTCACCGTCGCCGGGGCGACCGGGCAGGCGGACTTCTCCGTCTCGCTGCCGAGCAACCCGAGCCTCGTCGGCGTCGAGTACCTGACGCAGTGTTACACGTTCGGACCGTCGAACTTCCGCACGAGCAACTCCTACCGCTCGATCGTCGGCTTCTGACGGCGGCGCGGGCGGATCAGCCAGCCGCGTCCCCGCCGTCGCCGGCGAGGGACGCGGCGAGCCGGGCCAGCCCGCGCGACAGGATCTTGCGCACCGCCACTTCGGACTTGCCGAGCCGCGCGGCGATCGCGCCGTGCGGCAGGCCCAGCAACCGCGACATCGTGACCACCTCGCGCTGTTCCTGCGTCAGCGTGTCGAACGCCGCCTCGATCGCCGCGAGTTCCTCGCGCACCGACGCGTGCCGGCTCGGCGAAGCGCCGAACGCCGCGAGTTCCTCGGGCAATACGTCGCCGGCCTCGCGGCGGTCCGAGCGTTTGTCGGCGCGCCAGTGTTCGAGCCGGTTCACGATCTTCCGGTGCGCGGTCGTGAACAGCCACTCGCGGAACCCCGCCTCGCCGCCGTGCTGGAAGCGGTCGGCGTGCGCCAGCACTTCGCGCGCGACCGACTGCACGATGTCGCAGCTGTCCTCGCGCACGCGCAGTTCGCGGCCCATGCGCAGGCGCACGAACGCGCGCAGCGCCGGCAGGTGGCGCGTGACGAGAACGTCGACGTCGTCGGGCACGGGATCGGGCATCGGTGCAGAGATCCGCGGACCCGGGTAATACTGTCCCCGCCCCGACTCCAGGTCCAGCCGCCGTGTCCACGCCACCACCGCCCACTGCCGAGGACCTGTTCGCCGAGTTCCTCGAACGCGTCGAGGCCGGCGGGCCAGCCGACTTCGCGAGCTGGGTCGGCGAGCACCCCGGGCACGAGCCCACGCTGCGGCGCATCCACGCGCGCTGGCAGGCGATGACCGTCGCGTTCGCGTCGCTGTCGCAGGCGCCCGCCGGCGAAGCCGCGGCCGACGACTCGGCGGCACTCGCCGAGCTGCTGCAGCGCCTGGGCACCCGCGCCGACCGCTGGTCGCGCTACGCGGTCGGCCCCGAGATCGCGCGCGGCGCCATGGGCAAGGTCCTGCGCGCGTGGGACTGCGAACTGCGCCGCGACGTGGCGCTCAAGGTGCAGCGGGCGCCCGCCGGCGACGGGCGCAGCCGGCGGCGCTTCGTCGAGGAGGCGCAGATCTCGGCGCAACTCGACCACCCGGGCATCGTGCCGATCCACGAACTCGGCCTCGACGAGGCGGGCCAGCCGTTCTTCGCCATGCGCCTCGTCGAGGGGCGCGACCTCGGCGAAGTGCTCGAGCTCGCGCGCACCGAGGCCGACGGCTGGTCGCGCACGCGCGTGCTGCACGTGCTGCTGCGCGTCTGCGAGACGATGGCCTACGCGCACCACAAGGGCGTCGTGCACCGCGACCTCAAACCCGGCAACGTGATGGTCTGCCGGTTCGGCGCCACCTACGTGATGGACTGGGGCCTCGCGCGCGTGCTCGGCAACGGCGACGAAGCGGCGCCGGCCCCGGCCGGCGTCGACAGCCTGCGCGCGCAGATCGCCGGCGAGGACGACGCGTCGCCGCTGCTGACGCGTTCGGGCGACGTGGTCGGCACGCCGGCCTACATGGCCCCCGAACTGGCGACCGGCGCCGCTGCCGCCGCGACCGCCGCCGCCGACGTCTACGCGCTGGGCGCGATCCTCTACCACCTGCTCGCGGGCGCCGTGCCCTACCGCACGGCGGCGATCCGCACCGCGGACGAAGTGCTCGTCGCGCTGGGCAAGGGCCCGCCGGCGCCGCTGCCCGACGACACGCCGGCCGAACTGCGTGCGATCTGCGAACGCGCGATGGCCCGCGATCCCGCGGCCCGCTACCCGAGCATGCAGGCCCTCGGCGACGACCTGCGCGCGTTCCTCGAACTGCGCGTCGTCTCCGCCTATGCGACGGGCCGTTTCGCCGAGCTGCGCAAGTGGATCGCGCGCAACCGGGCCCTGGCCGCCTGCTCGCTGGGCCTCGTGCTCGCGCTCGCCGCCGGCGTGCTCGTCGCCGGACACCTGTGGCTCACCGCCGAGGCCGCGCACGTCGAAGCCCACGCCAGCGCGGACCGCCTGGAGGCCGAGCTCGACCGCAGCCGGTTCCGCAACGCGCGGCTGTTGCTGCGTTCCGAGGACGCCGCGAGCGCCGGCGAGATGTTGTGGGCCCACCACCTCGGCGGCCGCAAGCCGCGCGCGACGCGCTGGTCGCTGCTGGAACTCGCCGAACGCAATCCCGTGCTCGCGACGCAGCCGATCCCGGGCCACCTCGCGACGGTGTTCTCGCGCGCCACGGGCGCGGTGCTGCTGGCCGGCGAGGACGGCGCGCTGCACGTGCTCGATCCCGAGACCCTGGCGGCCCGGCAGCGCCTGGCCCGCGACGGTTGCCACTTCGTGTCGGTGATCGCGTCGGCCACCCAGCCCTGGGCGGTCGCCGGCGACCGCGACGGCGGCGTCACATGGTGGAACCTGACGACCGGCGAAGCCGCGCCGACGGTGCGCGCGCACCGCGGCGCCGTGGAGCAGCTCGAGTGCGGTCCCGATCAAAGGTCGTTCGTCTCGGCCGATGCCGCCGGCGAAGTGCTGTGGTGGTCCGCACCCGACGCCGCGCCGCGGCAGCTGGCCGCGCTCGGCCAGCGCGCGACCGCGATCGCGATCGACGGCGACGGCGCGCGCGTCGCGGTCGGCGCCGAGTCGGGCCGTCTTTGCACGTTCTCCCTCGCCGGCGAGAAGCTCTGGGAACGGCGCATCGGCGCCGACCAGATCATGGACCTCTCGTTCGGCCCCGGCGGCCGGGACCTGTGGGTCGGCAGCCGCGCGATCACGGTCGTCGACGCGGCCTCCGGCGAGGTCCGCCGCACGATCCCGTCGCGCAACGGCACCTACCGGGCGCTGGTCCACGACGCCGACGGTTCGGTGATCGCCGGCGGCTGGTGGCGCATCGACCGCTTCGCCGGCGAGCCGCCCGCCGACGCGCCGCTCGCGCTGGTGGGCTGCTGGCGCCTCGACCTCGACCCGGTCGCGCGGCGCATCGTGTCGAAACAAGGCGCCGCGGCCCTCGACCTGATCGACATCGGCCAGCGCGACCTGCGCTGGCTGCCCTCGGGACGCGCCACGATCGCGCTCGCGCGCGACGGCAGGGCCGCGGTCACGCTCGTCGGCCGCGACGCCGTGCGCTTCGACCTCGCGACGGGCGGCGAGAACGGCCGCGTGCCGGGCATCGGCGGTGGCTGGCTCGCCACCGATCGCAATGCCGGCCTCGTCGCCGTGATCGGGCGCGGCAAACAAGGCGTGCAGGTCGCCGACTTCGCGACCGGCAAGGTGCGCTACCGCCTCGACGGCCCCGGCGAAGTGCCGTTCAACGAGAGCGCCTGCTTCTCGCCCGACGGCACCGAGATCGCCGTGGTGGTCGGCAACGATTGCGTGCGCGTGCACTCGGCGGCGGACGGCGCGGTGCGTGCCGAGTTCACGATCGCGGACAGCAGGATCATCCGGCTCTGCTTCGCGGGCGACGGCGCGCACCTCGCGGTCGGCTGGCGCGGCTGCCGCGCCGTGCGCGTGTACGACCGGCGCGACGGTTCGTTCCGCGACGTGCCGTTCGAGCTGCCGCAGCCGGAGGGAACGACGTCGACGCTGGCGTCGCTCGCGGTCGACGAACGCGCGCAGCGCGTGGCGGTCGGCAACTGGAGCGGTTCGATCGCGGTCGTCGACACGCGGCCGGGGCGGCAGGGGCAGCGGCTGCTGCAGGCGCACTCGGGCACGGTGTGGAGCCTCGGCTTCCTGCCGACGGACCCGGACCTGCTCGTGAGTTCGGCGGGGTCGGGCGGCATCACGTTCTGGGACCTCGACTCGGGCGAGGCCTGCCATCAGCCGGCGCGCTTGCCGGCGCCGGTCGCGCAGGTGCAGTTCAGCGACGACGGCACCACGCTCGCGTGCTTCACGACGGCGGGGCCGGTGGCCGTGGACCTCGAGTACCGGGAGCGGCACGTCGCGGGCATTCTCGAACCGATGCTGCGGCGCGCGCGCGCGAAGGGTCCGGTCGATGCGGCGCGTGAGGCCGAACTGCGCGACTGGGCGCAGCGGGTGCTGGCGCGACCGTGGCCGCGGTGGAGGTGAGGCCTTCGCGAATTCCACGCGGTCGCAGGCGAGCTGCCGGCCGAAGCCGGGGGCACACCGAACGGCTCGGCGCTCAAAGCGCCATCAGGCCGTCGCGGAACGTCCTGAAACTCGGCGAGCGGTTCCGTGCGGGTTCCATGCGCATGGCGACCTCGCGAGCCACGTGGATCTTGGGCATGCCCTCCGCGAAGTAGCCCGCTTGCTGCAGCACCTGCTCCAGCGCCTCCCAGGTCCCGCCCGCGATCTCGTCAACGTGCCGAAACCTGCGCTTGCTGCCCAGCGTCTGCGGAACGCCTGGGTAGGCGGCCACGAGTGCGGCGATATCCCCGAGCAACCAGGCTTCGAGTTCCTCGACCGCGATCCGCGTCATCACCTGGAAGCGGGATCCGCCGCGGACCTTGGGCGCGAGCCCGGCTCGCCGTGCCATCGCGTCGATCGAGCGCTTCAGTGCCACGCAATCATCGTCGTCGCGGTCGACCACGACGACCACCCTGCTGTTCGCCGGCAACCACGCGGCGTATCCCTTCAGGACCCGCGGCAGCCGCTCCAGCAAGTCGTCCTTGCCCTGGTACGGGTGGATGTCGAACGACAGGTCGGAACGGATGGCGGGTACGAGCTGGCGCAACGCTGCCTCCATGGACAGCTCCTCGACGAGGAACTCAGGTGCTCGACGGCGGCGCTCACGGCTTCTTCACCCGGGCAGGCGAGCCGTGCCGCGCCAGCGGATCGCCGGCCTCGAAGAAGCCCTCCATCCACAGACGGCCCAGTTTGCTGCCCTGTGCGTGCATGGCGCTGGCCCGCGGCATGTCGGCGACGCGCAGGCTCTGCGAGTACCCCTGCTCGTCGCGGTAGAGCACGCGCACCTGTTCCGCGCGGAGGCCGTCGAGCACGAACGGCGAATGCGTCGTGATCATCAGCTGCGTGCGTGCCGAGGCGGTCTGGGCTTCTTCGGTGAGTTCCGGCACGAGTCGCGGGTGCAGTTGGTTCTCCGGCTCCTCGATGCCCACCAGTTGCGGCGGCGAGGGGTCGTGCAGCAGCGTCAGGTATGCGAGCATCTTCAGCGTGCCGTCGGATGCATACTTCGCCAGCACCGGCGTCGCGAACGGCGCGTCCTTGATGCGCAGCAGGAGCCGGCCGTCCTGCATCGGTTCGGCATCGACTCGTTCGAGTCTCGGCACGCGGCGAGCGAGGATTGCGAGGATCCCCTCGAGCCGCTGCGGGTGCTGCTCCTTCAGGTACTGCACGACGTTCGGCAGATTGTCGCCCGTCTGCGACAGCCGTTCCTGGGGACCAGCTTCGGGCGTCGTGCGCGTGTTGTCGGCCGTCAGGTAGGACAGGTGCCAACCCGTGACAAACCGCCGCAGGGCACCGACGCGCGGGTGTTTGGCGAACTGGCCGAGCGTGCTGACCGCAAGGAGCTCTGGCGAATCCAGGGTCTCCTCGATGCGCTCGTCCTGCTCGTCGGGTTCGTCGCCGCTGACGACGGTGCCGGAGCCACACTCGAACTTCAGGAAGAAGAACGGTGCGCCCTTCGGCTTGCGTTTCCAGCGCAACCACTCGCTGGCCACGAACGGACCCCGTGGATTCTCGTCGATGGCGAGGTGGTACGTGATCAGGGGCTGGCCCGGCTGTTCGCGGTACTGCAGTTCGAACTCGACGGGCCCTTCGGCGGCACGGCTGCGCAGTTCCCGGAACCGGCCCCGCTTGTCCCAGGCCTTGCGCAGGCCCACGGAGAAGCACTCCGACAGGAACGCGAACACGTCGAAGACGGTCGACTTGCCGCTTCCGTTGGGCCCCAGCAGCACGGTGAGCGGCGTGATGTTCTCGAAGTCCAGGTGGTGGAGCGCGCGGTAGTTCCAGACCCGCAGCGTCTCGATGCGAGGTGGTGCCGCCGACCCGGACCGCGTGGAGCTCTTCATGCCCGGATCTTGACCCCGGGGCTTTCCGGTGTCAGCAGCGAGCCGGCAGAAGGAGCCCGCGCCATTCGGACCACGCGTAGCCGGTCGACGACCGTGCCAACCAACAGCGACCGCCTCAACCGCCCGCCGGCAGCGGGTGGATCGCGACGAGGTCCTTGCCGCGCACCACGCGCGCGCGCGCCGCCCGCAGCACGAAGCCGTCGGTCGTCAGCACGAGGTCGGTGTAGACCTCGCCGTCGTTCGCCTTCGCCTCGATCTTCAGGTCGCTGTCGTCGCTCGTGGGTTCGGGGTCGATCCACTCGAGGTAGTCGTGGCGGAACAGCACCGGGACCTTCTGCGACCGGAACGTCAATCCCGGCTTCTCGAACGCCTCGATGCCGCCGGCCCAGACCGTGGCCCGGTCGGCGTCGGGCAGCACCGCCGGCGGCACGTGGTAGACCGGGCCCTGCGGCTTCCAGTCGAAGCGGCCGGGCAGGTCGCGGTGGAAGACGCGATAGCGGCGCCCGGGCCGCTCGACGTAGCCGCGCACCAGCGCCACGCGCTCCGCGACGATCCGCTGCTGCGCCTGCAGCAAGTCCGCGTAGCAGAAGCGCCGTTCGGCCGCGGCCAGCAGTTCTGCCTCGCGCTGCGCGGCCATCGGGAACTGCCGCTCCAGCAGCTGGAACTGCGACGTGCCCGGCGCACGCAGTTCCTGCTTCCAGCCCGGCCGCACGCGGTCGAGCACCAGGCACTGCGCCATGCCGTTCTGGTACTGCGCGTGGAAGAACGTGATCGGCTGGCCGGGCGGCGGCAGCACGCGCGCGACGAGTTCGCGGTAGCGCTTCTCGGCGTCGGGGAAGCCGTGGTAGCCGGGATCCGGTCCCGCCTCCGGTTCCAGCGACAGCTGCTCGTGCAGCAGCAGGAACAACCGCGCCTGCACGTAGGTCGCGGTGCCTTCGTTGTATTCACTGGCGGCCTCGCAGCGGCGCAGTCCATCGCTGCGCCCCTGCAGCCGCGCGTGACGCACCGCGACGAAGGTGGCCGCGAGTTCCTGCACGCCGGCGGCGTCCGCCGCCAGCAAGGCCGCGTGCAGCACGTGGCTCTCGAGGCCGATGCGCGCGTTGTAGGCGGGATCGTCCTCGGGCGGTTCCTGCCAGGGACCGCCGCGGGCGGCGTCCGGCTGGAAGCGGCCCTGGTAGACGTGGAAGCACTCGTGCAGCAGCAGCGACAGCCAGTCCTCCGTAGGCCCCGCGCCGCGTTGGGTGCCCACGTAGGCGGTCTTCTGGCCGCCGAGGTCCACGGCCCAGCCGCCGCCGCGCGGTCCGTAGCGCGTGCAGCCCTCGCGCAGGAACATCGGCACGCCGTCGACGTCGCCGTGCGGCGCGAAGGGTGCAGGCGGGCGCGGGTGGCCGACCAGCAGCTCCTGCCGGTCCTCGTGGTTCACGGCGATCGGCAGCTTGCGCGCATCGAAGCCGGGCCACAGCAGTTCGCCGACGGTGTCGGTCAGGCGGTAGAGCTCCCGGAGGCGGGCGAGGTCGAGCGCGGTGATGCCGTCCTGGGCGGCGGCGGTGCTGGCGGCGGCGAGCACGGCGAACGCGGACAGCGCGGCGGCGCGGACGTTCACGGGCAACCTCACGGTGGGGCGGCGCGCGAGTGTAGCCGCGCGGTTGCCGCCGCGAGCAGCGCCGGCGGCATCCTCACCGGCGAAGCCACGCCCACGTCCCTCGCGAACCGCGTCGGAGGTCGTTCACGGCACGAATGCCGCGTCCCGGACGTTCCCGATCACGAAGGGTCGCTGCGCGCCCGCACGGAGCACCATCGTCTGCAACGAGATGGTGCCGCCCCAGACCGCCGGGTTGTCCGGGATGGTGACCGGCACCACGCCAACCCCGGTGGGCCCGACCATGCCCGTCGCTGCCGTGAACGAGAGCGCCGGTTCCATGAGCAAGACCATCTCCACCGGCAGCAGCGCCGACAGGTCCATGAACGACCGGCCGAAGCCGGCGAGCAATGCGTGGAAGGCCCCGGCGTCGGTCGTGATCGCAACGGGATGCGCCCTGGGCCCCACATGGTGTCGCACTCCAGACGCGGCGATGTGCCTGCTATCGCCAGGATCGTGGCCGGGTCCTGGCTGCTCGAGCCAGCCGTGAGCCTCATGTGCGTGACGCGTGAATCGTTCGTCACTCGCAGCGTCGACACGCTCCCGCGCGACACGAAAACCGTCGAGACGTTGTCGCCCTCGATGCCGTTCGTCCCCTGGCAGGTGATCTTCTGCTCCCAGTTCGTTTCGTCGCTCTCGGAGATGCCGCCCGTCAGCGGCACCGCCCCCGGCACGAAGGTCGGGGGCCTTGGCATGCCGGTGCTCGGCGGCCTCGGATTGCCGGCCGGGGGCGGGGGGCGGGCGGCGCGCTGGGCGGCGGCGGCATCGAAGGGCCGCGGTACTGGCCGCCAGGAGCGGGCAGGATTGCCGCACAGAGCACGGCCGCGGCGATGGCAGCGAGAGGGGACATGCGGCGCACAGGGGCCGCCACTGTGGTCGAGGTGGGGAGGCGAGGTCGACCGGGGGTGGCCGGGGCACGCGCACCGGCCGGCGGGTTGCCTCGGGCTCGGCGATGCGGCAGAATCGGCGCTCGATCCGTGTGGGCCGCGAGCTTGCACGCTCGGGCTCCACGGCGTTTCTACCCTCGTCTCAGGAGTCGCCATGCGATTGCACAGCTCGTTGTCGGGGTTCTTCCTCGTCTGCGCCGCCACCGTGACTGCCCAGACCGCGCCGCCGTCTGGTCATTGGGAGTACGTGCGCGTTGCCAGCGGTCCGCGCGACAACCTCTATCCGCTCGAGGACGTGGTCTGGCGGGAGTTCGTCGCGACGTCCGACGACGTGCCGTGGATCCGCCTCGTGTTCGACACCGCGGTGCTCGGCGACGGCAGCTACCTGCGCATCGTGTCGCTTGCCGACGGCGACTACCAGACGCTGCACAGAGAGCACCTCGAGCAGTGGCCTACTTCAACGGCAGCGCAGTGCTCGTCGAGCTCGTCGCCGGCGCGAAGACGACCAAGAACGTCGTCGAGATCTCGCGCGTGATGGCGGGCGATCCCGCCCCGGATCTGCCGAGCGGCGATTCGATCTGTGGAACGACCGACAACCGCACGCCGTCGTCGCACGCCGCCGTCGGCCGCATCAACACGATCGGCTGCACCGGCTGGATCATCGGCAACGCCGCCGGCGGGTCGTCGACCGACAAGCTGCACCTCTCGGCCGGGCACTGTTTCGCCTCGGGCCAGGTGCTGCAGTTCGCGGTGCCGTCGTCGGGCTCGAACTGCTCGCTCGTGCAGCCGCCGGCGGCCAAGCAGTTCGCGATCGACTCGGCGAGTTCGATGTACGTGAACGGCGGCGTCGGCAACGACTACTGGGTCTTCAAGTGCTTCGCGAACTCGACGACCGGAAGGACGACGTGGCAGGAGCAGGCCGCGGCGTTCACGCTCGCGAGTTCGATCCCGGCGAACGGCACGACGCTGCGCAACTACGGCTTCGGCGTCGACGGCACCAACACCGACAACGCGACCAAAAACAGCTGCAGTTGCTCGTCCACGGCGGGCACGGGCACGCGCAACCAGACCCAGCAGACCCACACCGGTCCGCTCAACAGCGTCTCGGGCTCGGCCCTCAACTACGGCATCGACACCTGCGGCGGCAATTCGGGTTCGGTGATCCAGCACAACTCGACGCTGCAGGCGGTCGCGATCCACACGCACGGCGGCTGCACGGGCACCGGCGGCGGCAATTCGGGCACCGCGATCACGCACAGCGGCTTGCAATCGGCGATCGCGACGATGAGCTCGGGCGGGTCGGTGGGCAACGACGGATGTTCCGGCGCCATCGCTTTGGTGCTCGGCAACAACGGCACCTACTCGAACGCGAACGCGACGACGTCGTCGCCATCCTGGCCGTGCGGCAGCGGCGGCAAGGACCTGTGGTTCACGTACGCGGTGCCGTGCGCGAAGACGGTGACCTTCTCGACCTGCGTTTCCGGCACCAACTTCGATACCGTGATGCAGGTGTTCACCGGCAGCTGTTCGGCGCTGGTTTCCGCTGGCTGCAACGACGACTGGTCAGGCTGCTCGTTGAGCTCGTTGCGTTCACGCGTGGTCGTCACGACGTCGGGCGCGACGACGCTGCGCATCCGCGTCGGCGGCTACAACGGCGCGACCGGTAGCTTCCTGATCAACGTCTCCCACACGGCGTGCCCCTGAGGGACTCGCCGCAGCACCTGCGACAACCGGGATCGCCCGCGCCGGACGAAGACCTCGACGGCGCGGCCCGGTCCCGGCCCGCCGCCTCACAGCCACAGCACCTCTCGCGGCGTCTGCCCGACGACGCCCTCGCCGTTCGGCGAGGCGAGCACCGCGCTGACGAGCAACACGAACCCGCACGCCGAGTGCCCGAACGGCGACGCGCCCACGAACCTCATCAGGTACCAGTAGACCGCAGGAAGTCGTAGCCCACCGGCTGGCCGACGAACTCCGCGCGCGCTGGCCTGGCGGAGGCCTTGCGCTGGCGAGCGGCGGTGGTTCGGTCGGCAGGCCGAGGTGCGCGAGGATCTCCTGCCTCGAGTGCGGTCCTGGTCGATCGATCGCGTGCCGCCCCCCCCGGGCATTCCCCACCCCGAACTGTCCGCTCCCCGCCCGGCTCCGTAGAGTGCTCCGCCCGCTTCACGGCCAACCCATGATCCGCACGATCCGCACGATCCGAGCGACGTTCCTTCCCCTCCTCCTCACCGGCACCCTCACCCTGCCCGCCCTCGCGCAGGCCGCGCCCCAGGACCACCTGGCGCTCGGCAAGATGTGGACCTTCGAGAACCCGCCGCTCGCCTACCTCGAGAAGGAGTACGGCTTCAAGCCGGACCAGCAGTGGCTCGACTCGCTGCGCCTGGGCGCGCTGCGGATCGGCGAGCGCGAGAACCCGTGGTGCTCGGCGTCGTTCGTGTCGCCGCGCGGGCTGATCATGACCAACCACCACTGCGTGCGCGAACAGGTCGCGCAGATCCAGGGCGAGAACGACTGGGTCAAGGACGGCTTCGCCGCGACGCAGCTCGAGGACGAGGTCAAGATCCCCGACCTGACGGTGCAGCAGCTGATCGCGCAGGAAGACGTCACGGCGAAGGTCGGCGACGGCATCGCCGCGACCGACGACAGCGAGACCGTGGCGAAGAAGCGCGAGGCGAACATCGAGAAGATCAAGACCGAGGCCGACGCGGCGCACCCGGACTGCCTGCACCAGGTCGTCACGCTCTACCAGGGCGCGTCGTTCCAGCTCTACCGCTACCGCGTCTACGACGACATCCGGCTCGTGCTCGCGGTCAACCTGATGGCCGCGCACTTCGGCGGCGACCCCGACAACTTCACGTTCCCGCGCTGGAGCATCGACTTCTCGTTCGTGCGCGCCTACGCGGACGACAAGCCGGCCGACACCAGCGCCAACTACCTGCGCTGGCGCCGAGAGGGCGTCAAGGAGAACGAACTGGTGTTCGTGCCCGGCAATCCCGGCAACACGAACCGGCTCATGACCGTCGCCCAGCTCGAGTGCCAGCGCGACGTCGAGTATCCGCTGATCCTCGAGCAGCTGCGCAACGGCATCGCGATCGTCAAACCCTACGCGGATCGGAACGCCGGCATCCTGACGACGGTGCTGAGCTGGGAGAACAGCCAGAAGGCGATCGGCGGCATGCTCGACGGGCTGCGCACGGCCGAGCTGACGGACCTCAAGAAGCAGCACGAGAAGCTGTTCCAGGCCGCGGTGAAGGCGAACCCCGCACTCGACGCGGCCTACGGCAAGGTCTGGGACGAGCTCGCCGCGCTCGCGGCGCGGAAGCGCGAACTGCAGCCGAAGATCGCGTTCTACGCGCCGAGCTACTCCCCCGTGATCGAGCGCGCGGTCGCGATGGCGAAGGCGTTCGACGGCACGCTGACCGAGGAGGAACGCCAGAAGGCGCGCGAGGAGGCGCTCGGCATGCAGATGCGCGGCAATCCGATCACCGAGGCGCTGCTGCTCGACCACTTCGAGCGCGCGGCGAAGTGGCTCTCGCTGAAGGACCCCTACGTCGCCCGCGTCGCCGCCGCCGTGCCGACCGACGGGCCGGTGGTCTGGCAGGACTCGCTGGCGGCCGTCGGGAAGAGCATGTTGACCAAGGGCCGGCTCGTGAAGCAGATGCTCGACGCCGCGGACGGGGCCGAGCAGTTCGCGAACAGCGACGACGTCGGCATCGCCGTCGGCCGCGTGCTGTGGCCGCTGATGCAGGAGACCGAGAAGCAGCAGAAGGCGCTCGACGCGGCGATCGGTCTGCAGGGCACGCTGATCGGCCGCGCGCAGCACGAGGTCTACGGCAACAACGTGAGCCCCGACGCGACGATGACGCTGCGCTTCTCGGACGGCCGCGTGCTCGGCTACGAGTACAACGGCACGCTCGCACCGTGGGCGACTTCGTTCTACGGCCTCTACGGGCGCTCCCACGAGTTCGGCGGCGTGCACCCGTTCGACCTGGCGAAGCCGTGGGTCGAGGCGAAGGACCGCATCGACATGGCGAAGAAGGTCTGCTTCGCGAGCACCAACGACATCGTCGGCGGCAACTCCGGTTCCTGCGTCGTCGACAAGGACCTGCAGGTCGTCGGCCTGATCTTCGACGGCAACATCGAGTCGCTGCCGAACGACTTCTACTACACGCAGAAGAAGGCGCGCGCCGTCAGCGTGCACACCGACGCGATCATGGAGGCCCTGCGCAAGGTCTACGACATGGGCCGCGTCGCCGACGAACTGCTCGGCAAGTGAGACGGTGGGCGCCGCCGGGCCCGGCCCGGCGGGCGCGGATACGCCGCATCGGAAGACGCATTGCCACGGCGGGAAACCGACCGGGCCGTTGGGCCACCGCGCAGGCGCCCGCGTGGGCGACTATCCTTGGTGACCCTTCGCCCTGCCCCCCCGCACCGGCACCCGATCCCATGCGCCTCCCGCTCTCCCCCGTGACCCTCTGGGGCACCGCCTCGCTGGTCCTCCTCGCCGCCAACCTCGCCCCCGTGCTGGCGCCCCTGACCGACCTGCAGCTGCCGGGCACGCAGCCGGGCCAGGCTTCGCTGCTCGGCGGCCTGAACTTCTGCGACGGCTGCCACGGCTACTACGACCAGGCCGTCGAACCGGTCGAGAACTGGATGGGCGGCATGATGGCGCAGGCGGGCCGCGACCCCGTGTTCTGGGCGACGATGGCGATCGCGGAGGACGACTTCCCGGGTGCGGGCCAGTTCTGCCTGCGCTGCCACACGCCGCGCGGCTGGCACGAGGGGCGCGCCGTGCCGAGCGACGGCTCGGGTTTGAACGGCTCGACCGACAAGAACGGCGTCGAGTGCGCGATCTGCCACAACATGGTGAACCCGAACACGCAGGAGCACGCGGGCCAGCAGTCAGCGCCCTACCTCGCGCACAACGGCGGCACGCCGCCCGTCGGCTACTACGGCAGCGGCATGCTGGTGCTCGCGGGCGACAACGTGCGCTACGGGCCCTACGCGAGCACTGCAGCGCCGCACCAGACCGCGCAATCGCAGTTCCACCGCTCGTCGGACTTCTGCGGTTCGTGCCACGACGTCAGCAATCCCGTCGTCGGCGATCTCGCGGCCGGCAACGGCGCGCAGGCGCCGCTCGCGCCCGGCACCTACAGCGGCGTGCCCAACACGCCGGTCACCACCAAGGCCGCGTTCCTCAACTTCCCGTTCCAGTACGGCATCGTCGAGCGCACCTACAGCGAGCACAAGGCGAGCGCCTTCCCGACCACGCGGGTGTCGAACTACGCGAGCCTGCCCGCCGACCTCCAGCGCGGCGCCGTGAAGCGCGCCTACGAGCAGGCGCAGCTCGCGGGCCAGGGCGGCAACTACGCGGACGGTTCGGTGCGCTACTTCACCTGCCAGGGCTGCCACATGGAGCCGGTGAAAA
>VGXW01000010.1 GCA_016873195.1 Planctomycetota bacterium | reverse complement strand
CCAAGCCCAGCGAGCCGTGCGGCGAGTCCTGCCAGGAGAAGTGCGGGGAGTGCACCGTCGAGATCGCGCCCCTGAAGAAGGCCGAGGCCAGGAAGGTCAAGCTCGAGGGCAAGAAGAAGAGCAAGAAGGCGAAGAAGGCCCGCGCCCCCGAGTCCTGCGAGCAGATCGAACTGAAGATCGGCTGATCGAGATTCGCGCGCGGCTCTCCCGCTCCGCCGCCCGTCCCATGGTCAAGCAGGCCCAGGAATACCAGCCCGACCCGGTCACGATGGTCGCCTACCATCGTGCGCTGGCCGAGCACGCGGACAGCCTCAAGGCCTACGCGACGCGGCTGCTCGGCGATCCGACGGCGGCCGAGGACGTCGCGCAGGACGCTTTCCTCGCGCTGTTCCGGCACCTGAACCAGGTGCCGACGGCCGCCTTCCGGCCGTGGCTGTTCCGCGTCGCGCGCAACCTCTGCCTCGACCAGCTGCGGCGGCGCAAGTTCAAGCTGAGCCTGTTCCGCGACCTGCAGAAGGACGAGGACCAGCCGTTCACGCCGATGGACGCCGGCGGCGCGCGCCCGGACCAGATCGCCGAGACGCGCGAGGCGAACCAGGCGATCGAGCGCGCGATCGAACAGCTGCCGGCCAAGTTCCGGGAGGCCTTCCTGCTCTGCGAAGTTGAAGGGATGAGCTACGAGGACGCGGCGGCCGTGATGGGCTGTCCGGTCAAGACGGTCTCGACCCGCCTGTTCCGCGCGCGCCAGCGCTTCCAGTCGCTCGTGAGTCGTCTGATCAAGGTCTGAGCCACGATGAACTGCACCACCTGCCGCTACGAACTGTCGCAGTGCCTCGACGGCCGGCTGCCGTCCGGCCGGCGCACGATCGTGATGCAGCACGTCGACGCCTGCGGAGGTTGCGCCCGCTTCTGGGCCGAACTGCAGGCCGCCCAGCAACTGGTGCTGCAGCTGCCGCGCACGCGCGTCAGCGAGGGTTTCCGCGAGCAGCTGTTCGAACGCATCCGCGCCGGCGAAGGCACGCCCGAAGCCGTGTTCCACGAGCCCGTGCCGGCGCTCACGAAGGTGCGCTACGCGTTGACCGGCGCGGCAGCGGCCGCCGCGGTGCTGTTCGCCGCGACGTGGCTGCGCAACGACGCCGGCCGGCCGGACGCCGTTCGCCCGGATGCCGGCCAGGTGGTCGCGCAGCACGATGCGGGCCCCGGTGGCCTGAGGCCGCGGCCCGATGCGGCCAGCGTCGCCGGCGACCGGATCGCGATCGGTGGCCCCGCGAGGTCTTTCCCCCAGGAGCCGAGCTCGGGCATGCCGTCGCCGGCGATGTTCGCCGTGGCGCAGCCGCTGACCGCGGCTGCGGTTGCCGTCGAGGCCGCGCGGCAGTTCGAACAGCGTTTCGGTTCGGCCAACCGGCACCTCGCCCAGCTCGAGGGCAGGCCGGCGCGCGAGCACGACGCGCTCGTGGGCCGCGTGCTCGACGAGGCGAACGAGCTGCACGCCTTCGCCGAGGTGCTGCTCGACCTGCGCGACCACGACCGCCTGTCGTTCCACGACCCCGAGGTCGGCGCCGACCTGCGGCTCACCTCCAACCTGCTCGGCAAGGGCCGCCTGCAGGGGCGCACGCTGGACACCGTGCGCGCGTTCGTCGCCCCGGCGCTGCAGCAGAGCGAGCGCCTCGGCGGCCTCACGCGGCTGATCCGCGTGCGGCCGTCGTTCGACCCGTTCGAGGAGCGCGCCGAGCAGGAGATGCTGCGGCAGCTCAACGCGCAGCGGCCCGAAGTGCTGCCGAAGCTGTTCTTCGTGTTCCCGCTCGGCGGCATGACCGGCATTCCGTTCGATCTGCGCGGCGACTTCTTCGTGACCGAGAATGAGTGCGGGCCCGCAATCGCCGCGCCGCTCAGCCGCGTCGAGGAAGGCAACCAGCGCTTCCAGTTGTGGATCGATTCGGCCAGCGACGGGCGCCGGCAGATGCACCTGCAGATCCAGATCGGCGAGCCGGGCAAGTAGCGCCGCCGGCCCGGCCTCAACCCTCCGCCTGCCGCTCGGCCTCGCGCTGCCAGCGCCGCTGCAGCCGCTCGGGCGCCTCGCCCTTGCGCCACAGGAACCCGATCGCGGTGCTGCCCCACTCGCGCAGGTCGACGTCGAGGTCGTCGTCGAAGTCGTCCTCGTCGAGCACGCCGGCCTCGAAGTGGAACATCACGCAGCCGCCGCGCGCCGTGCGGTCGAGCAACCGCCGCGCGCGCGCCATCGACTTCAGCGGATCCTCGGCGACCATCGGGTAGGGCGGATCGAGGAAGACGAGGTCCGGCGCGACCTCGGCGTCGCTCGGCGCTTCCGGGTCCGCGCCCGCGCGGTTCGCCCCGAACGCGGCCCGGTGCATCACGGGCGGGTCCCACGCGTCGGTGCGCAGCACGACCGACCGATCGACGGCATCGGGGCCGAGCAGGTGCAGGTTCTGCTTCAGCACGTCGACCGCGCGGCCGTTCTTCTCGCAGAACAGCACGCGCGTGGCGCCGCGCGACAGCGCCTCGATGCCCGACGCGCCCGTGCCGGCGAACAGGTCCCAGACGAGCGCGTCCGGCACCGCGTCGGCCAGGATGTTGAACACGGCCTCGCGGACCTGCCCGAGCAGCGGGCGGGTACCGAGCCCGCGCACCGAACGCAGCACGCGGCCGCCGTAGACGCCGCCGATGATCTTGAGGCTCATGGTCGCCGCTGGAGGGGACGGCCGCCATGGTGGCCGTCCCGCGGTTCCGTTGCAACCATGGCAACCCCGCCGGCCCGCCGCGCTACACCTGTTCGCCGTGGAACCGGTTCCCACCCCGATCGCCCTGCGCCTTTTCGGCCAGGACCACGCGCTCGAGCCGGGGCGCGACTACGTGCTCGGTTCGGCCGAGGACTGCGACCTGCGCCTCGGGGCCGGCGCCGCGCCGCACCACGCGCGACTCCGCGTGCAGGCCGGCGGCGTCGACCTCGAGGACCTCGGCAGCCCCGGCGGCACCCGACGCAACGGCGAAGTCGTGGCGCAGGCGCGGTTGCAGATCGGCGACGTGCTGCGCCTCGGCGCCGACGAGGCCGTGGTCGTGCCCGACGCCGGACTGGCGCTCGTGGTGCCGCTGCCCGCCATGCGGCAGGCCGCCCGCGCGCGGCGGCTCGCGGCGGTCCGCGCGTGGGCCGCGGCGCACCGTTTCGCCGAGACGACGTTCGCGGACCTCGTCGCGCAGGAACTGCGCCGCGCGCCGTGGCTCGGCGCATCGCTGCTGCTGCACGGCCTGCTGCTGCTGCTGCTGTGGTTCTGGCTGCCGCAGACCGGGTCGGGCGGCCGCGCCCCGGCCACGGCGGCGATCGTGCTCGGCGACGGCACGGCAGCGGCCGGTGCAGGCAGCCCGCCGCCGCCCGAGGTCCTCGTGGAACCGCCGGAGCCCGAGAACGACCTGCCGCCGCTCGAGCTGCCACCGCTGCCCGAGGCGGAGCCCGCCGCGGAACCCGCCGAACCCGCGCCCGGCGCGGCGTCCGACCGGTTCGCCGGCAACCCGCGCATCGCGCGGGCCCCGGGCCGCGGCGGCGGCGAAGCACCGGTGCCGGGCTCGAGCGGCTTCCGCCGGACGGTCGGCGAGCTGCGCAAGAGCGGGCTCGAGATCGTGTTCGTGTTCGACAGCACGGGCTCGATGGGGCGCGCCATCCACGACACCAGGAACACCATCGTGCAGCTGCTGGCCGTGCTGCGCGCGCTGGTGCCCGACGCGCGCGTCGGCCTCGTGACCTACCGCGACCGGAGCCCGCGCGAGGCCTACCTCGTGCGCGAGATCCCGCTCGGCCCCGACTTCTGGCGCGCCGCGAACTTCGTGCACTCGGTGGGTGCCGACGGGGGCGGCGACCGTGCCGAGGACGTGCGCGCCGGGCTCGGCGCCGCGTTCGCGCAGCCCTGGCAGCACGGCACGCGCCGCGTCGTGGTGCTGGCCGGCGACGCGCCGCCGCACGACGACGACCAGGCACGGTTGCTGGCCGACGTGCGCGCCTTCGCGGCGGACGGGCGGTCCTTCGTGCACGCGCTCGTCGTGTCGCCCGGCGCGGCCGGCGACGACACGCGGGAGTGCTTCGCCCGCATCGCGCGCGCCGGCCGGGGCACCTGCCTCGACCTCGCCGACCACGAGGGCGTGATGCAGCTCGTCGTCACGCTCGCGTTCGGCCGCGAATACGACCGCGACATCGCCGCGATGGTCCGCACGATCGAGGCGAACGCGCAGCGCACCGAGACCTGGGCGCTCGACCTCGCGCGCCGCGGCGGCCCCGCGCTCGCCGCCGCGCTGCGGCAGGCCCCGGTCGACCACCGGCTGCTGAACGCGCTCGTGCGCCTGCCGCGCCGCGGGGTGGCCGCCGAGCTGATCGATCTGCTCGCCGCGCCGGCGACGCCGCCGCACGCGCGGCAGGCGATCGCCTGGGCGCTGCAGCGCGCCTTCGACCTGCCGGCCCCACCGATCGATCCCGTCGCGGGCGAGCCGCCGGGACCGCGCGACCTCGCGCGCCTGCGCCGCCTCGCCGCCCGCCTGCCCGAATGACCGCGCCGCTGCGCCGCCGCCCGGACCGGCGGTATGGTATGCGGATGCCCGCCCTGCTGGACCGCCACGGCCGCCCGCTGCGCAACCTGCGCCTGTCGGTGACCGACCGCTGCAACCTGCGATGCCAGTACTGCATGCCCGACGACGGCTACCGCTGGCTGCCGCGCGGCGACGTGCTGAGCTTCGAGGAGATCGCGCGCCTGGCCGCCGTGTTCGCCGCGCTCGGCGTCGACGAGCTGCGTCTCACCGGCGGCGAACCGCTGCTGCGCCAGGACCTGCCGGTGCTCGCCGGCATGCTCGCGCGCGTGCCCGGCGTGCGCGAGCTCGCGATGACGACCAACGGCGTGCTGCTGCGCGAGTCGGCCGGCGCGCTGCGGCAGGCGGGCCTGCACCGGGTCACGGTGAGCCTCGACACGCTGGACGCGGACACGTTCCGCCGGCTGTCGCGCCGCGACGACCTCGCCCGGGTCCTCGACGGCATCGCCGCGGCGCGCGCGGCCGGCTTCGCCGGGCTCAAGCTCGACACGGTGGTGATCGACGGCGTCAACGACCACGAGCTGCCGGCGCTGCTCGACTACGCGCGCGGCATCGGCGCCGAGCTGCGCTTCATCGAGTACATGGACGTCGGCGGCGCGACGCGCTGGTCGATGGACCGCGTGGTGTCGCGCGCGCGCATGCTCGAACTGCTGCAGGCCCGGTTCGGGCCGATCCGCGCGCTGCGCCGCACCGACAGCGCGCCGGCCGAGCGCTTCGAACTCGGCGACGGCACCGTGTTCGGCATCATCGCGTCGGTGACGCAGCCGTTCTGCGCCACCTGCGACCGCTCGCGGCTGACCGCCGACGGCATGTGGTTCCGCTGCCTCTACGCGGAACAGGGCACCGACCTGCGCGCGTTGCTGCGCGGCGGTGCCGGCGACGCCGAACTCGCCGGCACGATCGCGGAGCTGTGGCACGCGCGCGACGACCGCGGCGCCGAACGGCGCGCGCACGATCCGCACCGGCGGCCGCTGCTGCCGCAGTCGCAACTGCGCGCGAATCCGCACCTCGAGATGCACAAGCGCGGCGGGTGAGGCTGGCGTCAGGCGCGGCGCACGGCGAAGACCTCGACGGGCGACGGCACGCCCAGCTCGGGCGCGACGACGACGGCGGCGGTGCAGACGAGTCCGAGTTCGCGCGCGACGAGCGCCTCGAAGTCGCACCCGAAGTCCGTGACCACGAGCGCACCGGCCCGCGAGAACGGATCGCGGTGGTACTCCGGTGCGGCGACAGGCTCCGGCTGGCCGCCCACGAACCTCACGCGCGCGCCCGTCGTGCGGCTTGCCGCTCGCGGCGCCGTGAACACGTGCACACCCGCCGGCGTCAGCGTCCGGGCCACCTCCGCCAGGGCCGGCAACGGCCGCGGCACGTGCTCGAGCACGTCGAGCGTCACGACGACGTCGAAGCTGCCGCCGGGGAACGGCTGCCGCTCGAGGTCCGCGGCGACGAACGCGCCGACGCGCGTCCCCGGCGCGAGACCGGGCAGGTGGCAGCTGGCGGTGAAGCCGCGACAGCGCCGCCCGAAGTGGAAGAACGTGCACGGGCTCGGCGACGACTCGTGCAGCCGCACCCCGTCGAGCGGCGGCGCGAGCAAAGGCAGCGCCGCCACCAATGCGCGCTGCCGCGGCACGCTGCCGCAGCGCAGGCAGACCGGGCTCTCGCGCTCGCCGGCGCCCGTCGCCGCGAACTCGACCTCGCGCTCGCACAGCGGGCACGAGCCGCGCGACCGCACCGCGCCGCGCAGGCGCAGCCGCCGCAGCAGGCGCTTGCCGCCCGCCCGCGCGCGCAGCACCGCCGCCGACAGCAGCACGGCCTGGACCAGCCGCGGCCCCGTCACGCCTCCGCCCCCGTTCGCGGCCGCAGCCGGTCGGCGAGCACGTGGCAGCACATCACGGTCGCGACGATCGCCGCGGTCGGGAACAGCCACAGATGCCACACGCCCAGGTGCGCCGCGGCGCTGCCCTCGCGCAGCATGCCGCCCCACGAGCAGCCGGTCTGGCCCGGCCCGAGCCCGAGGAACGACAGCGTCGACTCGGCGACGATCGCGCTCGCCATGCAGAACGCGGCGGTGACGCCGATCTGGCTCCGCAGCAGCGGCAGCAGGTGGCGGAACAGGATGCGCCGGTCGGACACGCCGAGGCAGCGCGCGACGGTCACGAAGTCGCGTTCGCGCAGCGACAGCAGTTCGCCGCGCACGATGCGCGCGAAGCTGGTCCAGAACAACGACGCCATCACCAGCACGAGCCCGAGCCCCGATTCGCCGAAGAAGGCCGCCGCGAACAGCAGGAACAGCAGCATCGGGAAACACAGGAACACCTCGATCAGCCGCAGCACGAGGAGGTCGGCGAGGCCGCGCCGGTAGCCGGCCAGCGCGCCGAGCAGCGAGCCGAGCAGCGCCGCGATCGCCACCGCGCTGCCGCCGATGCCGAGCGCGGTGCCGGCGCCGTGCACGAGGCGCGCGAGCAGGTCGCGGCCCGAGTCGTCGCTGCCGAACGGGTGCGCCGGCGACGGGCCGGCGCGGAACCGCGCCGGGTCGGTCTCGGCCGGGCCGTGCGGCCACGGCGGCATGATCGCGAAGTCCGCCGAGCCGGCCGGCAACTGCGCCAGCCACTGCTTCCACGTGAGGTCGCCGGGCCCCGGCGGCGGCGCGCCGGCGTAGTCCGCGAAGGCCGGGAACGACCACGCGCCCGCGACGCGCGCGCAAAGCGGCACGTCGTTGGCGAGCAGCGGCGCGAACAGGCCGATCAACGCGACCGCGGCGGCGAACAGCACCACCCCGCGCCGCCACAGGCGCCGCAGCCGCGGCCGGCGCGCCGGTCCGGTGCCCATGGGCGTCATGCCTGCAACCTCACGCGCGGGTCGACGAGCCGGTGCATCAGGTCGGACACGGTCAGCGCCACCAGCGTCGCCACCGAGCCCAGCACCACGATCGCCATCACCATCGCCTGGTCCTGTTCCTGCACGGCGCGGAACGCGAGGTGGCCGAGGCCGTCGAGCGAGAACAGGTTCTCGACGACGATCGAGCCGCCGACCAGCATCGGCAGCAGGCTGCCCGCCAGCGTCGCGAGCGGCGCTCCGCCGTTGCGCAGCAGGCGCCAGCGCACGGTTGCGGGCTCGATGCCGAGCGCGTGCAGGTTCGCGGCGAAGGCCGTGTCCGCGGTGCGCGCGACCGAGTCGCGCAGGAACCGCGCGACCAGCACGGTCGGTCCGCTCGCGAGCACCAGCACCGGCAGCACGAGGTGCCAGGCGAAGTCGACGATCTGCGCGAAGGCGGTCCAGTGCTCGGCGCCGTGCGAACGCAGCCCGTTCGACGGAAACCAGCCGAGCCCGCCGCCGCCCAGCGCGAGCAGCAGGAACATCGCGAGCAGGAACTCCGGCACGCCGGCCAGCAGGAACAGCCCCTGCGACACCACGAAGTCGCGCCGCGAGCCGGCCTGCATGCCCGTCCACGCGCCGAGCGCCACGCCGGCCAGCAGCGCGACGCACAGCGCGAGCAGCCCGAGCAGCGCCGAGACCGGCGCGGCCTCGCCGAGCCGCCGCCAGAACGCGCCGTCGTCCTCCCGCGGCCCCGCGAAGCGCAGCGTCGCCGCGTTCGCGAGCCAGCGGCCGTAGCGCGTCCACAGCGGTGCCGGCTCCAGCGTCGCCTCGTCGAGCATGCCGTAGTGCAGGCGCAGCCGCACGATCGCCTGGTCGCGCGCCGCGGCGTCCGCGAAGTCGCCGGCCTGCTGCCGCCGCACGGCCTCGACCTGCGCGCGGTCGACCGGCGCCAGGTCGAGCACGGCGAAGGTCACGAACGTGACGCCGAGCAGCGTCACGAGCATCCAGCAGCCGCGCAACAGGAGCCAGCGGAGCATGCGCCGTTCATCCCGAGAGCACGACGGCGACGATCGCCGCCTTGGTCTCGTGCCAGGCCGCCCAGGGTTCGCGGCCGCGCAGGTACTCGATCGTCAGGATCGGAACCTGCAGCGTGCGGCCGACCCAGGAGCCCAGCGAGCCCGGCGTCGGCGCGATGTCGCCCGATTCCTTCACGGGATAGCCGGACAGCTTCGCGAAGCGTTCGGCGAGCTGCGCCGCGGGCCCGTCGAAGTTGACGAAGTGGTCGCCTTGCCAGCTGTGCGCGACGATCACGAGGTGCGGCTGCTCGTCGCGGATCAGGTCGTGCAGCGCCCTGGCCTCGGGCTGGTCGAGCGGCTGCTGGCCGTAGAGCCGGTGCGGCTTGAAGTTCTTCGCCGGGTAGTTGCGGTTCAGGTCGACGCCGCGCGCGTTGCCGCGCGTGCCCTTGGTGGAGCCGTCGGGGTTGACGTCCTCGAGCACGGTCAGCGTCACCCGCTCGAGCGCGCCCGGCGTCTGCAGCAGCGCGCGCGGCAGTTCGTCGGTCGCGACGCGTCCCTCGCGCTCGTTGCCGTGGATGCCGCCGATCCACAACACGCGCCGCGGGCCGGTGCCGAGCCGTGCCAGGCGCAGCGGGCGCCCCTCGACGCTGGTGCCGATCTGCTGCCAGCGCGGGTGCCAGGCGGCCGGCGCCGAGGCCTCGGTGGCAGCGGCGTCGCGGGGCTTCGCCCAGGGCCGGTCGAGCGGGTGGAAGCTGGTGCAGCCGGCCAGCACGAACAGCAACAGGAACACGGCTCGCATCGGGACGCGCAAGATAGCCGACTCCACTGCGCCCGCCACGCTGCCGATCTGCGTCCCGATGGACACGCGCGACGCTCCGCTGTGCGTGGCCCGCATCGATGCGGCGTTCCGCACGGTGGGCCTGCTGCTGCGCGCCGCCGCCTACGGCGGCTTCGCCGTGCTCGCCAGCCACTACGACTGCGGCCGCCCGATCCTCACCGGTCTGCTGTGCGGCGACGTGGCGAGCCGGCTCGTCCAGCTGGGCTGGCGGTGGCGCGACGAGTGGCTGCCGGTGGCCGGGGAACTCGCGCTGCTCGGGCTCGTGGCGCTGCTCGTGCGGCCGCTGCTGTGCTGGCCCGAGGACCCGGCGATGCGCGGGATCGCCACGCTCGCCGCGATCGGGGCCTTCGTCGCGGGCGCCGGCGGGTCGCTGTGCACGCGGCTCGGCCGACCCGGCGACGCCGCTGACTGACCGGCCGATCATCTCATTGTTGTCACGGCCGGACTTCGCGACCGCTCGCGCCGCGGCAGCTCGCTAGCATCGTCCCTCCGTTCCGCGCTGCCGGCCGGCAGCCCCCCTCATGCGATCCTGCCCATGAACTCCTCCCTCACCCCACTGCTCCTGCTCACCCTGTGCTGCGCGGCCTCCGCCCAGCAGCCGATCTCCGTCGCGGGCACGATCAAGAAGATCGACCCGACCAACCGCGAAGCCCGCCCGCCGGTGGCCGCGGTCAGCGAACAGATCCAGCTCGCGCAGCAGGCGAGCGACGTGGCAGCCGTGTCCGACGCCTGGACCGGCAGCGTCGAACTGAACAAGAAGAAGCTCGCCGTCGTGATCGGCAAGTCCAAGGCCGACGCCGAGCTGCCGGACGTCCTCTGGGTGGACCTCGACGGCAACGGCAAGCTCGACGACGTCGAGAGGAAGCCGCTCGAGGTGACGAAGCGCCAGGGCCGCAGCACCGCCGGCGCGGCGCCGGAGGTCCTGGCCAGCAAGCCGGTCGATCTCGTGTTCGCAACCGGCGGCGCCCAGCTCGAGGCGCGGCTCGTGTTCATGCGCCAGGGCGAGGGCAAGCCGATCGCGAGCCTGCAGTTCCCGGCCTGGGTGGAGGGCACGTTCAAGATCGGCGACGCCGAACGCGTGGTCGCGGTGCTCGACAAGGACCTCGACGGCAAGTACGGCACGGCCGGCGATCTCTGGGTCCTGGCCAAGCAGGGCGACCGCCCCGCCACGCCCTACGGCATGAGCGGTTTCGGCGAACACCGCTTCGACGGCGGCAAGTCCTACGGCATCGCGGTCGACGGCACGACGATCACGATCACCGCGACCGACGCCGCCGGCCCCGACCCGAAGGATCTCGCCGCGCAGCGCCACCGCGCCGAGAAGACCTGGAGCGACCGCTTCGACAAGGAGCGCGAGGAGTTCGTCAAGACGCGCGGGATCGACACCGCGCGGCCGCGCGCGCAGCAGCCGATCGAGTGGCGCTACGTGACGTTCGAGCAGGGCCTCGCGATGGCCAAGGCCGAGCAGAAGCCGCTGTTCGTCGACGTGATGGCGTTCTGGTGCGTGTGGTGCTACCGCATGGACTACTACACCTACGTCGACCAGCAGGTCGCCGAGCTGCTGGGCGGCAAGTTCGTGCCGGTGAAGATCCTGCAGGAGCAGGACGCCGGCAACGACTACCAGAAGCTGATGGAGAAGCTGGGCGCGCGCGGCATCCCGGCGATGGGCATCTTCGACGCCGACGGCAACGTCGTGCACACGATCGGCGGCTGGAAGAAGCCCGAGGAGTTCGTCGCGGAGCTGCAGAAGGGCCTGAAGTGACCGCGCGGCGGCCGGCGCGCCCGGCGCGCCCGGCGACGGGCTAGCCCTTCGGCACCAGGTCCGTCTGCAGCGCCGGCTCCGCGGCGCGCACGGGGCTCACCGGCAGGCCGAGCTCGCGCCGCACGAGGTTGACGCCCTGCGCGATCGCGGTCGTCTTGAAGAAGGCGACGTCGCGGTTGCAGCCCTGCCGGCCGAAGCCGCAGTCGCTCGACACGATCAGCTGCTCGGGCGCAACGTGCCGCAGCGCCTGCCGCACGCGCGCGGCGACGTCCTCGGCGCGGTCGGCCTGCAGCGTGCGGTGGCTGACCGCGCCGACGCAGACCTTCTTGGGCAGCCGCCCCTTCATCGCGCCGAACAGTTCGATCTCGCGGAACCCGCGGTCCGTCATCTCGACGGTCCACACGTCGCCGCGGCAGGCGTGCAGGTAGAGCTCGAACGACTCGCGGTAGCTGTCGTTCTCGATCACGCGCTGCATGTTGGGATTGCCCCAGCACGTGTGGATCCAGATCTCGACGTCGTCGAGGCCCTCGACCTCGCGGTTGTAGGCGTCGAGCATGAACTTCACCTCGTCGCTCTTGCTCCCGTAGGTGTTGGCCCAGAAGTGCAGGGTCGGCTCCTCGATCTGGATGCAGCGGCAGCCCGCGTCGCGCAGCGCCCGCAGTTCCTGGTTCATCGCCACGGCCATGTCCCAGACCACCTGCCGCCGGTCGCGGTAGTGGCTCGTGTGCAGGTCGAGGAACAGGCCCATCACCTGCGAGCAGCAGGTGCCGAAGCGCACGGGCTTGTGCGTGCGGGCCTGCGCGAGGCGCCAGATCTTCGGGTAGTCGAGCGGCCGGTGCTCGACCTTGCCCGTCACGTGCGGCCAGCGCCAGCCGGTGTAGATCTCGTTGAGCATCGTGCCCGGCGGGTACCGGAGCCACGGCGACCGCGTCGCCTCGGACTGCAGGTGGTCTCCGGCGAAACCGGCCCAGCGCTGCAGCGGATAGTGGTGCCACGAGCGGCCCGCCATGTCGTCGTCGCAGTGCAGGTCGCCGTGCGTCAGGATGTCGAGGCCGGCGCGGTCGAGATCGCCGATCACCGTCGTCATCGCGTCGGTGAACTTCTCGCGGAAGCGCACGTCCATCATGCACGTGTCGAGCGGGCGGCCCCACATCGAGTCGTCGAACCAGCGCGGCCGCGGCCACGAGCCGGTGACGGTGCACGGGAGCACGAGATCCTTGGTGACGGTGAACATGGCGGAGCCTCGCGCGACGGGCCCGCGATGATCGAACCGCGGTGCGGCGCGGTCAACCGCGGCGCCGTCTCACAGGCCGTGCACGCAGGGGTCGTCCGGGTCGAGCACGAACGTCGGCAACCCCGTGATCCACGCCGAGCCCTCGATCTCGGGCACCACCGCCGTGAACGGCCCCACCGGCGCGGTCTGCACGATGCGAGCGCGGAAACGCGTGCCGAGCACGCTCTCCGAGACGTACCACTGTCCGACCTCGATCTCCCCCTTGCCGTGCAGCACGGCGAGCTTCGCCGACGTGCCGGTGCCGCACGGCGAGCGGTCGTAGGCCGTGCCCGGGCACAGCGTCATCGCGCGCGAGCCGAGTTCGCCCTCGAGGTCCGCGAACAGTTTCACGTGGTCGACGATCGCGGGCTCGGGCTGGTCGGGATGCACGCCGCGCACGCCCTCGCGCACGAGCGCCTCGCGCACCGCGTTCGCCGCCTGCAGCAGCACGGGCAGGTGGACCTTGCCGACCTCGAGGCCGAGCTGCTCCGCTTCGACGAACGCGAACCAGTTGCCGCCGTAGGCAACGTCCGCGGCGACCTTGCCGAAGCCGTGCACGGGCACGATGGCGCGCTGGCGGAACAGGAACGACGGCACGTTCGTGATGGTCACGCTGCGCGGCCGGCCGCCCTGCACCGCGACCCGGCACGGCACCGTGCCCACGGGCGTGTCGAGCACGACCTCGGTGACCGGCTCGACGGCGGGGACCATGCCCGTTGCGACCGCGACCGTGGCGACGCCGATCGCGCCGTGGCCGCACATGCCGAGGTAGCCCGCGTCGTTGGCGAACACGACGCCGAGGTGCGCCGCGGGATCGCACGGCGGCAGCAGGAAGGCCAGCACGATCGCGTCGTGACCGCGCGGCTCGAGCACGAGCGCCCGGCGCAGCGGATCGCATTCTCGCTGCAGGAAGGCGCGCTTGTGCGCCATCGAAGCGCCCGGCACCGGCGGCAGGCCGCCCGTGACGATGCGCGTGGGCTCGCCGGCGGTGTGCGAGTCGACGGCCTGGATCAGCCGGGAGAACTGCAGCATGGTGGCATCATGCCGCGCCAGCCCGTCACCGCTTCGTGTAGGTCGCGCGGAAGTTCTCGAGCGGCGCCGCGGTGCCGGACAGCATATGGCAGGTGGCACTGGCAGGCCGCCCCTTGTCGTCGAGCGCGGCCACGCCGCGCTGCACCACGGGCTCCCCCTGCGCAGTGCCCGCCATCGTGCCGACCAACGCCTTGCCGTCCTTGGTGAAGCGCTGCTCGAGCAGGCCGACCTCGCCCATGTTGCTGACGAAGCCGCAGACGAGGCAGCCCTTCTTCGCGTCCCACGCGAAGAAGCTCTCGTTCAGGTACTTCCGCGGCATGCCTTCCGCCGCGCCCTCGGTGAGCCCACAGAGCACCGTGCCGCCGAACCAGATCGCGTAGCTGTCGGTGCCCGTGATCTGCATCGGCGGCGCGCCGGGCGCCATCGTCATCGTGCCCTCCACGTCGTAGCTGCCCGCCCAGGCCGCGAGCTTCCGCATCTCGGCGTGCGGCGTCATGCCCATGAACGCCTCCTGCGGCGGCACCGCGTCGGGCTTCTTCGCCAGGCGCCGGAAGCGTCCGTCGACGGCGTGCAGCGCCGGTCCCTGCGGCATCAGGAAGTCGACCGTGTGCACCATCGTGTCGCCGTCGACCTTGAACAGCGAGCGCATCGCCATCGGCGCGCCCTCTGGGTGCAGGAGCGGCATCTCCAGCAGCGAGCCGTCCGGCAGCAGCGACAGGTCGTGCAGCGCGACCTCGCCGGCGTTGCTGACGGCGAGCTTCACGAAGCCGCGGCGCTCGCCGTCCCAGCCCAGGTAGCTGCGGTGGTACATCGGCACCGGCATGCCGTCGAAGTCGATGCGGAAGTCCTCGCGCAGCCAGAAGCCGTCGAGGCACCACTCGTAGCTGCCCGACGCGCGCCACTTCGTGGTCTGTGTGCCGCCGTTCGGCGCGGGCTCGTGGAAGTCGCCCGAGCCCTCCCAACTGCCGGCGAACGGCTGCAGTTGCCGCAGCTCGGGCGCGGGCCTGGGCGCATCCTGGGCGGCAGCGCCGGGCGCGAGGGCCAGCGCGAACAGGACGGGGAACGGAACGCGGCGGATCAGCTTCGGCATGGGGATCTCGAGTCGGGGGCGGAAAGGGAACGGAGCATAGGGCGCGCCGCCGCGCCGTTGAGCGCGCTCCCACGCGGGGTGATACTCGCCAGCCTTCATGCCCCAAGCTCCCGACCTCTGGACCTGGATCACGATCCCCGCGATCGGCGCCCTGATCGGCTGGAGCACCAACTGGCTCGCCGTGAAGATGATCTTCCGGCCGATCCGCGCGCGGCGGTTCCTGGGTCTGCGCGTCCAGGGCCTGATCGGCCGCCGCCAGCAGGAACTCGCCAAGGCGATCGGCCGCGTCGTCGGCACGCACCTCGTCGAGCACAAGGACGTCGTGCGCAGCCTCAACAAGCTCGACTTCGCCGGCATCCTGCACCAGGTGCTCGAGCGCGGGCTCGGGCCCAAGATCCAGGAACTGCGCGGCCTGCCGCTGATCGGCGGTTTCCTGACCGAGGAGCGCGTGGCCGCCATCCGCGAGTCGATCGTGCAGGGCATCATGGCGCACAAGGAGGCCGTGCTCGACGAGGTCGAGAAGGGCCTCGCCGCGGGCCTCGACGTGCCGGCCCTGGTCGAGAAGAAGGTCGCCTCGTTCGCGGTCGAGAAGCTCGAGGCGCTGATCTTCGAGGTCGCCAGCCGCGAACTGCACGCGATCGAGGTGCTCGGCGGAGTCCTGGGCGCGATCATCGGTCTGGCGCAGGTCGGCTTCGTCTGGTGGCGCGGCTGACCCCGGCCTGGTTACCCCTCCCCCGCGTCCCTGCTAGAGCATCGCATGTCGGTCCGCCTCCCCTGCCGCGCGCTGTCCGGTCTCCTGCTCGCCACGCTCGCCGCCGCCGCGGCGGCCCAGCAGCCCAAGCACGTCGCCTACCCCGAACGCGACGTGCTGTCGCCGTTCCGCAACCCCGCCGAGGTCTACGCGCCGCCGGACCGGCTCTACCTGCTGCTGCGGCGCATGCGCGCGCTGGCCGACGACCCGGCCTACGTGAAGTCGACCGACCCGGAGGGCCGCGAGGTCGTCGACCACCAGGGCTGGCGCGAGGCGCGCGAGGAGGTCGACCGCCTCGGCCTCGACGCGAGCTACCTCGCCGGCATCTTGCGCATGAGCAAGAACGCCGACGACCGCGCGACCGCGCTCTACGCGATGTTCTTCTGCAAGCAGCCCGACCACCTGGCGAACCTGATCGCGCACATCCCTGGCGAGCCGGAGCGGCGGGCGCGCGAACAGGCCTTCCCGCGCGCGATCGCGTGGCTGCGCGCGCACCTCGGCAAACGCTTCGGCGACCTCGACGCGGCAGCCAGGCAGCGTGCCGTGCAGGCGCTGCCCCAGCCCGGCAGCCCCGCGGCGAGGGCGGCCGGCATCACGCGGCTGCCGCGCGACGAGGACCACCTGCTCGACCTGCGGCTGATCCCGTTCTTCCAGCTGCTCGACCTCGGCGACCCGCTCGACCAGGCGCAGGGGCTGTGGTTCCTGAAGGAGGTCTTCCGGATCCGCACCGACCTCGCGGTGCTGTGGCTCGAGCCCGCGCTGCCGCGCGTGCGCCAGCTGCTCGAGAGCCCCGACGAGCGCGTGCGCGTGCAGGCGATCGGCCTGCTGCAGGCGATCGGGCCGAAGGACCTGCGCGAGGCGAAGGCCGACGAGGAACCGGCGGCGCTGCAGGCCTGGGCCGACCTCGCCGCGCGCGCGCTGTTCCCGCCGATCCGCAACCTCAACGACGCGATCGTGCAGCTGCACCCGAGCCCCGAGCGCGACGCGATCGCTGCCGCGGGCGTCGCGGCGCTCGAGGGCGGCACGTGCCTCGACCCGGCGTTCGGCCGCACGGCGGACGGAACCAACTACCGCGGCCTCGTGGTGCGCCACGTGCCCGACGCGCTGAAGCCGCTGGCGATCCCGCTCGGCGCCGTGATCACCGCGGTCAACGGCCTGCCGGTGACCGAGACCGCGGGCCTGCTGCAGCTGCTGCGCGGCCAACTGCGCCAGCTGAAGCGGCCGAGCGGGCTGGTCGTCGAGTACGTGCTCGACGGCGCGCAGCACGCGGTCGAGTACCGGATCCGGTGACCGCCGGTCCGCCGGCTCACCGCAGCAGCGCCTCGACCTCCGGCAGCAGCGCCTCGCTCCACCTCGCGTAGCCCGAAGGCGACAGGTGCAGGAAGTCCGGCATCACTTCCCTCCGGATCGAGCCGTCGGCCTCGACGAAGCGGGCCGCGAAGTCGCGGCAGACGACGTGGTCGTCGCCCGCGAACGCCGCCGCGGCGAGTTCGCTGGCGCGCGCGTTCTTCGCTCGCTGCGGATTCGGCTGTTCGCCGCGCGGGAAGATCGCCAGCAGCAGCACCCTGGCCGCCGGCAAGCCGGCGCGCAGCCGCTTCACGACCGCGGTGACGCCGGCCGCGATCTCCTCGGCCGTGCACTCGTCGCCGTTGCTGTTGTTGGTGCCGATCATCACGACCACCGCGCGCACCTCGTTGCCGTTCGCCGCGAGCGCCTCGAGCTGGCCGTGGTCGAGCCGCCACAGCACGTTCTGCGTGCGGTCGCCGGACACGCCGAGGTTCAGCGCGCCGCGCGGCTGCCAGGTCGCGAGCCACGGTTCCTTGCCGTTGCTGTTCCAGCCCTGCGTGATCGAGTCGCCGAGGAACACGAGGCGGTGGCCGCCCGCGCGCGCGGCGGCGAGGTCCTCGGCGACGCGTTTGGTCCACCACTCCTCGATGCGCGGGGTCGGCCGGACCGTGCCCGGCTCGCGCGCGAAGGCCGGCGCAGGGCCCACGGCGAGTTCGTCGAGTTCGGACAGCCGCAGCCGCACGGCGCGCACGAACGGCGCCTCGCCGGGTTCCCAGTGGCCGTAGGTCACCAGCACGAACGTGCCGTCGGGCAGCACCTCGACACCCGGGTAGGCGCAGTCCCACGCGTGGTAGTTGCGCGACAGCCGCACGCGGTACTGGCCTTCGCGGCCCGCGGCGAGGTCGTGCCACGTGCCGACCCACGCGACCCAGTCGCCGCGCGTGGGGCTCTGCGGGGCCGTGTCGCGGAACGACACGAGGAGCCGGCCGTCGGGCGCGTAGGCGCCCACGTGGCGGTCGCCGGTCAGCGCCGGCGGCAGCGCGCGCGGCTGGGACCAGGTCGCCGCCTCGTCGTCGGAGAACAGCACCTGCGAGGCGTGCCGGCGCGAGTTCTCGCGCAGCAGCATCGCGAGGCGCTTGCCGTCCGGCGAGCGCAGCACACCGGGCTCGCAGAGGTCCATGTCGGCGCCGCTCCAGACGACCGCCGGGCTCTGCCAGGTGAGCCCGCCGTCGCGAGAACGGATCTGGTAGACCGTGAACTGCGAACGCTTGCCGTCCGCCGTGAAGAAGCGGCCGTCGTCGTGGAAGAACGCCGCGTGGTCGCCGTTCTGCAGGCGCACGACGCTCGCCATCGCGACGATGCCGCCGAAGCCGCCGATCGGCAGCAGCGGCGTCCAGCTCCGTCCGTCGTCGGCGGAGACGCTGCTGCGGATCGGGTGGAGACCCGAGAACACGACGAGCCGCGCCGTGCCCGCGGGGTCGACGAGCCGGTGGATCGTCGGCGTCTCCTGGCTCGTGGCCCAGGAGTCGGGCACCGGCAGCAAGGCACTCCACGTGCGCCCGCCGTCGTCGCTGCGCTGCAGCACGATCGGCCCCTTGCCGTGTCCTTCGGGGTGCACGCAGAGCAAGGCTCCGTCGGGCAGCAGGACCGTGGTCGGGTGGCCCTGGTACTTGCGCGCGACGCGGACAACGGTCGACTGGCGTGCGGCGTCGCCGTCGAGGTCGAGCCAGCGCAGCGGGGGCTGCGCGAGGGTGGTGCCGGCGAGCGCGAGGGCGAGCAGGAACGGACGCAGCGGGCGGTGCATGCTCCCGGCGTAGCGGCAGCGGCGGCGCAAGCAAGAGTTCGCCGCCCGTCCCCCCGGTGGCACGGTGGTCCTGTTGCGCATGCGCCGGGCCGCACGCCTGGCGACGATCCGCTGCGTTTCCCGTCGCTTCACCGCAGCCACTCCACCGAATCCGACATGAAGACGCCTCGCCTCGCCCTTCGTGGTCCCGCCCTTCCCGCACTGCTCGCGCTGGCCGCCCAGGCAGCCGCCCAGAACTCCCCCGCGGACCTCGAGGCCCGCGTGCAGCGGCTCGAGAACGCGCTGCAACCGCCGCCCGCCGCCGAGGCGTCGGCCGTGCGCATCTCGCGGGTCGCCGCGCCCGAGTTCACCGCGCCCGATCTGCAAGCCGAGAAGCAGCCGGCGGTCACCTCGGCGGTCGACCTGAAGTTCTGGGGCCGCGTGTCGTTCGTGTCGACCTACGACAACTTCCAGGGCAACGGCAGCATCGGCGGCATCGACTTCCAGAACTACGTGACCAAGGAAGGCGACGAGGAACTCAGCTTCAACCCGCGCGATTCGCGGTTCGGCTTCGCCGGTTCGAGCAGCTTCGACGCCTGGACCGGCCGCGCCGTCGTCGAGACCGACTTCTACGGCTCCAACGCGGGCGCCAACCTGTTGCCGCGCATCCGCCTCGCCTACGCCGAGATCGCCCACCGCGACGGCTTCTCGCTGCGCGCCGGCCAGGACTGGATCCCGGTCGCCGTGCTGAACCCGGGCCTGATCGACTTCGGCATCCTCGCCTGGAGCGGCAACCTGTGGAACCGCGTGCCGCAGATCACCGGGCGCTACAAGACGGGCGACTTCGAGGCGACGCTGGGCCTGCTGCACGCGCGCGTCGCGTCGGCGCAGGACCAGCAGGAACGTATGCCGTGGGTCGTCGGGCGCCTTGTGTGGAACGGCCTGCTCGACAAGAAGGGCGTGCTCGCGTTCGACGCCGGCTACCGGCAGAACACGATCACGCCGACGGCCGGCGCGTCCGCGGGTGTCGGCAACGACGCGGTGAACCACCTGCTCGCGGTCGAGGCCAAGCTGCCGGTCTGCGACTGCTTGACGGTCACGGCCGAGGCCTGGACCGGCGCGGGCATCGGCGCCGAGTTCCTGCGCGCGGGGCTCGACTACGACAACACGGGCGCCGAGGTGCAGGGCAGCGGCGGCTTCGTCAGCGCCGAGTGGAAGATCGACCCGACGTGGTCGGTCAACGTCGGCTACGGCCTCGACGATCCGGCGGACGACGACACGACGGCCAGGACCGCGTTCGACGCGGCGGTGCCGTTCGACAGCAACCGCACGGTGTTCGCCAACGTGCGCTGCCAGTGGAACCAGCAGACCGGCGCCGGCCTCGAGGTGCTGCAGACGGAGACCGAACTCGCGAACGGCGCGACAACCGGCGACGACGGCAGCAGGCTGCGCGGCCTGCGCGTGACGCTGGGCATGTGGTTCGTGTTCTGACCCGGGCCGCACCGCACCCCGACGCGAACCCCGACACGGTCACGACCCATGGGCAAGATCCACTTCGGCATCAACATGGAGTTCGTCCGCCACGCGGACAAGAACTTCGAGTGGGGCGTCAGGAAGGCCGCGGAGCTCGGCTACGAGTACGTCGAGCCGATGGTCCACTGGGGCCGCGAACTGCTCAGCGAAGCCGGCTACTTCCACAGCGTCTCGATGCTCGACGACCCGCTGCGCGTGAAGCGGGCCTGCGCCGCCGCGGGCATCGCGCTCTCCGGCTTCTCCACGCACACGCCGCTCTGCAAGCCGGAGATCAGCACCGAGTACCTCAAGCAGGCCATCCGCTTCGCCGCCGAATGTGGCGCGCCCGTGGTCAACACCGACGAAGGCCCCAAGCCCGCCTGGACCACCGCCGCCGAAGACCACACCCTGATGCGCTACACGCTGATGGAGGCCGCGAAGGTCGCCGAGCCGCGCGGCATCCTGATCGGCATCGAACCGCACCAGCAGTACAGCAGGAGCCCCGAAGGCCTCGACCGGATCGTGAAGCTGGTCAAGAGCCCCGCCATCGGCGTCAACTTCGACACCGGCAACAGCTACCTGTGCGGCCACGATCCCTACAAGTGGCTGGCGCGGGTCGTCGGGCGCCTCGTGCACCTGCACGCGAAGGACATCGCCGTCGAGCAGAGCGACGCCGAGCGCGGCAAGGTCACCGGCACGCCCGTCGGCTGCGCCTGCGGTGACGGCGTGATCGACTGGCCGCGGGTCATCCGCATCTGCAGGAGGGCCAGACGCGACGTAGTGTTCTCCGTCGAGTGCGGCACCATCGCCCAGGCGGAACGCTCCATCGCGCACTTGCGGAAGCTGCTGTAGGGGCCCCGCTCGAGGTCGACCTCGCGCAACCGCGAGCCGAGGGAACGGCGCGCGATCCCGCCTCACCGCGGCCCGAGCCGCGGGTCCGCGAGGTCCAGCGCGTAGAGGATCTGGTTGTAGTCGTAGCGCGGCGTCGGCACCTTCGTCCCCGAGAACATCGCGGTGTAGGTGCCCTCGAAGTAGACGATGCGGCCGCCCTGCTGGTCGAAGAACGGGTGGTGCGCGACGTTGTAGAACGAGTAGTCGTCGTGCGTGACGATCTTGTGGGCCAGGGCCCACGGCCCGGTCAACTCGGGCGCCTCGGCGAACCAGACCTCGCCGCACAGCGACGTGCCCCAGCCCTCCTGCACGATCATGATCCACCGGCCGCGGTAGTCGTTCCACGCGACGGTGCCCGCGTGGCCGCGCACGCGCTCGCCGGTCGCGGCACAGCGCAGCTGCAGCAGCGCGTGCTCGGGCCGCAGCAGGCCTTTCTCGATCAGCACGTCCTGTTCCTGCTGCAGCACGAGGCCCGTGTCGCGCTTCCAGCCGTAGACGGGCCGGCCGTCCTCGATCTCGAGCCGCGGCGCCGCGGCGTCCCAGCGCGCGCCCGGCTGCAGGCACGTGTAGGCCTCGTACTGCGCGGGGTCCTGCAGCGCCTCGTAGCTCGCGCGGCAGCGCACCAGCGGGAACGGCGTCGCGAAGTACCAGTGCTCGCCGTCGGGGCCCGCCCAGCGCACGGGGCTGCCGCCGCCGCGCGCATGGAGCGGCGCGTCGAGCGGAATGCGCACGGTGGGCACGAACACCTGCCGCTCGTCGTCGAACACCGCGAAGCCGTGCTCGTGGCGTTCGCCGAGCGACTTCATGCGCGCGAAGTGGCACAGCAGGCGCTCGCGCCCGCCCGCATCGGCGGCGGTCACGAAGCCATCGCACCACACCGGCCCCGGTTCGCCGGGGATCGGGCACATCGGCCGCGCGAAGCCGTCCGCGTCCGTGAAGTAGCGCAGGTCGATGCCGCGGCCCGGGTCGAGCCCGGTTCCGCGCGGCGGCGGCAGCTCCGAGGTCGCGCCGGCCATCGCGAAGTTGCCGAGCGGGTAGGCGGCGCGCGAGGTGTCGCCCCAGAACCAATGGACCCTGCCGCGGTAGAGCGCGGTCTGCACCGAGTCCTGGCCGACCACCTTGCCGTTCAGCAGCGGCGCCGCGACCGGCACCGTGTCGCCGAGCATCACGCTGTCGCGGTAGATGCCCTGGCCGGTGATGCGGTAGAGCCGCTGCGCGACGTTCACGCGTTCGAGCTGCACGGTGGCGCTGCCGCCGGGCACCGTGCGCAGCCGCAGGCCCGCGTAGCCGAAGCCGTCCTTCGGGTAGCGGTAGCCGTGCGACTTCACGTGGAAGAACACCTCCGCGTCCATGAGCCCCGGCTCGTCGTATGCCACCACACCCGCGCTGTCGGTGACGTGCACGACGCCGTGCACGGTCGTGAGCTCGACGAGCGGCACGCCGCGGCCGGTCGCGGCGTCGACGACGGTGATGCGGAACGGTTTCGGCCGCGCGGGAGCCGGCAACTGCTGGCCGGCGAGCGGCAGGGCCGACGCGAGCAGCGCGACGACGGGAGCAGCAGCGCGGACGGCGCGGACGGCGAGTGCGGGCATGGGCCTCCGGAGCGGGCGGCAGGACGGGGCGCAAGCGTAGCGCGGCCGCGCGCCGGGGCCCGGGCGGGCCCGCGCCGGGATCAGTTCGCGGCAGCGCCCTTGGCGAGCTTGCCGATCTCCTTGTCGAGCCAGTAGAGGCTCTTGCCCTCGGTGCCGATGATGCGGGCCTTGTCGAGCACGGTGCGGAACAGGTGCTCCTCCTCGTGCTGCTCGTTGGTGAACCACTGCAGGAAGCCGACGGTGGCGAAGTCGTTCTCCGCGTAGGCCGCCTTGACGATCGCGTTGATCGAGCGCGTGATCGTCTGTTCGTGTTCGAGCGTCGCGGCGAACACGGCGGCGACGTCCTGCCACTGCGTCGGCGGCGCCGGGAGCGCCGGGATCACCGCCTTGGCGCCGGTCTCGCGCACGTAGCGAAAGATGCGGGCGTAGTGGCCGTTCTCCTCCTCGGCGTGCGCCTCGAGGAACGCCGCGCAGCCCACCAGGGCTTCGTGGTCGCACCACGCGGCCATCTGGCGGTAGAGGTTGACCGAGTAGAGCTCGAGGCCGATCTGCTGGTTCAGGAGCTGGGTGAGGTTCGCGCTGAGCATGGGCGGCTCTGGGTTGCGGGGGAATGGAGGGCACGGCTGATACGGCTCACTCTGGGCCCACGCAAGCCCTCGCGGCGCCGGATCGCCGGGACCGGAAGGGTCACGCCGCGGGCACGCAGCCGTCGCAGACGCCGACCAGACCCGCCGCCGCAGGGGCCAGCGGCACGCGCAGCTCCGGCGGCTCGGCGCGGCGGCGCGCGGCCTCGAGGTGGCGTTCCGGCAGGTCGGCCGTTCGGGCACGGCCGGTGGAGCGCGGGGTGCCGGCGGACCCTCCGGCACCGCCTCCCCGCGACCGCCTCACTGCGCGCGCAGCCGCCGCACGTCGATGCCCGGCTCCGCCATCAGTGCCTCGATCGCCGCGACGGTCTTCGGCGCCGCCGCCGACAGCACCTCGCGGCCGTGCTCGGTGACGAGCACGTCGTCCTCGATGCGGACGCCCATGCCCTCGTCGCGGAAGTAGAGCCCCGGCTCGATCGTGATCACCATGCCCGGTTCGAGCGTGCCGAGGCCGCCGACGTCGTGCACCTGCAGTCTTGTCGAATGTCTCAGCCCGTGCACGAAGTAGCGCCTGAGCCCGGCGCGGTCGCCGTCCCGCAGCACGCCGACGCGCACGAGCCCCGCGGTCAAGGCGCCCGCGGCCGCGTTCTCGACGTCGCGCATCGGCACGCCCGGCCCGACCGCCGCGATCGCGGCCTCGTTGGCCGCCAGCACGATCTCGTAGACCTGCTTCTGCCGGTCGGTGAAGCGACCGCCGATCGGGAACGTGCGCGTGACGTCGGCCGTGTACATCGCGTACTCGGCGCCGATGTCGAGCACGACCAGGTCGCCGGCCTGCGTGGCCCGCGTGGTCTCGCGCCAGTGCAGGATGCACGAGTTGGGGCCCGAGCCGACGATCGAGGGGAAGCCCGGGCGCGGCGCGCCGTTCCACGCGAACACGCACTCGAGCAGCGCCTGCAGCTGGTACTCGTAGAGCCCCGGCTCGGCCGCGCGCAGCACCTCGCGGTGCGCGGCGCACGTGATGTCGATCGCCCTGCGCAGCTTCTCGATCTCGGCCGCCGACTTGACGCGGCGCAGTCGGCCGAGCCAACTGCTGCCGAGGCGCTCGTCGGCGAGCCGGTCGGCCTGCCGGAGGCCGGCCAGCGCGGCCTCGAGTTCGCCGAACGGCCGCACCGTGGCGAAGCCGGGCGCGGCGGCCGGCGGACTGCGGCGCGGCGACCGCGACTGCGGCGCGAACAGCACGTCGTGGCCGTCGGCGGCGAGCAGCAGCGCGTGGCCCGGGCCGCTGATGCCCGTCAGGTAGTAGAAGTCGGCGTTCGGGCGCGCGGTCCGCTCGGTGGCGCTGCGCAGCACGAGCGCCTGCCCCGCCGCGAGCTGCTTCCTGCACGCGTCGCGCCGCGCCGCGAACTCGGCCGCGTCCTGGGCCGACACGGCGGCGAACGGGGCGGCCAGCAGGGCGGCGAACAGGACGGCGAGGCGTGCGGCGGACATTGGCCCGAGTCTACCGCCGCTGGCCCCGCCGGCCGGGCGGCGGGTCAGCGCTCGCCGTCGTCGACCTCGCCGAGCAGGCGCAGCCAGGATCCGAGCCGCGCCGCGGCCAGCCGGCCCGCGGCCACCGCCTCGCGCACCGCGCAACCCGGCTCGTGCGCGTGCGTGCAGTCGGCGAACCGGCAGCCCGAGGCGAACGCCGCGAGGTCCGGGAAGGCCGCACGCAGCTCCGCCAGCAGGAGCCGCTCGAAGCCGAACGCCCGGATGCCCGGCGTGTCGATCACGCGCGTGCCGTCGCCGAGGTCGCACAAGCGCGAGCCGGCGGTCGTGTGCCGGCCCTGGCCGCTGCCCGCGTGCACCGCGGCGACGGCGCGGGCTCCCGCCGGATCGAGCGCGTTCAGCAGCGACGACTTGCCGACGCCGGAGTGGCCGACGAACACGCAGGTGCGGGCCCGCAGCCGCTCGCGCAGTTCGCCGAGCCCGAGGCCCGCGGCGGCCGAACAGAGCACGGCCGGGACGTCGAGTCCGGCGTAGGGCGCGAGCGTCGCCGCGAGTTCCGCCAGACCGCGCGCGTCGAGCAGGTCCACCTTGTTGACGCACAGCAGCGGCGCCACCCCGCCGCGCTGCAGCGCCAGCAGGAACCGGTCGATCAGACCCGGCCGCAGCGGCGGATCCCGCACCGCCGCGACGATCACCGCGACGTCGACGTTGGCGGCCAGCAGCAGCTCGCGGTGCGGGTTGCCGGGATCGGGCCGCGCGAGGCGGGTGCGCCGCGGCAGCAGCGCCACGGCGCGGCGCGGCCCGTCGGTCCCTTCGCAGAGCACTTCGTCGCCGACCACGAGCCGGCAATCCGGGTCGAGCAGCAGGCGCTGGGCCACGCGCGCGGGCGCGAAGTCGAGCTCGATGCGGCCCTGGTGCACCGCGGTCACCGTCGCGCGCGGCAGCCCCGGCGGCGCCGCGCCGCCGAGCTCGCGGTGCCGCCGCGCCCGCCCCCCGCGGCGCATCTTCGCGAACGTCTCGGCGTCCGGTTCCCCGCGCCAGCCGGGCTCGTCCCGGTCGATCCGTTCGGCCGCGCGCGCCTTGGCCGCCTGCCGCCGCCGCAGTTCCTCCTCGTGCGAGACCGCGTGCCGCAGCTGCTTCCGGAAACGCTCGCGCAACCGCCGCTTGTCCTCTTCGCTCGCCATCACCCTGCTGCTCCTGATCGTGACTGCCGTGGAAACTCCGGCGCGGCCCCGTATCGGGGAACCACGCCGGGCGACGACCGGCTGCGCGCGGGCAGCCTGCTCAGGCAGCGATGGCCAACATCCGCACCGGATCGTAGCGGGAACGCGGACCGCCGCGAGCCCGCCGCAGTGCGGGCGCCGGAGCCTCGAGGTCCGGACCCGCCCGGCGCGCTGACCTGCCGGCTCAGCGGCGGCCCAGGAAGCCCCAGCGCCGGGGTGCGGGCGCCGGCTGCGCCGCATGCTCGACGCGCCGCAGCGAGCCGTCGCGGTCCAGCAGGCCGTAACCGTGCCAGCTCTCGGGCAGGCCCAGGTAGCGCGTGCCCAGATCCTCGTGCTCGTGCCAGCGATGGTGGTGGCCGAAGACCCACAGGCGCGGCCGCAGGCGGGCCGCGATGCGCTCGAAGCCCGGCACGCCCGGCGGCCCGAGGTGCTCGAAGCCGGCGGCCCCCGGCACGCCGATCCCGCACGGGCAATCGTGGCTGACGACCAGGTCGACGGCGCCGGCCGGGAACGAGAGGCAGGCCTCGATGTCGCGCGCGGTGATCTCGCAGCCGCGCGGCGTGGTCATGGCGTCCATGTAGCGGGCGCCGCCCAGGCACAGCGCGCGCCAGGGGCCGAGCGGCTGCACGGTGGCGCGCGGCAGGTGCGTCAGGACGTCGGCGTAGCCGGCGACCAGGGTCGCGAAGTCGCGGAAGTCCTCGTGGTTGCCCTCGATGAAGTTGACCGGCACGGGGAACCGCAGTTTCTCGCGCCGGAAGTGGCGGCGCAGGTCGTCCCCGAACAGGCCGAGGTCGCCGGCCACGACCACGGCGCAGGGAAGGGCGCCGGCCACCTCGCGCGCATGCTCGATCTGGGCGGCGATCACGCCGAAACGCGTGTGGACGTCGCCGAGCAGCAGCAGCGGACCGGAGGAGCGATCGGCCATGCGCGTTCACGCCCCCGCGAAGTCGTGGTCGACCTCGGCCTGCAGGGCCTTGACGTGCGTGAGGACGCGCTTGAGTTCGGCCTGCTCGGCCTGCGCCAGCGCGGCGGGCTCGAGGCGGTTGTCGGGCTCCACCTGCGCCAGCAGCTGCGCGGCCTGGTGGCGCAGGCGCAGATCCTGCAGCAGGCCGAACGCCGCGATCGTCGCCTCGGCGGTGGCCGGCTTCAGGGCGCCGGCGGCGGCCAGGGCTAGGAGCCGCGCCACGGTGCCCACCTCGCGCACGCCGTGCTGCAGCGCCCGCAACCTGGCGATGTCCACGATCTGCGCCAGGACGCCCTTGACGTCGAAGGTCGCGTGCCGGCCGTCGAGCGTCTCGAGCACGAAGGAACCGAAGGGCGACAGCGGCGGCCCGCAGGTCAGGATGCTGCGCGCCAGCAGGTGGCAGAAGCGCGGCTGCAAGGCGATCTCGCCGTGCAGGTGCTCGCGCAGGTCGCGCGCCAGGCGCAGGGCCGCCTCGCCGCGCGCGCCGCCGGCGCCGGGCAACGCGCGGAAGTCGAAGAAGACCTTCGCGTGCAGCAGGTCGTCGGCCTCCAGCGTGTGGATCCAGCGCGAGAACGTCGCGCGCCACGCCTCCGGTCCGTGGCAGCAGGCCGGTTCGCTGGACATGATGCCGCCGCGGCAGCGCGCGTAGCCGGCGCCCGCGAGGATCTCCACCGTGCGCGCGCCCAGGCGCAGGCAGTAGTCGGCCAGCCCCGGCGTGTCGTCGTGGAGGATGGCGTGGTCCTGGTCGGTCATCAGGCTGACCTCGGCGCGGCCGACACTGCCCATCAGCAGGAACTGGTAGGTCCCGGGCGCCGGCCCGAGTTCGGCCTCCGCCAACGCGAGGCTGCGGCGGGTCACGGCCTCGGCCTGGTTCGACAGGAGCCGCATCACCTCGCCGGCCGGCGAGCCGTGCGTCAGCATCAGCGCGGCCATCAGCGTCCGGCGCCGGTTGGCCGCCGCCAGTTCGTCGGCCGTGCCGGCGTCGGCCAGTTCGACGTCCCGCACCGTCGCCACGCGCGTGGCCACGGCCATGAACCCGGCCCTGCCCTGGACCTCGATGCGCGACAGCGACAGGTTGACGCGGATCGTCGTGCCGTCCGCGCGGCGCAGTTCCGCCTCGTAGGGTGCGGGCGCCGCCGCGCCCTCGGTGACGTCCTGCCAGGCCCGGCGCCCGGCCGCGCGCTCGGCGGCCGTGGGCAGGACGACGTCGCCCACGTCGAGCCCCGCGAACGTCGCCTCGTCGTAGCCGAGCTGGCGCAGCAGGCTCGGGTTGCCGAACAGGCGCTCCCCGGCGATCGCCATCATGATGGACTCCCCGGCCGACTCGACCAGCGTGCGGTGTTTCTCCTCCGAGAGGTGCAGCGCCCCCGCCAGACGCTGCCGCGCGCGCTCGGCCTGGAAACCCGCGCGCAGCAGGAACACCAGCAGGCCCGCGACGGCCAGCAGGATCGCCAGCGAGACCGTCTGCATGCGCTCGGTCAGCGCCGCGCGCTCGGCCGACACGTCCTCGAGGTAGACGCCGGTGCCGATGATCCAGCCCCATGGAGCGAATCCCTTGACGTAGGAGAGCTTCGGCACGATGCGCCGGCTGTCGTCCTTCCACTGCCAGCGGTAGCTGACGTAGCCCGAGCCGTGGGCCTCGACCACGCGCACCATGTCGACGAAGAGCAGCTGGCCGTGCGGATCGGCGAGGTTGCGCAGATCGCTGCCCTCCAGATCGGGGCGATACGGATGCACAATCATACGCGGCTGTCCGTCTATGACCCAGAAATAGTCCTTACTACCTTGACCGTAGTGCAGTCCACGCACTTGGGAGACTGCGGCCGCCTGGGCTTCGGCGCGGGTCTTCGTCCCGGCCTGCTCGTCGGCGTGGCAGCGGGCCAGGATGTTCCAGGCCGATTCGGTCAACTCGCGGATCATCAACCGCTTCTGGTCCATGATCACGCGGTCGAAGGCCGGCAGGATGTAGACGAAGAGCACACCCGTGAACAGGGCGATCGCCAGCAGGGCGGGCAGGACCGTCCGCAGGACCAGGCGCTTCATCGGTGCCCCAGTTGGGTGGTGAGATCGCAGCGTAGCGCGTCGCCGCGACCGCAGACAAGCGTTGTCCGCGGCCCGACGGGTGGTTAGGTTCTGACGGAATGCGCCGACCTGCAGCCGGCGCCCTGACGCCAGCCGCAGCCCCCAGAGAAACCATGCTCCACGAACCCGCGCGCGATTCAGGCCCCGATCCCGCGAGCTCCTACAAGACCCGCCTCGGCCTGTGGATGTTCCTGATCTACTGCCTGTTCTATGCCGGCTTCGTGCTGGTCAACGTCGCCACCGAAGGCCGCGCCATGCAGGCGATCGTGCTGATGGGCATGAACCTCGCGGTGGTCTACGGCATGGGGCTCATCGTGGCCGCCCTGCTGATGGCGCTCGTCTACAACCACCTCTGCACGAAGCGTGAGAGCGAGCTGAAGGACCAGGGCAAGGAGGTCCGCTCGTGAACCTCCACGGCACGCCGCTCTCGATCGCCGTGTTCACGCTGTTCGTGATCGCGGTGCTCTATCTCAGCTACTTCTTCGCCCGCAAGGCGCGGTCCGCGGCCGGCTATTACGCCGCCGGCGGCCAGATCCATTGGGCAGTCAACGGCATCAGCTTCGCCGGCGACTATCTGTCGGCCGCGTCCTTCCTGGGCATCTGCGGCATGATCGCCACGCTCGGCTATGACGGCTTCCTGTACTCGATCGGCTACCTGGCCGGCTGGGTCGTGGCGCTGTTCGTCGTCGCGGAGCCGATGAAGCGGCTGGGCAAGTTCACGTTCACCGACGCCGTGGACGCCAAGTACGACCATCGCGGCATCAAGCTGGCGGCCGCGATCTCCACGCTGGTCGTCTCGATCTGCTACCTGATCCCGCAGATGAACGGCGCCGGCTCGCTCGTCGAGCCGCTGCTGGGGCTGCCGCACTGGGTCGGGGTCATCCTCGTCGGGTCGATCGTGATCGCCATCGTCGCGACCGCGGGCATGGCCTCGACGACCTACGTGCAGTTCCTCAAGGGCGCCCTGCTGCTCGTGTTCTCGGCGATCATGGTCACGCTGGTCCTCTTCCGCGGCCTGAGCACCGAGCCGGCGGGGCTGAAGGACGACGCGGGCCGCGGACTGCTGTTCGTCCCGCAGCAGACCACCGAGGCCGAGCTGACCGCCGGCGGCCAGCGGCTCGTGCACACGGCCGGGAGCTTCCTGAAGTTCGCGGGGCCGGGCGGGGCCACCTGGTGGCGCCGCGACGCGCAGGGGAGTCTGTGGCAGACGCAGTGGGTGTCCGGCAGCGAGATCAACGGCGTGCTCGGCGGCCTGCTGCGCCCGGTCGGCCGCTTGACCGCCCTGGGCGGCCTGCAGCCGGCGGAGGCCGCGCGCGGCACGGGATCCCTGACCCCGGTGTCCTACCTGGCGCAGCTGACCGACGCCGAGACGCGCATCGAGCAGTGGCATTCGACCAAGGTGGCCGACGAGACCGGCAACCGCGTGACCGTGCACTACCCGGTGCACGTCAGCGGCACCGACCAGATGAAGCCGGGCGTGAAGTTCAAGGTCGACACCTTCTGGAACAAGCTCAACTTCGTCTCGCTGATGCTGGCGCTGTTCCTGGGCACTGCGGCACTGCCGCACATCCTGATCCGCTACTACACCGTTCCGAGCCCGGCCTGCGCGCGCAAGTCGACCATCGTGGCGATCGCCGCCATCGGCTTCTTCTACGTGCTGACGCTGTTCATGGGGCTCGGCGCGGCGACCAACGGCACCGTCAATCCGGCGGACAACAACATGTCGGCGCCGCTGCTGGCGATGTCGTTCGGCAAGCTGCTGTTCGCCTTGATCTCGGCGATCGCGTTCGCCACGGTGCTGGGCACGGTGGCGGGCCTGATCGTGGCGGCCTCGGGCGCGGTGGCGCACGACCTGATGGACCGCTTCGGCCGCATGAACCTGACCGAGCAGAGGAAGGTGCGCGCCGGCAAGATCGCGGCGTTCGCCGTCGGCATCGTCGCGATCATCCTGGGCATCCTCTTCCGCGGCGTGAACGTGAGCTTCCTGGTCGGCTGGGCCTTCGCCGTGGCCGCGTCGGCCAACCTGCCGGCCATCGTGATGCTGCTGTTCTGGAAGCGGACCACCGCGGTGGGCGTCGTCGCCTCGATCACGGTCGGCATCGTGTCGGCGCTGGCGATCATCCTGACCGGGCCGGAGATGTTCTCGGGCCCCTACGGCCGCACGGCGGCCGAAGCCTGGCACCAGCTGGGTCAGCCCGGCATCGTCTCGATCCCGCTGAGTTTCCTGGCGCTGGTGATCGGATCGCTGGCGACCGGCGGCAAGGCCGCCGCGGACGCGAAGCGGGTGGCCTGACGCGTCCGCGCGGCGCGGCCTGCGCACAGGAGCCCAGCGGGTGGCGGGCGGCCTGGCGGCCCGGCGGCGATCGCGGTCAGCGCTTGCGGCGCCGCAGCTGTGCGGCGCGACGGCGGCGGCGCGCCGCGTGCTTGCGCAGCCAGGCGGCGAACAGCTCCGCGTCGACCTCGCCGGCCGCCAGCCCCTCGGTCATGACCACCGCTTCCGCCTCCGGCGCGTCCAGCACCATGCCGTTGACCTGCAGGAAGACCCGCGCGGCGGTGAACGCGCACCGCTTGTTGCCGTCGACGAACGGGTGGTTCCTGGCGATGCCGTGCGCGTAGATCGCCGCCAGTTCGCATAGGTCCACCTCGGCGTAGGCCCACCGGTGGCGCGGCCGGGCGACCGCGGACTCGAGCAGGCCCTCGTCGCGCACGCCGTGCGCGCCGCCGAAACCGGCGATCAAGTAAGCGTGGAAGACACGCAGGTCCGCCGCGTCGAGCCAGGTCGGCTCGCGCTTCATTTCGCGAGCTCGCGCAGTGCGTTCTTGTAGCGCTGCATCGTGTCGCGCAGCGCGGCGAGCTTCTGCTGGAAGCCCTCGTCGGCGACGCGCAGCCGCAGTTCGCCATCGGCGCCGCTGGTCAACAGCAGTTTGTCGCCCTCCTTCGCGATGCCGAGTTCGGCCAGCAGCTCGGCGGGCAGGATGACGCCCAGGGAGTTGCCGATGCGGCGCAGGGTCAGTTCGGTGGCGGTCATGGTGCGTCGTTCGTCAGTATAACATGGTTATAACGCGCGGCGCCTGCGCAGTCCGGCCCCGTGGCGCCGCGCGGGATCAGCCGAACCGTGCGCGGAACGCGGCGAGGTTCCGTTCGCCGATCCGCGACCGGACCAGCACCGCGAACACCACGCGCACGAAGGCCCGGCCGAAGCCGGCGTCGAGCGCCGCGCCGAACGCGTCGGCCGCCAGCGCCGGGTCGCCGCCGAACGCGCCACAGCCCCACGCGCCGAGCACGAGCTGGCGCGGCGGTTCCGCGGCCGCGATCGCGATCACCTGCGCCGCGCGCCGGTGGAACGTGGCGACGAGTGCCTCGACGGCGGCGCCGTGTACGGCGTTCGTATTCGGCGCGGGCGACGTCAGGACCGACAGCGAGAACGGTTCGGAGAGGAGCCCGAGATCCTCGCCGCGGAAGAACGGCACGTCCGGCGACCAGATGGCGTGGTCGGTGTAGAGCGCGTCGCCGTGGGCCCGATTCGCCGCGTAGTAGGCCCCGGCCGTCTCGAGACAGCGGTAGAGCGCCGAGACGCGGCACAACGCCTCCTCCTGGGCCTGGGCGCCGCCGAGGAACCCGCCGCCGATCCGCCGCGCGGAAGCGAAGTTCAGCACGGTCACGGGGCCAGAGGCCAGCAGCCGCCGGCCGGCCGCTGCGGTGCTCTCGTCGGTGACCTCGATGCATGGGGGCGCGCCGAGGTCGCGCGGCGGGGCACCGGCCAGCGCCGCAGCTGCCGCGGGTGTGATCGTGCGCGTGCCGTCAATCGCCGCGCGCACCGCGGGCCCGAACTCGACGCGGCCGGCGGGGCCGTCGTAGCCGCCGGAGTCGACGATCGCGAGGGTGTGCCGAGCGAGTTCCGCGAGACCCATGGCTGGTGCGTGCAGAGTGCCGGCCGGCGCGCCGGCTACAGCTTCAGGTGCTTGTCGAGGAACGCGTACAGGTCCTTGCGCTTTTTCCGCGCGAACGTCGTGTCGAGCCGGTCGAACGAGTGCCCGCCCGGCGCGTCGGTGTAGATCTTGTGCTCGAACGTCTTGCCCGCCGCCTTCAGGTGCACGACGAGCTGCTCGACCTCGACGACGTTGACGTCGCGGTCGTTCGTCGAGGACGTGACCATCAGCGGGATGCCGAGCTTGCCCACGTGCCAGATCGGGCTGCGCCGGCGGTACTCGTCGACCGCGGCGACTGGCTCCTTGCCGACGTGGTAGGGCGCCGTGAACAACTTCTTGTAACTCTCCTCGTGATAGCCGAACCGCGTCAGCAGATCCGACACCGGCACGCCCGCATAGGCGCACGCGAACTTGTCGGGGTGGTCGAAGGCGCCGAACAGCGCAATGAGGCCCCCGTGGCTCCAGCCGACGATGCCGACGCGCTTGCCGTCGACGACGCCGAGTTCCTCGACCGCCCAGTCGCGGCCGGCGACGACGTCGTCGACCTCGAGCCCGCCGTAGTCGATGGCCTCCTTCATGGCCTTGCCGTAGCCGGTCGAGCCGCGGTAGTCGGGGGCCAGCACGACGTAGCCGCGTTCGACCATCTCGCGCACGAGGTGCACGTGGTAGGTGCCGAAGTCGCCGTGCACGCCGCCGTGCGGCAGCACGATCGCCGGGTGCTTCCGCGCGCGGTCGAGTTGTCTGGGCACGAAGACGTACTGATGGAAGCGCTGCGGGTGCCGCGCGTTCGCGATGCCGTAGCGCTCCGTGGCATTGGGGTCGGGCGGGCCGACCAGCAGCACCTTGTCGACCACCGCGACGTCGGACAGGCGCAGCCACCACAGACTGTCGTCGGCCGCCTTGCGCACGGTGTCGACGTCGTAGGTCAGGGTCTCGAGCTTCTTCTCGAGCGCTTCGAGGCGCGCCTCGAGGTTCTTGGGATCCTGGGCAGGCAGCGGCAGCAGCAAGGGCGCGGCGAGCACGGCGAACAGAGCGGGCGGGATTCGCATGGGGCACCTCGGGTGGGGGCGGATGGAGGATCGCGGGCCGATGCTCGTGCTGCTGCCGGGCGCGGTCAAGCGCGGCGGGCGCGAGGCTGCGGGCCGCGCGGGGGTGGACGCGCAGGCCGGAGCCGGTCGATGATCCACACAACCGCGTCCCAGGCCACCGACCCGCATGACCGTGCTTCGCTGTGCGTTCCTCTCGTTGCTCTGCCTCGGCCCGCTGCCGGCGCAGCAGCGCCCCGCGCGCGAAGCGCTGCAGAAGCTGCTGCAGCAGTACGACAAGGACCACGACGGCAGGATCCAGAAGGCCGAGTATCCGCGTGGCGACGCGGCCTTCCGGAATCTCGATCGCGACGGCAACGGTGTGATCGACGCGACCGACTTCGATCCGGCGCGCGCCCCGCCCGCACGGCCGCCTGCACGGCCGCCTGCACCGCGCGTTTCCCCGCCCGCGGCCGGCAACCGCGCCGCGAAGCTGCCGCAGCCCGGCGACCTCGCCCCCGACTTCGAGTTGCCGATGCTCGGCATGAAGGGGACCACGGTGAAGCTGTCGTCGTTCCGCGGCGACCGACCGGTCGCGCTGATCTTCGGCAGCTACACCTGACCCCCGTTCCGCAGCGCGGCCGGTCGGCTGCGCGAGATCCACCGCGCGCACAGCAGCGACGTCGCGGTGTTCCTCGTCTACATCCGCGAGGCGCATGCGCTCGACAGCCCGATGCCCGGCAATCACGGGCTCGTCGAGGATCCGATCGACGACGGCGAACGGGCCGAGGTCGCGCACACGTGCGTCGACGAGTTGGATCTGCCGATGCCCGCGCTGATCGACGGCGTCGACGACAAGGTGGGCAAGGCCTACGGCGGCTGGCCGGACCGCCTCTACGTGATCGGCAGCGACGGCAAGGTCGTCTACGCGGGCGCGCAGGGCCCGCGCGGGTTCGATCCCGATGCATGGGAGAAGGCGATCGTCGCGGCGAAAGCGGCGGCGAAGGCAGCGGCGAAGGCAGCGGCGACCGCGAAGCCGGGCGACCAGACGCAGCAGCCCGCCGGCAAGGAACCCGCGCCGGGGCCAGGACTGCCGCGCAAGGACTGAACGCGCGCCGTCACCCCTCTGCCCGCAGCACCACGTCCTTCGTCGCCGGCTCCACCACCACGAGTTCCCCCGCCGGCCGCCACGGTGCCCGCACCGGCACCCGCACCTGCACGCGGTAGCTGCCGATCGGCACGTCGCCGATCTTGAACCCACCGCCCGGCTCGCTCGTCGCGCGATACGGATCGCCGCCCGCCACCGGCACCAGCTGCACGTCCGCGCGCGTTCCCGGCGCCGTCTCGATCCGGCCCGACACCGCCACCAGCGGCACGAGCACCACAGCGATCGGCCCCGCCTCGCCGTGCGCCGGCACCGCGACGCCCGCCCGCCAGACCTTGCCGCGCCCCGGCTTCTCCGCGCGCAGTTCATAGGCGCCCGCCGGGATGTCGCGGAACACGAACGCGCCGCGGCCGTCGCTGCGCTCGACGCGCAGCGAGCTCGACTTGCCGGCACCGCCGCGGTCGAACAGCACCACGCGGCAGTCGTCGATCGGCGCGCCGTCGCGGTCGCGCACCTCGCCGAACACGCCCCCCGTCTCGATGTCCACGCGCAGCTCGAGCGGCTGCCCGTCCTGCACCTGCAGGTCCCTGGCGTAGTGGTGGGTGAACAGGTTCTCCTTGAGCCGGCTCTCGGCGACCTCGTTGGGCACCACGACGACGCGCAGCGCTCCCGCCGGCACGCGGCCGAGGTCGAAGCCGCCGCCGCGGTCGACGCGGCTCGTGACGTTGCGGTTCGGCTGCTTCGAGGAACCGACCACGAGCGAACCCGCTGCGGGCACGCCGTTCACCGTCACCGTGCCTCGCACCGGCGCACCGGGCCCCGACCACGGCGCAGCGTCGAGGATCGCGTCGAGCTTGACCTCGGCCGTCTCGCCGCCGTGCAGGTCCACCTCGGCCTTGTTCCACGGCAGGATCTGCTCGCGGCGCGCCGCGTACTGCACGATGCCGGCGACCGTGCCGATGTCGGTCATCGCGTCCTGCGCGGTCACGCGGTAGCGGCCCGGCTGCAACGCGGGGAACGTGAACTCGCCCTCGAGGTCCGGCAGCGCGAGCTGCGGCAGATCGGGCAAGGCGCCGCGCTGCTGGCCGGGGCCGTCGCCGTAGCGCCGCTCGAGCACGAGCACCCAGCGCCCCGGCGCGGGTGGCCGGCCGCCGTCGGTCAGAACCCCGCGGATCGCCGCCGCGTCGGCGAACTGCAGCACGAGTTCGCCGGGGTTGCCCTTCACGTCCGCGTGCACCTGGCCGTGCCGCGGGTGGATGGCCGTGAGCGTGCCCTCCTCGGTCGGCAGGTTCGCGATCGTGCACCAGCCGTCGGCGCCGGTGCGGCCGGCGGCGAGCGGGATCTCGACGATGCGTCCGGCGCGCGAACCGCCGCGCGGCTGCAGGTGCAGCGTCGCGTGCGCGACCGGTTCGCCCGCGGCGTCGATCGTGCGCACGCGCAGCGACCGCGCGGGGCGCAGGGTGATCGTTCGTTCGAGGTCCTCGCGCAGTTCGACGTCGAGCGACTGCGGCGCGAAGCCCGGCGCGGCCACGAGGAACGTCCAGAAACCGTCGTCGAGGTTGGCGACGCGGATGCGGTGGTCGTCGAGCACCTGCACGCGGCGGCCGAGGTCGGCGGTCTGGCCGAAGCCGAACAGAGCGAACTCGACGGCGCCCGCCTTCGCGACGCCGGTGACCGCGCGCACGCGCACGTCGGCGAGCGCCTTGCCCGCGCCGTCCTGCACCGCGAGCAGCAGCGCGTGCCGCCCGGGCACCACGACGCGCAGCGTGCCGTCCGCGGGGCCGGGTTCCGACAGGTGGAAGGCGCCATCGGGTGGCAGTCGCGCGGCCGCGAGCGCGCGCCCGTTCGGCAGCCCGTCGAGCTGCACCTTGCCGTCCGTGCCGGTGGTGCCCGCGGGCTCGCCGAGGTGCACCGGCACGCCGACGCTGCACGGCGCGACGAACACTTCGGCACCGGCGACGGGCTGGCCGGCGCGGTCGACGACGAGCACGGTCGGACTCGCTCCGTCGGCGAGGGCCAGGTCGCCGAGGCTGGTCACGGCCCCCGCGTCGACGCGCACGCTCTGCCGCAGCAGGCTCGCGTGCGCCGGCGCGTTCACCGCGACGACGACTTCGCCGGGATCGACGCCGTGCACGGTGAACGTCCCGTCCGCGCCGGTCGTCGCCCGCGCGATCGGCAGCTGCTCGTAGGCGCGCTCGACCCACGCGGGGAACTGCAGCACGCGCTGCTGCCCGGCGACGGTCACCAGCAGGGCGCCGTCGGGCCGCCAGCGTTCGATCGGCACCACGGCGAACGGCAGCGGCGGCAACCGCGCCGCGCGCACCTGCGCTCCTGCGATCGGACCGTCGCTGCCGGTGACCCTGCCCTGCAGCGCGCCGCCCGTCTTGAGCTTCACGTCGCCGAGGTCGACCACTTCGCCCGGTGCCGGCGCGTGCTGGACCGGCACGAACGTGCCCTGGCCGGAGCGGAAGCGCGGCGGTGCTTCGGCGACGTCCGCGAACGCGAGCCGCAGACCGCACCAGCCGCGCGGTGCTGCGCCGAGCAGCGTGAAGCGGCCCTCGGCGCCGGTCGTGTCCTGCGCGACCACGAGGTCGAGCATCGTCGGTGCCTTCGCGAACAGGTCGAGGTCGAGCGGCAAGGCCGCGTCCGCCGACAGCCGCAGCAGGTGCACGGTGATGCCGGCGACCGGTTCGCCCGCGGCGGTGACCACGCGGCCCGTGTAGCCCGTGTCGGTCGCCGCGCGCAGTGCCGTGAGGTCTGCGTCGGCGGGGTCGACCGCGGCGCGGTCGCTGGCTTCGGGCGCGCGTTCGCCGGGCGCGGAGACGGCGGCGGCTGCGGCGGCTAGCGGGGCGGCTGGCGGGGCGTCGGGCGCGAGCAGTGCGGGCGTCGGGACCGGCGGTTCCTCGGGCCACAGGGTGAGGGTGAGC
>VGXW01000009.1 GCA_016873195.1 Planctomycetota bacterium | reverse complement strand
CCCCGACCGTCACCGAGACCCGCCGCGTCGTCTACGACGATGCGACCGTGCGCGGGTTCCTGTGGGCCAGCGTCGGCTGGGGCGCCGTCGGCCTGCTGGTGGGGCTCCTGATCGCCCTGCAGCTGAGCTTCCCGGCCCTCAATACCGAACTGCCGTTCCTGACCTTCGGCCGATTGCGCCCGCTGCACACGAACGCGGTCATCTTCGCGCTCGTCGGCAACATGATGTTCGCGGGCGTCTACTACAGCACCCAGCGGCTGCTGAAGACGCGCCTCGCCTCCGACCTGCTCAGCAAGGTCCACCTGTGGGGCTGGCAGCTGATCATCGTCGGCGCCGCGCTGACGCTGCCGTTCGGCCTCACGCAGGGCAAGGAGTACGCCGAGCTCGAGTGGTTCCTCGACCTGCTGGTCGTGCTGGTGTGGGTCGCGTTCGCGGTCAACTTCTTCTGGACGATCGGGATCCGCAACGAGAAGAACATCTACGTCTCGATCTGGTTCTACATCTCGACGGTGCTGACGGTCGCGGTGCTCTACATCGTCAACAACCTCGCGGTGCCGGTCGCGCTGACGAAGAGCTACGGCATCTTCTCCGGCGCGCAGGACGCGATGACGCAGTGGTGGTACGGCCACAATGCCGTCGCGTTCTTCCTGACGACCCCGATCCTCGGGATCATGTACTACTTCCTGCCGAAGGCGGCGGACCGGCCGGTGTTCAGCTACCGGCTCTCGGTCGTGCACTTCTGGGCCCTGGTGTTCATCTACATCTGGGCCGGCCCGCACCACCTGCTGAACACCGCGTTGCCGGACTGGGCACAGTCGCTCGGCATGCTGTTCAGCCTGATGCTGTGGGCGCCGTCGTGGGGCGGCATGCTGAACGGCCTGCTGACGCTGCGCGGCGCGTTCGACAAGGTCCGCAAGGACCCGGTGCTGAAGTTCTTCGTCGCCGGCGTGACGTTCTACGGCATGGCGACCTTCGAGGGTCCGCTGCTGTCGATCAAGGCGGTCAACGCGCTCGGCCACTACACCGACTGGATCATCGGCCACGTGCACAGCGGCGCGCTCGGCTGGAACGGCTTCATGGCCGCCGGCATGTTCTACTGGCTCGTGCCGAAGCTGTTCGGCACGCGGTTGCACAGCACGAAGCTCGCCGACTTCCACTTCTGGATCGGCATGACCGGCATCCTGCTCTACACCGCCTCGATGTGGGTGTCGGGCATCACGCAGGGCCTGCACTGGCGCGCCGAACTCGCCGACGGCAGCCTGCAGTACGCGGACTGGAACGAGATCATCGACCGCCAGCAGATCATGTACATGACCCGCAGCTTCGGCGGGTTCCTGTTCCTGGCCGGCTGGCTGCTGATGGCCTACAACCTGGTCACCACGGCGATGGCCGGCCGCGCCGTCACCGTCGAGACCGAGGTCGCGGTCACGCGCCCGGCGCGGGCGCCCGGCGAACCGGGCCTCGCGCGGCTCCTGTTCAGCAAGCCCGTGATCGTCGCGGCGCTCGGCATGGCGGCGGCGACCTTCTTCGGCCTGCCCAACGTGGCGCTCGCCGTGCTGGGCCTCGTGCTGCTGCTCGCGATCGTCGCCTACGCCGGCGGCATGCTGTTCCGCAGCACGCACATGGGCAAGCACCACTGGCACGAGCGGCTCGAGGCGCGCCCGCTCGCGTTCTCGATCCTGACGCTGGTCGCGGTGCTCGTCGGCGGCATCTACGAGCTGCTGCCGGGGCTGGTCACCGAGAAGGTGGTGCCGCTGACCTCGGCCGGCGAGGAGTGCGTGGCCCCCTACACGCCGCTCGAGCTGACGGGGCGCGACATCTACGTGCGCGAGGGCTGTTACGTCTGCCACTCGCAGATGATCCGGCCGTTCCGCAGCGAGTACCTGCGCTACGGCGCGCCGAGCCGCATCGAGGAGTCGATCTACGACCACCCGTTCCAGTGGGGCAGCAAGCGCACGGGGCCCGACCTCGCGCGGGTCGGCCTCAAGTACGAGGAGGCATGGCACTGGGACCACATGCGCGACCCGCGCAGCACGTCCCCGAACTCGATCATGCCGGCCTATCAGGGGCTGTTCACGGCGACGACCGAGCCGGAGTTCGCGGCCGACAAGATGCGCGTGCTGGCGATGCTGGGCGTGCCGTACGGCGACGACCGGATCGCCGGCGCGGTCGCCGAACATCAGCAGCAGGCCGCCGAGGTCGTCGCGAAGCTGCACGGCAAGGGCAAGACCGAGGCCACCGCCGACCGCGAGATCGTCGCGCTGATCGCCTATCTGCTGCGGCTCGGCAACAACCTGGAGCCCGCGCCGCAGGCCGCGGGCGGAGGAGGCAAGTAGTCATGTTGCGCGACTACCTCGCCGACACGTCGCTGTTCGTGCTGCCGGTCCTGGCGATGGGCATCTTCATGGCCATCTTCGCCGCGGTGCTCGTGCGCGTCTGCCAGCGCGCGCGGACGCCGGAGTACCGGCGCATGGCCGCACTCCCCCTCGACGAAGACAACCCCCGGAGCGAACTGTCATGAGCACCGAAACCACGCGCGGACACGCCTACGACGGCATCGACGAGTTCGACAACCGCCTGCCGAACTGGTGGTTGTGGAGCTTCTACCTCGCCTGCATCTTCTCGGTCTTCTACTGGATCCACTACCACACGCTCGGCACCGGCGACCTGCCGGGCGAGGCCTTCGTGCTCGAACAGCAGCAGGCGCAGCAGCGCGCCGAGGAAGAGGCGGCCAGGAACCCGGTCACCGACGAGAGCCTGACGAAGCTCGCGCAGGATCCGGCCGTCGTCGCCGAGGGCGAGAAGATCTTCAAGGACCCGGCGCGCTGCGCCCTGTGCCACAAGCCGGACGGCAGCGGCAACATCGGCCCGAACCTCACCGACGACATGTGGATCTACGGCGGCAAGCCGATGGACGTCTACACGACGGTCCTGAAGGGTCGGCCGGGCGGCATGCTGCCCTACGAGGCCTTCGGCAGGACCTTCGTGCAGCGCTCTGTCGCCTACGTGCTGTCGATCAAGGGCAGGAACCTGCCCGGCAAGGCGCCGGAGCCGAACGCGAAGAAGGAGCAGTGAGCCCCGTACGCCGCAACGCGGCGACACGTCCAGGGCGAAACACGCCCTCGGCGCCGCTGCGGCGTTTCCTTGGAAGCGGGCTCTCGTGCCCGCGGAGCACCGCATGACCGAGAGCGATCGCAGTCAGGGTGCACCCGCCGGCGGCCACGCCGCGGCGCACAAGCCGGTGGTGCACCGGGGCCGACAGCCCGTGCGCCGGCCCGACATCGACACCCTGTTCAGCATCAACCCCGACGGCTCGCGCAATGCGATCCACCCGGCCGACGTGCGGGGCAGGTTCCAGCGGCGCAAGGACCTGCTGTGGCTCGTGCTGATCGCGATCTACCTCGCCGCGCCCTGGATCCGCATCGGCGGACGGCCGCTGCTGCTGCTCGACCTGCCGAACCGGCACTTCTACCTGTTCGGCGCGACGTTCAACGCGCAGGACTTCTGGCTCTCGTTCTTCTTCGTCACCGGGCTGGGCTTCGCGCTGTTCGTCGTCGCGGGGCTCTGGGGCCGCACGTGGTGCGGCTACGCGTGTCCGCAGACCGTGTTCCTCGAGGGCCTGTTCCGGCGCGTCGAACGCCTGATCGAGGGCCCGCCGGCCGCGCGCCGCAAGCTCGACGAAGCTCCGTTGCGACAGCGGTTCCCGCGGCGGTTCCTGAAGGTCGCGGTCTCGCTGCTGCTGACGGCGCTGATCGCGCACAGTTTCCTCGGCTACTTCATGCCGGTCGAGGTGCTGCTCGAAGCGGTGACCTCGTCGCCGGCGAAGCACCCGGCGGCGTTCACGTTCATCGTGATCGCGACCGGGCTCCTGTTCGTGAACTACACGTGGTTCCGCGAGCAACTCTGCATCGCGATCTGCCCGTACGGGCGGCTGCAGGGGGCGCTCTACGACTCCGACACGGTGCTGGTCGGCTACGACGACACGCGCGGCGAGCCGCGCGGCAAGGAAGGCACCGCCGGCGCCGGGCACTGTGTGGACTGCTACCGCTGCGTGGCCGTCTGCCCGACCGGCATCGACATCCGCAACGGCACGCAGCTCGTTTGCATCGGCTGCGCCAACTGCATCGACGTCTGCGACGAGGTGATGCAGAAGCTCGGCCGGCCGCGGGGACTCGTGCGCTACGACAGCCAGCGCGGCTTCGAGACCGGGCAGCGCCGGTTCCTGCGCGGCCGCGTCGCGCTCTACCTCGTGCTGATGCTGCTGGGCCTCGGCGCGTTCACGTTCGCGGTGACCCAGCGCCGCCCCTTCGAGGCGAACCTGCTGCGTGCGCGCGGCACCACCTACACGGTCGACGGCGGCCGCGTGCACAACGTGCTCGAGCTGCACCTGACCAACAAGCGGCCGGGCCCGCGCACGTTCCACATCGCCGAGACCGGGCCGCCCGGCGCGGAGGTGGTGATCGCGATGCGCGAGGTGCCGCTGGAGCCGCTGCAGGACCTCAAGGTGCCGGTGCACGTGTTCGTGCCGGTCGACCGGTTCCGCGCCGGCCTCGAGTGCGCACTGACGGTCCGCTGCGAGGAACCCGGCGGCGAACTCGTGCGGGTCGCGACGGCGCCGCTGCTCGGGCCGTCCCCGCGCTGAGCGCCGACCTCGATGGAAACCGCCGCAGCGGCGCCCGAGTGCGTGGTTTCGTCCGTTGCAGGTCGCCGCGAGGCGGCGGTGGGAACCTCAGTCGCCGCGCTCGACGAGCGGCAGCCAGACGCGGAACGTCGCGCCCTGGCCGGGCTCGCTCTCGACGTCGAGCGTGCCGTTGTAGCCTTCGACGATGCTCTTGCTGATCGAGAGCCCGAGCCCGGTGCCGCCGCGCGCGCGCTTCGTCGTCACGAACGGCTCGAAGATGCGCAGGCCGAGGTGCCCGGGGATGCCCGGCCCGTTGTCGGCGACCTCGAGCTGCACGCCGTAGCCGTCGACGCGCGCGGACATCCACACGCGGCGGTCGTCGCCGCCCGCCTGCAGCAGCGCGTCCTTGGCGTTGATCAGCAGGTTCAGCAGCACCTGCTGGATCTGCTGCGGGCGCGCCTTGACGTAGGGCAGGTCCTCGGCGACGTCGACGGTGAGGTCGACGCCGTGGCGCTTGAAGTTCTCGCCGACCAGCCGCAGCGTGCGCTGCACGACCTCGAAGATCGAGGTCGGTTGCGGCCGGTCGCTGTCGTCGCGCGCGAACTGCAGCAGGTCCTTGACGATCTCGGCGATGCGGGCGCCCTCCTCCTGGATCACGAGGCAGTTGTCGTCGGGGGCGTCGCCGTCGCGGATCAACTGCGCGCAGTTGATGATCGTGTTGATCGGGTTGTTGATCTCGTGCGCCACGCCGGCCGCCAGTTCGCCGACCGCCGCGAGCCGCTCGGCCTGGCCGAGCTTCGTCTGCATCTCCTTGCGCTCGGTGACGTCGCGGATCACCGCGGTGAAGAAACGCTGTCCGCCGATCCAACCTTCGCCGACCGACAGTTCGATCGGGAAGGTGGTGCCGTCCTTGCGCCGGCCGGCGACCTCGCGGCCGATGCCGATGATGTGGCGCACGCCGGTCGTCAGGTAGCGCTGCAGGTAGCCGTCGTGGTCGTCGCAGTGGGGCGGCGGCATCAGCACGGAGACGTTGCGGCCGAGCACCTCGGCGGCGCGGTAGCCGAACAGCCGCTCGGCGGCGCCGTTGAACGTGTCGATGCGGCCCGCGCTGTCGATCGTCACGATGCCCTCGGTCGCGGTGTCGACGATCGCCTGGATGCGCGCCGAGTGCGCGGAGGCGGCGTCGAGCGCGCGTTCCCGGGCCTGCTCGGCTTCCACCGTGGCGCGGCGCACGGAGGCCGCGACGCCCATCCTGCTGCGCTGCGCGAGCACGGCGGTTGCCGCGGCGGCACCCCCGGCGACCAGCGCCGGCACGGCGACGGCAGCACGGTCCCGCTGCCACCAACCCAGCGCCAGGAGCAGCGGTGCCAGGGCGCGGGCCGCGTTGCGCAAGAGCGCGCTCTCGCTCTTCGGTGGGGGGGCGGCCGGCGCCGGGACGGACGGCATCCGGGCATTACAGCAGGGTCGGCGGGCGCTTCCCTACGACAAAACTGCACTCCGAGTACGGACAAGGGACACCACGAACCTGTCCAATGGGCCACCACAATGCTCCCATCCGCGCGCCGGGGCGCGTCGGCCCCTCCCTCATGGCACGGATCGTACTGATCGACGACGAGGCGCGCCTGCTGCAGACGCTGGCGAGGTTCCTCGAGCACCAGGGCCACCACGTCGTCCGCGGCGCCAGCTTCGCAGACGTTGCGGACCACCTGCGCCCGGGCCGGTTCGAGGTGCTCGTCACGGACATCGTGATGCCGGAGTTCGACGGCATGAAGGTGCTGCGCGAAGTGGTCGAGGTGCGCCAGTGCCAGGAGCCGGTGATCCTGATCACGGGGGAACCGAATCTCGAGACCGCTTCGGAGGCCGTGCGCCGCGGCGCGTTCGACTACATCAGCAAGCCGGTCACCAAGGACAAACTGCTCGAAGCCGTGTCGCGGGGCCTCCGGCACGTGCAACTGCTGCGCGAGCGCGACCAGGCGCGGCAGATGGAGATGCAGGTGCTGAAGAACCTCGCGCTGCTCGGCGAGTCGGCGTCGGTGCTGACCCACGAGATCCGCACGCCGATCACGAGTCTTCGCCATGCCCTGCGCGCCGTCGGCGAGAAGCTCGGCGTCGAGGACCGCGTGCTCGTCGAGGAGTTCATCGGCAACCTCAACAAGATCGAGCGCATGCTCGGCCAGACCCTGTCGTTCGCCAAACCCCTGAAGCTGCAGTTCCAGGACACCGACCTGGCCGAACTGCTCGACCGCTGCGTGCGCGAGGTCGGTGCGCTGCCCGTGATGGCCGGCATGTCGGTCGAAGTGCGTAGCGAGCCGGGTCTCCGGGCGAGGGTCGATCCCCAGCTGTTCGGCGACGTGGTCACCAACCTGCTGCGCAACGCGGGGGAGGCCTGCAACGGCAACGGGCACGTCGAGGTCGTGGCCACGCGCGAGAGGGAAGCGCTGGTGGTCGAGGTCGAGGACGATGGCCCGGGCGTGCCGAGCAACCAGCGCGACGAAATCTTCAAGCCCTTCCGCAGTTCGAAGGACTATGGGACCGGCATCGGCCTCGCCTACTGCCGCAAGGTCGTCGAGTCGCACGGCGGCTCGATCCGCCTCGCCGATCGGCCCGGCGCCGGCGCCTGCTTCCGCATCGAACTCGGACCCGGGTCCGCGACCTGAGGAAGACCGTGGCGGTCCTGCGAATACACCGGACAACGCTGGCGCGGGATGTCCACTTCCGGTGGAGTGCCCATCCCAGCTGGTTCACGGAGAACCCACCATGACCGACAAGCAGTCGATCACCATCGTGCTCATCGACGACCAGGCGATCGTGCGCGCGGCGTTCAAGTCGCTGCTCGAACGCGTCGCGCACTTCCGGGTCGTCGGCGACGCAGGCGACGCGCGCGCCGGCATCGACCTCGTGCAGAAGCTGCGCCCCGACGTGGTCGTGCTCGACATCACGATGCCGGGCCTGTCGGGCATCGACGCGGTGGGGCCGCTGAAGAAGGCCTCGCCGCAGTCGCGCGTGCTGATGGCCTCGCAGCACGAGGGCATGAAGTTCGTGCAGCAGGCGCTGCAGGCCGGCGCCGACGGGTACCTGTCGAAGGACAGCGAGCCCGAGGAACTGGCCCTGGCGATCGAGTCGATCCGCCGCGGCGATTCCTACCTGTCGCCCAAGGTGGCCAACGGGATCATGGCCCGCGCCGTGCGCGGCGACACGCCGCAGCCCAACGAGTCGAGCGCGCTGGCCGTGCTGACGCCGCGCGAGCGCGAGGTGTTCCAGCTGCTGGCGCTCGGCAAGGCCAACAAGGAAGTCGCGGCCCTGCTCGGCCTGTCGCTGGGCACCGTCAAGAAGCACCGCGAGAACCTGCAGCGCAAGCTCGACTGCCATTCGGCGGCCGAACTCGCGCGGCTCGCGATCCGCGAGGGACTGCTGAACGTCTGAGCTGCCCACCGCCGCCACGCGGCGACCTGCAACCGGCGAAGCCACGCACGCGGGCGCCGCTGCGGCGGGGGCCGTCGCCCGGCCGATCGATCAACCCGGCGTGCGCACGGTCAGCACCGGGCACTGCGCCATCCGCACGACGCGCTCCGTGGTGCTGCCGAGCACGAAGTGGGCGAGCCCGGTGTGCCCGTGCGTCCCCATCACGATCAGGTCGGCCTCGTGGGCCTTCGCGCAGGCGATGATCTGCTCGTGCACGACGCCCTCGCGCACCTCGGTGACGATCCGGGTGGCCGGGTCGAGGCGCTGCGTCTCGGTGGCGAGCACTTCGCGGGCCCGCCGACCCAGTTCTTCGTGCAGGTGCGGGTCCGCGACCGCCATGCCGAAGCTGCGCATCGGGTAGTCGAGCTGCGGGACCACGTGCAGCAGGATCACCTCGGCGGCGAAGGTGCGCGCGATCTCCGCGGCGTAGTCGCAGGCGCGGCGCGCGGTGACCGAGAAGTCGGTCGGGCAGACGATGCGGCGGAACGTGGGCATGCGTCCTCCAGGGCCGGACAACGCGCGCGTCGGCCGGGGGCCCCCGGCCCGCGCCCGGTGCTGCGGCATGAGTGGCAGCGGAACCTGCTCGCGTCGCTCCGGCAAGCGGGCTCTTCGGCCCCGTCCTGGTGCCCGCTGCGGGCCGTGGGCTAGGCTCTCGGCCTGCCCGACGACATGGAACTCGAACCCGAAGGCATCGTGCCACCCGACACCGACCAGCAGGCCGGCCGCGACGCCGTGGTCGTGCGCATCGAGGCGATGCTCGAGGAGGAGCGCTACGAGGATGCGCTGGCGGCGATCGACGAGGCCGTGGCCAAGGGGGAGGGCAACCAGCTGGACCTGAACTTCCTCGCCGGCGACGCGCACCTCGCCGTCGGCAACGCGGTCGAAGCCGAGCGGCGGTTCAGGGCCGTGCTGGCGCAGGATCCCGACTGCGCCTCGTCGCGGTGCTGGTTCGCGATGGCGCTCTACCTGCAGTGGCGGTTCGCGGAGGCCGAGCGCGCCGCGGCCGCCGCGCGCGAGCTGCCGGACGCGATTCCCGACAGCCACGTCGTGCAGGGCCTGCTGCTCGAGCGGCGCGGCGACTTCGCGGCGGCCGACGCGTGCTTCGACCTCGCGGCGGCGACGGCGCCCGAGAAGTACCCGAAGCCGCACCGGTTCACGCGCGCCGAGTTCGACCGCGAGGTGCGCAAGGCGGCGCGCAAGCTGCCGCGGCAGTTCCGCCAGTGCCTGCACCGTGTGCCCGTCGTCGTGCAGGACCTGCCGCACGAGTCGTTGGTCGCCGACGGCGGCAAGGCCGACCTCGCGCCGGACATCCTCGGCCTGTTCGACGGCGTGTCGCTGCCCGAGACGGCCGAACTGGCGGGCCTGCAGACCCGGCCCAACACGATCTACCTGTTCCAGCGCAACCTCGAGCGCCTGGCACAGGACGAGGCCGACCTCGTCGAGCAGATCCGCATCACCTTGTGGCACGAACTCGGCCACTACCTCGGCTTCGAGGAAGAGGACATGGACGACCTGGGCCTAGCGTGAGTCCGGCGCCGCGGCCCCGCGTTCAGGCGCCGGGGCCGGGGGAAGGACGCGGCACGACCTTGCCGCCGCGCACCGTCAGCAGCAGGCTCACCGGCCCGTCGTTGCACGACTCGACCAGCATCGCCGCGCCGAACCGCCCGGTCGCGACCGGCAGTCCGGCGCTGGCGAGCTGCGCGGCGACGCGCGCGTAGAGCGCTTCGGCCGGCGCGGGCGGTGCGGCGTCCGTGAAGTCGGGACGGTTGCCGTGCCGCAGTTCCGCGGCGAGCGTGAACTGGCTGATCACGAGGCAACCGCCGCCGACGTCCGCGAGCGTCAGGTCCATCGGCGTGCGACCCGGGAAGACGCGCAGCCCCGCGAGTTTCTTCGCCGTGGTGTCGGCGTCGGCTGCCGTGTCGCCGGCCTCGACGCCGACGAACAGCAGGAGGCCGCGGTCGATCGCGCCGACCACCGCGCCGTCGACCGTCACGCGGGCCTTCTGCACGCGCTGCACCAGGGTGATCACGCGCAGAGCCTACGCCGGCCGGACGGCTGCGGCGACGGGTGGTTCAGACCGAGCGCACCTGGATCCGGGTCGGCCGCGACTCGGGCGCCTTCGGCACGGTCACCGTCAGCAGACCCTGCTTGTAGACCGCTTCGATGCCCGCGCTCGTCGCGTCCTGTGGCAGCGCGATCGTGCGCGTGTACTGGCCGTAGCGGTGTTCGACGCGGTGCCAGCGCTTGCCCTGGACGTCGCGCGCATCCTGCCGCTCGGCCGTCACGGTCAGCACGTGGTCGTGCATCTGCACCTGGATGTCCTTCTCCACGACGCCCGGCAGCTCGAACTCGAGCTCGTAGGCGGTCTCGGTCTCGGCGATGTTCGTGCGCGGCGGCTGGTTGGCCTCGGGAGTCCCGTAGAACTCCTGCAGGGCGTCGCCGAACAGGCGGCCGATCAGGCTCTGGAACGGGTCGCGGGACTGCGGGGCCGGGGGGTTGTTCTGGTTCTTCTGCATGGTTCCTTGCACCTCTTGGTTGGTTGTTGCCACCGTGGGTGCAAGGCCGATGCCGAGGATGCCAGTTTGGTAGTAGCGAACGTAAAACTGCTCCAAGAAATGATCTACGGGTTCTCTGATCGTTCATTCTTTCGGCTGGATCAAGCCATCTTGGCACCCATATGCCATCTTGGCGTCATGCGACTCCTCGCTGCGGCGCCGTTTCCACGCCTTCCAGGCCTTGTGGTCCAGGAATCCCGCGAGCTGGCGGGCGGCCCGCCGGCGGGCCTTCTTCGCGGCCCGGTGATGGCGGGTCGCAAGCCCCCCGACCGCGGCCGCGAGCAGGATCCCGTCCTGGCTCTCGGCGGCGATGGCCGGCAGCCAGTCGAGCAGCCGGCCCGCGGCCACCTCGTGGTCGCAGACCCTGCCGAGCGCCTGCTGCAGCCGGGCGAGGGCTCCCTTGGCTTTCGGCACGCGCTGGCCGAGCAGCGCCGCGAAGTGCTCCGCGAGGTAGCGCAGGCGCTTGCAGGCGATGCGCAGTTCGTGCAGCGGTCCGGTCGGCAGGTCGGCGGGGATCTGCTCGCCGAGCTGGCGCACCCGTTCGGCCGCTGCGGCGAGCCGCGATCGCGCGGCGTTGCCGACGGGTTCGGTGGCGAGGCCGGTCGGGCCGGCCGCCGCGAGCAGGCGCCGCAGCTGCTCCTCCTGTTGCAGGCGTTCGGGGCAACGCAGCCACTCGCGCAGCTCCGTCCGGGCGGCGAGGCAGTGCGCCAGCAGCCAGGTCTGCGCTGCCTCCGCCGTGGCGGCGAGTCCGGCGGGCAGCGCGGCGATCGCCTCGGGCAGTTCGTCGCGCATGACGTCGAGGTCGCGCACGGGTCCGAGACGGCGCGCGGTGGCCGCCAGCGTTTCGAGCAGCCAGCGCGCCTCCGGCTCCGGCCAGAGCGCGCGGAACGCGCGCGCGACCGCGCGCAGCCGCCGCAGCGCCACCCGCATCGCGTGCACCGGCTCGGCCTCGTCGCGGCTGCGTACCAGGACCTCGGCCTCGCGCAGCGCCCGCAGCTCGGCGGCGGCGATCGCGGCGATCGCCCTGCCCGTCGGCACTTCCGGCGCCAGCGGCACGGGCGCAGCGGCCGGTGGCAGCGCGAGGCCGAGCAGGTGCAGCGCGTGGCCCGGCTTGTCGTCCTCGGCCGGCTGCAGCGGCAGCCTGGTGGCCAGCAACGCGGCCAGCCGTTCCCACGTCGCAACGTCCTCGAAGACCTCGATCTCGACCTCGGTGAACCGCGCCTCGGCCGCTCCCGCCCGGGCCACGGCGAAGTCGATCGCGAGTTCGGCGCGCGCGCCGCCGTCGGCGGCCAGCTGGCGGACCTCGCGGTCGACGTCGAGTTGCAGCCACGGCACGAGGGGGCGCGCGAGCACGAACGGCTCCACGGCGTCGCGCAGTTCGGACGGCAGGTCCTGCGCCGTGCGCGGCAGGTAGGCACCGGGCCACTCCGCCTCGAGCTCTTCGCGCACGAACAGGCCGCCGGCGCCGGCGGCGCGCCGCTTGCTGCAGAGGCGCCGCCCGCGCTGGTCGTCGCGCAGGCGCAGGCCGATGCCGGCCTCCAGCAGCGAACGCCGTTCGTCGTCGAGGTAGACGTCCTGGTGGCGGACGGCGCCGCTCGCCTCGCAAGGACAGCCAGCCTCGCGCACGACGGCATCGATCCTGGCGGTTTCGACCGAGGTGGTCGCGCGCAGCTTGAACTCGGTCTCGATGCCGGGGGGCATGGTCCGTCCGTCGCTCGGGGTCAGGGGGCGACGAGTCTGGGCACCTTGCCGAACAGGCTCGCGAACAGGGCGCCCTTCTCCGCCACTGCGCGCGCCTCGAGCGTCAACCGCGTGTCGCGGTCGTTGCCGAGGATCGGCCGGAGTTCCACGGTTCCTTCACGGATCGCGACGGCGATGCCGCGCACGGCGCCCGCGTGCTGGCGGTCGAGCGCGTCGGCGATCCGCAGCAGCGCGACCAGCCGCTCGAGCATCGACCGCTCGCGGCGGCGCAGCGCGGCGAACTCCCCGTGCTCGCGGCCGGGCGGCGCCTTGCGGTGGTAGCGCGCGAGCAGAGCCACGAAGTGGCGCTCTTCCTCCGACAGGCCGACGAGTTCGGTGGCCTCGATCAGGTACTGCGAGTGCTTGTGGTGGCCGTCGTTGTTGATCGCGACGCCGACGTCGTGCAGCAACGCACCCGCCTCGAGCAGCACGCGTGCGCGGCCGCCGAGCCCGTGCAGTTCGCGCGTCTGGTCGAACATCTGGCGGCTGAGCTCGAGCACCGTCTCGGCGTGCTCCGCCTCGAAGTGGAAGCGGCGCCCCATCGCGCGGCACGACGACAGCACGACGTCGACGTGGTCCTCCGCGGCGAACGGCTCGCGGTGGCCGCGGACCACCTCGGCGAGCAGCCCGTCCTTGATGCCGACCCGCGGCACGAGCACGGCGCCGGCCCCCGCGAGTTCGCCGAGGCGCGCGTAGACGATGCCGGCGGGCACGATCGTGTCCGCGCGGTCCTCCTTGAGCCCGCGCCGCTGCACGCGCTCGGCGAACGGCATCGCGGCCAGCTCCATGACCTCCGCGCGCAGGTCCGCGAGCGCGCAGGCCTCCACGCCGTCCTGGCGCCGCACGGCGCCCTTCGGCGCGAGCAGGTCGACGAGGCTCTCGACGTTGCCGCCGACCGCGACGTAGCGGTCGACGGGTCCGGCCTCGAACCGGCCGCCGATGCGCCGCTCGAGGCTGTGCAGGTGCTTGTCCATCAGGTCGACGAACGGCTCGCCGTCGCGTTCGGCGCCGGCCAGGGTCTCCAGCATGCGCAGGGCCCCGAGCCGGTAGGAGTCGGCGCTCGCGACCTGGCCTGCGTCGACGAGCACGAGTTCGACCGAGCCGCCGCCGACGTCGACGAGCAACGACCGGCCGCGCCGCAGGTCGATGCGCGCCTCGATGGCGAGCTTCAGCAGGTAGGCTTCCTGCGTGCCCGAGATCACCTCGACCTCGACGTCGGTCGCCTGCCGGATGCGGTCGATCAGCAGGTCGCGGTTGCGCGCCTCGCGCACCGCGGAGGTCGCGATCGCGCGAACGTGGCGCACGCCGAGGCGATCGCAGGTGGCGCGGAACCGCCGGAACGCGTCCACGGTCGCCGACATGGTCGCTTCGGGGATCTGGCCCGTATGGAACACGTCGAGGCCGAGGCGAACCGGGATGCGGTGGTTCTCGAGGATCGCGAGCTGGCCGCCGGTCGTCTCGGCGAACAGGAAGCGGATCGCGTTCGAACCCAGGTCGACGATGCCTACGCGCGCCGGTTCCGCCATGGCGGCGCAGGCTAGCCGGTTCCGGTGGCCATGGAAGTGGGCGAGGGGCGGAGGTGCCCGCCGCGGCGCCGGCGCGGTAAGCTCGCGGCCGCGATGACCGACGTGAACGAGAAGCAGGATCCGACCCCTGAGCCGCTGTCGAGCACGCTGCGCCACGTGAAGAACGTGCAGGGCGAGGGCGACGCCGACCTGTCCTGGAACAACCTGCACGAGAAGGTCGTGCGCTGGGTCGCGGAGGCGAGCCACGGCCAGAACCTGCCGACCGACAAGAGCCTCGACGACCTGACGCAGGAGGTGCTGCTGCAGGTCTTCCGCGACATCGGCGACTTCAAGGTCGAACCCGGCGCGTCGTTCTCCGGCTGGGTGCGCATGATCACGCAGCGGAAGCTCAACGACTACTGGCGGCGCGAGCGCGCGAAGAAGCGCGGCGGCGGCCGGCAGCGCCACCTCGGCGACTTCGACGAGACCGGCGGCCGCGAGCACTTCGCGGACGAGCGCACGCCGCGGCAGAGCATGCTGGTGCGCCTCGAGGAACTGCGCGGCGCGCTGCACCGCGCGCTCGGCGAGCTCAGCGAGAAGCACAAGCGCGTGCTGGAACTGCGCCTGTTCCAGGGCAAGTCGTTCGCCGAGATCATGCCGCTGCTCGGCTACACGAAGGAGGTCACCGTGCGCTCGCTGCACATGCGCGCGCTGCAGCGGCTGCAGGAGCTGCTGGCGGGTTTCGCGGACTGAGGTTCCCGCCGCCGCAACGCTTGCGACCTGCAACCGACGAGGCCACGCACCCGGGCGCCGCTGCGGCGGTTGCCGTCGGACTGCCCGGGTCAGAAGGACCCGAGCAGCGCCTGCACGAACTCGCCGAGGGCGATCGCGTCCGCCTCGGGCTCCGGCGCGTTGATCTTGCGCTCGCCCTGCTTCTTCTTCGCCGGCTGCACCTCGATCGCGCGCTGCGCCGGCGCCTTGGCCGGTGCTGCTTCCTGCAGTTGCAGCAGCATGCGGCGCGGCTCGGCCGGGACCGCGGCGCCGCGCGGCTGCGGCGCGGGCTCGGTCCTGCCGGGCGCGCGCCCGGGCACCCCGCTCGGCGGCGCCGTCACGAGCATCGGCGGGTTGCCGTGGAAGTGGAAGTGCACCTCGCCGCCGGCTCCGTTGTTGACGATGATCGTGCCCTGCGGCGGGGCCGCGGGCGCGGCCGGCGCCGGGGCCGGCGCGGCGGCCGGCAGCGCGATTCGCGGCGCCGGCGGGACCGCGGGTTTCGCCGCCGCGGCCGCAACGCCGGGCTTGCCCTGCAGCGCGAAGGTGCGCAGCTCGCGCGCTCCGTCGCGCAACTCCCTTGCCTCGAGCGCCTGCAGCTTGCGCCGCAGATCCTCGTTCTCCTGTCGCAGCCGCGCGGCGTCGCCGGCGCGGTCCTCGCTGCGCTGGCGCACGAGATCGAGATCGCGCGCGACCTCCTCGCGCAGTTGCCGGATCTCGCGGCGCTCCGCGGCGAGGCGGTCGAGCAGTCGGGCGCGTTCGCGTTGCCGTTCGTCGTCGGGCTGCGGGGCCTGCTTCGCCCGCTCGAGCTGGGCGGCGAGCTCGGCGCACTTCTCGTGCAGCGCGGCCACCAGCCGGTCCTGCTCCGCGTGGCGCCGTTCGGCGTCCTGACGCGGCTGCTGCAGTTCGTCCTGGTGCTTCTCCTGCATCGCCGCGAGCCGCCGTTCGGCCTCGCGCCGCGCCTTGACGGCTTCCTCCTGGTGCTTCTTCTCGAGTTCGGCGCCGCGCTGTTCGGCCTTGCGCTGGGTCGCGGCGACCTGGCGCCGCAGTTCCTCGACCTCGGCGCGCGCCTTCTCGATCCCCGCCTTCGCGGCGCGTTCGGCCTGCTCGGCCTGCTTGTGCGCTTCGGCGACCTTCTGCTCGGCGCCCTTGCGCAGATGCTGCAGCTGCGTCTCGAACTCGGCGCGAGCACCCTTCTGCTCCTCGGCCTGCTTCTGCAACTGGCCGGCGCGCTGCTGCGCCTCCTTGGCTTCGCCGCGCACGCGCTGGAGTTCCTGCCGCAGCTCCGCGGCCTCCTTGCCTTCGCCGCGCGCGCGCTGCAACTCCTGCCGCAGCTCCGCGGCCTCCTTGGTCATGGCCTGGGCCTCGCGCTGGTGTGCCGCGATCACCTCGCGCAGTCTGGCGAGCTCCGCCTCCGCCTTCTTCAGGGCCTGGTCTCGTTCCTGCTGCTGCTGGGCCTGACCCGACTGCAGCGTCCGCACGTAGTCGTCCATGCGGTGGATGCTCTGCTCGAGCCGCTGCACGGTGTTCTGCAGGCTGCGCCGCTCCTCCTGGGCCGTGCAGCCGCTCAGGAGGCAGCCGAACAACACGAGCGACAAGGTCGACACGGGACTTCTGCTCATCGTGGGTCCTCCACTAACGTCTGGCTTGTTTCGTTGCAGGCCGCCTGCAGACTACGCGGCGAGGCAGTGCCTGAAAAGGTTTCCACATGCATGTGCAAAGATTCCTCGGCTCGGCCTGGGCGAGCGTGCACGGGCCGAGCGAGCCGGCGCGCTGGCTCGTCTGGATGCTCGAGGCGAAGTTCGCGGGCTTCGGGGCGGCTCCGGGCCCGCGCGCCGTGGACTGGGGCGCCGTCGCCAGGGCGGCCGCGAAGCTGCCGATCGAGGTGGCGATGGTGCGCGCCGGCTCTGTGTTCGCCCAGCGGTCGGCGACTGCGGGCCTCGGCTCGGCGAAGGAAGCCGAACGCAGAGCCGCGGCGGCGGCCGTGCAGAAGGCGGTTGCGCTGGCGCGCCAACTCGGTTGCCCGAGAATCGTCTTCGAGCCGGGCGCCGTGGCGGTGCTCGGCGAGGTCGAGTGCGAGGATCTCGGCGACGGCAGCTACACCTGGAGCCACGACCGTGCCCAGGCCCTTCTTGCCCGCCGCAAGGCCGGCCGGAACGTGGCGCTGGATCGGGCCTGCCGCGAGGTGCACGGGATCGTGCGCGCCTTCCCCGACGTGGAGTTCAGCCTCGCGGCTGGCAGGAGCCTGCTCTCGCTCGCCGACCGGGCGTCGCTGCAGGACCTGTTCGAAGACCTGCGCTCGCTGCGGCTCGGCTACTGGCACGACGCAGCCATCGCGGCCCGGCGGGAGCAGGTGCTCGGCGAGCCGCAGGGCGAGTGGCTGCAGACGTTTGGCAACAGGTTGTCCGGAATGGACTTGGGTGATGCTGGCCCTGACGGCATGTACCTGCCGCCCGGCTCGGGAGCAGTGGACTACGGCCTGATGGCCTCCAGTCTACGCCGCGGCGGGGCCCCGACCCCGGTGGTCCTGGAACTCGATCCAGCGGTGTCGGCGGCCGAACTTGCCGGCATCCGTTCCTGCCTCGACAAACACGGGCTGTAGACTACCTGCCTGCGCCGTCGATGCACGGCGCCGGATCCTGCGGCGCGACCGCGCGATGAACCCACTGGCCAACACCCAAGAACCGACAAGCCTCCGGGCCCGCATGGAAGCGCTCCGGGCGGTGCTGCAGGGCCGGCGGCGGTTGCTCGTGCTTACGCACAACAACCCAGACCCCGACTCGCTGGGCGGGGCAGTGGGCCTGCGGGAGTTCGCGCGCAAGGCCGCCGGCGTCGACAGCCGGTTCGCGATCACGGGCCGGATCCTGCGCGCCGAGAACCAGGCCATGGTCCGGGAACTGGACATCGAGGTCGACCGGCTCGAAACGCTGGCGCTGGGCGAATTCGACTGCGTGGCGCTCGTCGACACCCAGCCCGGCTTCGGGCACACCTGCGTGCCGCCGGCCGTGGGGGTCGACATCGTGCTGGACCACCACCTCTGCGCCGAGGCTGCGCCGAGCCTGCGCGAGGTCGCCTTCGTCGACGTGCGCCCCGAGGTCGGCGCCACGAGTTCGATCGTCGCCGGGCACCTGCAGGCCGCCGGCGTCACGCCGTGCCAGGAAGTCGCCACGGCCCTGGCCTACGGCATCAAGACCGACACGGCCGACCTGTCGCGCAACGTCAGCGATCTCGACCTGCGCGCCTACGACTTCCTGTTCCCGTACGTCGACCGCCAGCGCCTCGTCGCGATCTGCAGCCCGCGGCTGCCGGCCGCCTACTTCCAGGCGCTGAAGGACGCGCTCGGCAAGGTGCGGCTCTACGACGGCGTCACCCTGTGCTCGCTCGGCCGCACGACCAGCGCCGAGATGGTCGCCGAGGTGGCCGATCTGCTGCTGCGCATGGAGGGTGTGCGCGCGGTGTTCTGCGGCGGACTGGTCGGCACGTCCTACTACGTCTCGGTGCGCACCGAGATGGGCGCCGACGCCTGGGGGCTGATCCGCGACGCCATGGGGGATGAAGACGGCACCTGCGGCGGGCACGGGTCGGTTGCCGGCGGCACGATCCAGCTCGGCAGCGCCGACGCGCGCACGCTGAAGCGGCTCGAGCGCCGGCTCGAGCGCAACATCCTCCGTAGCATGGGGGTTTCGGGCAGCAACGCCGCCGTGCTCGGCGACGTCGACGACTAGACTTGGCGCCGGTTTCGCGCGAACCGGCGCGGACTGCTCTATGCTTGTGCGTTCGCGATGCGCTCGATCCTCGCCACCGCCCTGTCCCTGGCCCTGCTCGCCGCCCTCGGCCCGCTGCGTCCGGGTTCTTCGCCGGCAACTGCACCTGCCGCGGACCTGCTCCGCCCCCCGCACGGCGGAGTCGCCAGCGCCGCGCGCACGGTGCAGGCGGTCCGGTTCCTGCCCAACCTCGGCCAGTGGACCAGGGAAGTCGCCTACGGCGTGCTCGGTGAGACTGCGGGTTGGGTGCACGGCGACGGGTTCACGCTGCGCCTCGCGCGGTGCGCGGCGCGCACGGGCCGGGACCCGCGCGCGCGCGAACAGACCGGCGGTATCGTGCGCACGCGCTTTCGCGGCACCGCCCGCACGATCGAAGCCGGCGAGCGCCTGCCAGGGGAATACAACTTCCTGCGCGGCGCGGATCCGGCCGGCTGGTTCCACGGCATCGAGGCCTGCGATTCGGTGACCCTGCGCGAGCTGCTGCCCGGCATCGACGTGGTGTTCCGCGCGCTGCCCAGCGGTGCGGCGGAGATCTTCGCGTACGACCTGCTGCTCGCACCGGGCGCCGACCTGGCTTCGTTCGAAGCCCGCTGCGAGGGTGTGGAGTCGCTGCGCGTGGACGAACTGGGCCAGCTCCGCCTCTGCGTGCCGACGCCCGACGGAACCGTCGAACTCGTGCAGCGTGCGCCGATCGCCTGGCAGGACCTCCCCGGCGGGCGGCAGCCGGTGCGGGTGACGTTCCGCCTGCTCGGCGGCAATCGCTACGGATTCGCCGCGCGCGGTCTCGACCCCGCCCATGCCGCGACGATCGACCCGGGCGTCGTCTGGAGCACCTACCTCGGCGGCGGCCGGAGCGACAGCATCAACGATCTGGTCTGGCGGCAGGGCAGCGGCATCTGGGTCGCCGGGTGGGCCGCGTCGCTGGACTTCCCCACGACCACGGGCGCCTACCGCTCCACCGGCGGACAGGACGGGTTCGTGGCGCGGCTCGGCGAGAACGGCTCGACGCTGGTCTACGGCACCTACCTGGGCGGGGCCCTGGGCGACGAGGTGCGCGGCATCGGCCTCGGCCCCGGTCTGCAGCCGACGGTGGTCGGCTTCACGCGCTCGCTGGACTTCCCGGTCACCGCCGGCGCGCTGCAGCCCACCTTCCGTGGCGCGAGCCTCGTCATCGACCTCGGCGACGCCTTCGTCGCGCGGCTCGATGCGAACGGCTCGTCGCTGCTCGGCGGCACCTACCTCGGCGGCCTCGCCGACGAGGTCGCCGAGGCCGTCGCGGTCGACGCGGGCGGCAACGCCTACGTCGCGGGGTGGACGATGTCGCCCGACTTCCCGACCACGCCGAACGTGCTGCAGCCGCTGTTCGGCGGCCCGGTGACCCAGGCCGACGGGTTCGTGGCCAGGATCGCGTCGAACTGCGCGAGCGCGGTCTACAGCACGTTCCTGGGGGGGAACCTGCCGGACCAGATGACCGACCTCGCGCTCGACCCGGCGACCGGCCAGGTGGTGGTCGTCGGATGGACTGTGTCGGCCAACTACCCGGTGTCGGGCACCGCCTACCGCACGACGAACACGGGCTCGGTCGACATGGTCGTCACTCGCCTCGCCGCGAACGCTGCGACGGCCGTGTTCTCGACCTACTTCGGCGGCCAGGAGGAGGATCTCGCGCACTGCGTGGCCATCGCCGCCGACGGCACGGTGTGGGTCGGCGGGACCAGTGACTCCACGAACCTGCCGACGACCGCCGGGGCGCCGCAGCGCACCGCCGGTGGGCTCGACGACGGCGTCGTGTTGCGCCTGTCCGCGACCGGCGCGCAGTTGCCGTTCGCGACGCGGTTCGGCGGTCCGGGCGCCGACCAGGTGCGCGGCATCGCGGTCGACGGCAGCGACGTGCTCGTCGTCGGCGAGACCACGGGCGGCATCCCCGTGACGCCGCTCGCGTACCAGTCGTCGTTCGCCGGCGGCGGCCTCGACGGCTTCGTCGCGCACTACACGGGGAGTGGCGCGGCACTGGCCTACGCGAGCTACTTCGGCGGCAGCAACCAGGACGTGCTCGACAGCGTCGTGCTCGGCGTCGGGGGGCTCGCGGTCGTCGGCGGCTGGTCCTTCGCCAGCGACTTCCCGGTCACTCCGGGCGCCTTCCAGACGCAGTTGCGCGGCGTCGAGGACGGCGTGCTGTGGAAGCTCGATCTGCTCGCCGACCTCGACGGCGGCATCGAACTGGGCGCGGCCGGCGGCGGCGGCGTGCGACTGGTCGAGGCCGGCGAGCACGAAGCGCTCGCCGCGCTGCTGACCAACCGCACGCAGCGGCCGCTGCAGGTCGAGGCGCTGCGGCTCCTGGTCGCGGGCCGCGGCGCGGCCCCGGCGCAGGTCGCCGGGCTCTCGGTGTTCCTCGACGATCCGGCCACGCCCGCGCAACGCGACCGCCGCGTCGCGGGCCCGCTGCCGGTGCTCGCCGACGACGCCGAGACCACGATGCCGCTGCAGGACCTCTGGCTCGAGCCCGGGGCGAGCGCCACCTTGCGCGTCGTGCTCGACCTGCTGCCGGGTCCCGGCACGACGATCGAGTGCGCTTGTGCGCTGGCCGAGGGCAGCGCGCTCTCGGTGCGCGCTGCGGGTGCCGGTGCGGGCCCGGCGGTGCGCGTGCTCGGCAACGGCCGCGTCGACGGCCCCGTGCTCGTGCTGGGCGCCCTGCCCGGCGACGCCGACGGCGACGGCACGATCTCGGTGTTCGACCTGCGGCGGCTGTGCACGCAACTCGGCGCCCCAGGGTTGCTGCACGACGTCGACGGCGACGGCGTCGCGACGACGGACGACGTCGACTACGCGCGCGCGGCGATGGTCGGACGGCCGACGCTGCTCGGTCTGCCGCTCGCGATCGCGCGCGGCGGCTGGTTCACGCTCTCCGGCCTGTTCCCCGCCGGCGGGCTCGTCGAGGCGACGCTGGGCGGCCGCTCGCTGCTGCTCGGCCGCGTCACGCCGCGCGAGATCACGCTGCGCGTGGATCCCAACCAGGCGCCCGGCATGCAGGGATTCACGCTCGCGATCGACGGCCGGATCGTCGCCGTGCGCCCGGTGCAGGTGCAGTGAGGCCGCGACTCCTGCTGCTCGGCGGGCTCGATCCCTCGGGCGGTGCCGGCGTCACGGCCGACGCGACCGTCGCGGCCCTGCACGGCACCGAGGCGCTGCCGGTGCCGGTGGTGCTCACGGCGCAGAACCGCCGCGGTTTCCGCGCCACGTTCCCGGTGGCACCTTGGCACGAACTGCTCGAGGCGGCACTCGGCGACGGCCCGGTGCACGCCGTGAAGACGGGGCTGCTCGGCAACCCGGCCACGATCGCCGAAGTCGGTGATCGTCTGCGGCTGCTCGCGCCCGCCGTGCCGCTCGTCGTCGACCCGGTGCTGTCGGCCAGCGCGGGCGGCTACACGGCCGGCGCCGAGGTCGCCGCGGCCTACCGAGAGCACCTGCTGCCGCTCGCGACCCTGCTGACGCCGAACGGGCCCGAACTGCTCGCTCTCGGCGGCGACGCCCGGGCGCTGCTCGCGACCGGCTGCCGCGCGGTGCTGCACAAGGGGGGCCACGGCGACGGCGGGTTCGCCGAGGACGTGCTCGTGCAGCCGGACGGCACGACCACCCTGCGCCGCCCGCGGCTCTGCCCCGGGCCGGTGCACGGCACGGGCTGCGCGCTCGCGACCGCGATCGCCGCGCACCTCGCGAACAACGTGGCACTGGCCCACGCGTGCCGCGCCGCCGGCGACTGGCTGGCCGCGCTGCTGGCTGCCCTGGGCCCCGCGCCCGGCGACGGCCTGCCGCGGCCGTTGCCCTTCGCGGCGGTGCTGCCGCTCATGCGTACATCGACGCGATGACCGGCGCGAAGCGTTCGGCCACGACGTGCCGGCGCACCTTCAGCGTCTGCGTCAACAGGCCGTTCTCGGGCGAGAGCGGCTCGGCCAGCACGGCGAACACGGCGACGTGGTCGCTCGGCCGGCAACCGCGCTCGCGCACGAGCAGGCGGTCGAGCTCGTTGCGCAGCAACCTGTGCACGGCGCGGCTCTGCACGAGGCCCCCGCGCACGTCCCACTCCCCTCGCGGCAGCACCTGCTCGAGCGCGTCGGCGCGCACGACCAGCAGGGCGCCGAGCGCCTTCCGGTCCTGGCCCACGCAGACGGCCTGCTCGACGAACGGCGAGGCCTTGATCAGCGCCTCGACCGGTTCTGGTTCGACGTTCTCGCCGCCCGCGAGCACGATGGTGTCCTTCGCGCGGCCGGTGATCCACACGTTGCCCGCCGCGTCGACGTGGCCGAGGTCGCCCGAGTCGAACCAGCCGTCCGGGCGCAGCACCTCCGCGGTCTTGCGCGGGTTCTCGTAGTAGCCGCGCATCACCTGCGGGCCCCTGATCCACAGCACGCCGGTCTCGCCGACCGCGCAGCGCGTCCCGTCGGGGCGCCGCGCCTCGATCTCCGTGTCGGGCAGCGGTGGGCCGATGTGGCCGGGTGCGTTCCGTCCGGGCAGGCGAACGGACGCGACGGGGCTCGTCTCGGTCAGGCCGTAGCCGTTCAGCAGCGGCAGGCCCATGCCGAGCAGGGTCTCGTCGACGTGGCGCGGCAACGCGCCGCCGCCGCTGACGCAGAGCCGCAGCCGGCCGCCGAGGCCGGCGAGCACCTTGCGCAGCACGAGCGGCCGCAGCAGAGCGTGCCCGAGTCGCTGGCCGAGACTGGCGCGGCCGCCGGCGACCTCGCGCGACAGGCGCATGGCCGTCGTCAGCAGCCGGCCGCGCAGGCCGCCGACCTTGCGCGCGTGCGCGGCGACGCCGTCGTGCAGCATCTCCCAGATGCGCGGCACCGCGGCGAACGCCGTCGGCCGCACCGCGGCGAGGTCTTCCCTGATGTGGCGGCGGTCGGTGTAGACGAGCCGGCCACCGGCGGCGAGCGCGAGGTAGTCGATCGTGCGCTCGTACATGTGCCAGGCGGGCAGCACGGACAGGAACGTGTCCTGGTCCGTGATGTCGAGTACGGCGCGCGCCATGGCGACGTTCACGAGCACGTTGTGGTGCGTCAGCATGACGCCCTTGGGGTCGGCGGTCGTGCCGCTCGTGTAGACGATGGTCAGCAGGTCGCCGGGGGCGACGGCGTCGCGCGCCGCCTGCAGACGGGATCGGGCGGCATCCGCCGCCGCGCCGCTGCGCAGCAGTTCGCCGAGGGCGAGCACGTTGGGCAGGGCGCTGCGTTCCTGCAGCACGACGATGCGCTCGAGCCGCGGCAGTTCGCCGGCGCCGACGACGAGTTCGCGGGCAACGCGGTCGTCCTCGACGAACGCGAGCCGGCAGCCGCTGTGGTTCAGGATGAAGTTGCGTTCGAGCGGCGAGGTGTCGCTGCCGCGCGGCACGTCGATGGCGCCGAGGCTCACGGTCGCGAGGTCGGCGAGCAGCCACTCGTAGCGGTTCTCGGCGATCAGGCCGACCCGGTCGCCGCGCCGGATGCCGAGGTCGAGCAGCGCGGTGGCGAGCGCGTCGACGTCGGCGCGCAACTGCGCGAAGGTGACGGGCGTGGCGGAGTGGGCGCCGCGGCGCGGCAGGAATACGCGCTGCCCGCGGGCCTGCAACTGGTCCAGCAGGCGCGGGAACGTCGGTGCGGCGGCTTCCAGCATGCGTGGGCGAGGGGGCGACGGGATGGCGAGGTGGGTGCGGCGGACGGGCGGCGGGGGCGGCAGGTGGGCTATTGACTTCCGTGGCCGGGCTCCATACGAATGCGCGCCCTCGTTCGCGGGGTCAACCCGCGGCACGAGAATCCGCGCGAGCGGTTCCCGTGCCCGGCCCGCGGGCGGCGCTCTGTGTGCGGGTGTAGCTCAGTGGTAGAGCGTCACGTTGCCAACGTGAATGTCGAGAGTTCGAATCTCTTCACCCGCTCCAGTCTCCGGCTCGCGTGTTCGCCAGGGAGCCGGGGACCGACCCGGACGATGCGCCGAGCGGAGCGGTCCGGGGCGCGTTGCTGACGCGGCGGACCTCGCGCGGGCGCGCGCCGGCGCCGCGGGGCTCGGTCAGGCCCGCTCCGGCAGTCGTTCGGCGGTGATCCGGATCGCGCGGACGTCGTGGGGGCCCTGCGGCAGGACCACGAACGCGCGCCACATCAGCACGACCTGCCTCGCGTCGGCGTCGACGATCAAGGTGTCGAACGCCGTCTGCAGGTGCTCGGTGCGGCCGCTGCGCAGCGCGACCTCGCAGCGCGGCGGCGCGATGCCCGGCAGCTGGAACTCCCAGCGCCCCTCCTTCGTGCAGCCGATCACGACCACCGCTTCGTCGCCGCGCAGGTGGGCCGGCGACGACAGCCCCGGCGAGGCAGCCAGGAAGAACCGGCGGTCGAAGTCCTTCGGCAACCGCGGCGCGCGCTCCTTCTCCCACGCCGCGTCGAAGGTGCCCGCGAACTTCGCGCGCGGCTGCCAGTGGTGGCCCGTGAAGCCGAAGCAGACCGGCTCGCAGCGGCCGGTCTGGCTCGTCAACGGGTCCCGCGGGTCCTCGAGGTTCGGCAGCGGCGCGCCGGGCAAGGGCCTGCCCTTCTTGCCGACGAAGCCCACACCGCACGGGTTGCGCGGCTCGTACTGGTGGTGCTCCTCCTTCTCCGGCGTGCGGTCCCAGCCGCCGAACGCGCGCTCGTAGACCAGCGGGATGCGCTCGAAGGGTATCGGCGCCGAACTGCGCGCGCCGAGCAGCCCCGGTTCCCAGACGCGGTCGCCGGTGCAGCGCGCGATCTTCGTCAAGGAACCGACCCGAAAGCCGACGTCGACCTGCGTTGCCGGCCGGGACGAGACCGCATGGCCCTGCAGCACGCAGTCGGTGCCGGGTTTGCAGAACGCGACCTCGGGCTCGCGGCGCACGCTGTTCTTGCCCGGCTCGCCGTAGTAGGCGCCGGCGAGGCAGGGTTCCTCCTGCTGCACGGCGATGCGGACCTTGCCCCCGGCGTCGACCTCGAGCGTGGCCTTGACCAGCGTGCTGACGATCGGCCGGCCCTGCTCGTCGGCGACGAACAGCGGCGCCACGGCGAACGGCGTCCGGTTGTCGATCTCGGGGTGGCCCATGGTCGTCACCGGCGCTGGCGCAGCGCCAGGGCCTCCAGTTCGAGGTCGGGCACGGCGGCGCCGCGGGCGCGCAGCCGCAGGTAGACGTCGCGCCGCGCGTCGAGCGGCAGCGCGTCGAAGGCCGCGGGCAGCGCGGCGGCGGGCAGCTCGTGGCCGTGCTGGAAGGCCCGGTCCTTCGCCATCGTCGCGGCGCGCCGCCGCCAGTCGCTCGCCATGCGCTCGGGCGCCGGCGGCAGGTCCTCGTTCTCGTCCTCGCCTTCGGCGACCTCGGGCGGCGGGAACGGCTTCTCGCCGAAGAGGTCGCGGCAGCCGGTGATGCGCCCGTAGGCGAACGCGGCCGGCACGCCGAGGGCCTTGTCGCGCGACAGTTCGAGCAGCAGCGGGATCGCGGACGTGCGGCCGAACGCGCCGAACGCCTGGACGGCGGCGCGCGCGAGATCGGGGCGCTGCACGGCGGCGCGCAGCAGCGCCTCGTCGGCGGGGTCGCCGAGCACGCCGAGCCACAGCAGGGCCTCGGGATCCGGGTCCGTCGGCCGGCCGGCGGCGGCGCGGCACCGCGCGGCGAGGTCCGGCATGCCCACGTGCGCCGCGGCACGGAGCGCCGCCCGGCGCACGCCCGGGTCACCGTGCTCGAGGGCGGCCGCGATGTCGCCGGCGCGCAGGGTGCCCAGGCGCGCGGCGGCGCCGAGCGCCAGCACGAGCGGTCCCGGTTCGGTGGATCGCGTGAGGTCGCCGACCGTGACGTCGCCGGCGCGGACGAACGCGAGCACGTCGATCGCCGCGGCGGCGCGCAGCGGATCGGCACCGGTGGCGAGTTCGCGCAGCGCCGGCCCGAGCGGGACCGGAACACCGTGGCGCAGCGCCCGCCGGATGCCGTCGACGACCGGCGGGTCCGCGGTGCGCAGCGCGGCGAACACCGGCGCGGTGAAGCGCGGCTTCTGCTCGCCTGCGTCGGCGCTCGCCAGCACGAGCGTCGCCGCGAGCGCTGCGGCCATCTCGCCGCCGCAGAGCCGTGCCATGGCGAGGTCCGTGCCGTGCAGTTCCGCGAGCCGCAGGCCGTCGAGGTGTGCCGCGCAGCGCTCCTCGTGCGCGGCGAGCCAGGCGAGGTCCCAGTCGGGCGTGAAGACGTTCGCCTCGCGGTGCTCCGACAGGAAGTCGAGCTCGTCGAAGTGCTCTTCGACGATGTCCAGCATCACGGGAGGCCGGCCGAACTCGCGCATGCCGTCAGTTGAGGTGTACGGAGCCGCCCTTGACCTTGTTCGGACCGCGCGAACGCGACACCAGGTGCTCGCCGCGGATCTCGATGCGGCCGTCGGCGCGCAGGTGGATCTTCGCCTTGCCGCACTCGATCGTCAGCTCCTCGCCCGCGGCGATGCGCAGCGTGCGCGGTTCGCGGGCCGGCGGCGCCGGCGGCGCATCGAGCGCGCCGAGGACCACGGGCCGGTCCGGGTCGCCGTCGATGCAGGCGACCAGCACGCGGCGCCCCACGCGTGTCCTCCAGTCGGTCGCCGGTCCGAGGCAGGACACGGCGGCGACCGGCGTCGCGGCGGCCGCCGTCTGCACGATCGGTCGGCCGTCGGGCGCGACCGCCACGACTTCGCCGAGCGTGACGCCGGGGAGCTGTTGCAGTTGCTGCTTCATGGGTCGGTTGCCTTGGTGGCGCGGCGCGGCCGCGCTCAATTCTGGGCGATCTTGCTGCCCTTGATCACCACGTCGCCGCTGCCCTGCACGGTGATCTTCTTGCCCTTGATGATCACCGTGCCGTCCTTCTTGAGCGTGATCGACGCCGTGCCGGCGACCAGCGACAGCGCGTCGTCGGCCATGACCTGGACTTCCTTCGCCGACAGCGACGCTGCCTTGCGGACCTTGACGGACTGTTCGCCGCCGATCGTCAGCGCCGCGTCCTTGCCGACCGTGACGGTCAGCTTCTCGCCGACGTCCTGCGTGCGGTTCTTGCCCACGGTCTCGCTGCTGTTCTCGCCGACCGTCAGCGAACGGTTCTTGCCGACCGAGATCGTCTCGTTCTCGCCGACCGTGGCCGTCTGGCTCTTGCCGATCGTCTCCTCCTGCGCCTCGCCGACCGTCAGCGAACGGTTCTTGCCGACCGTGATCGTCTCGTTCTCGCCGACCGTGCGCGTGCGGTTCTTCTCGACCGTCAGCGTCTCGTCGTTCCCGACCGTCTCGGTGCGGTCGTGGCCGATCGCGATCGTCTCGTCGTGGCCGACCTGCTCGCTGCGGTCGTTCTTGACCAGCACGGTCTTGTTCTTCTCGGCCTGGATGTGCAGCTGCTCGCTGCCCTTCTTGTCCTCGAAGCGGATCTCGTTGAAGTTGGCCGGAGCGCCGTTCGGCGAACTGCGCGACTTCACGCCGGCCTGCGTCTTGTTCGCCGGCAGGTCGTAGGGCGGCATCGTCTGCGCGTTGTAGACGCAGCCCGTGACGATCGGCCGGTCGGGGTCGCCCTCGAGGAACTCGACGATCACTTCGTCGCCGATGCGCGGGTGCGCGACCTGGCCCCACTGCTTGCTGGCCCAGGACCGCGACACGCGGATCCAGCAGGAGCTCGCATCGTCCTTCTTGCCCAGGCGATCCCAGTGGAACTGCACCTTGATGCGGCCGTACTTGTCGACGTGGATCTCCTCGCCGGGGGGGCCGACGACGATCGCGGTCTGCGGACCGCGCACCGCGGGCCGCGGCGTCGCGCACCGCGGGCGGAACGGCGCGTCGGCGGGCACGCACGCGAACTCGTTCCGGTAGGCGTTCTCCTCGCCCGGTTCGCCGCCGTGCAGCGCCGAGGGCTGCACGAGCTGATGCCGCACCGACGTCAGCATGTACTGCCTGCCGTTCAGGGCGCCGCGGAAGTGCTTCTGCAGCGTGAAGCGGTGGCCGCCCGTGAACGCGCGGCAGTTCGAGCGGCCGGTCACGCGCACGCTCGCGGCCTCCTCGGCCTGGATGCGCAGCCGCACCAGCCGGTTGCCTTCGCCCGAGTTGCCGTAGTCGCCGGCGCTGTAGTCGTAGACCTCGAGGTTCTGGTTGCCGCCGATCGAGTCCGCGGTCGGCGCCGACACCGACAGCGGGTTCCCGGGATCCTCGAAGTTGAAGTCCTTCAGCGAGCACTTGCCGGGGTGCAGTTCCTGCTCGCGCTCGAGCGCGTCGATCGTGTCGCGCGCGTGCTGCCCGCCCTCGGCACTGTGGTAGTCGACCTCGACCTGCCCCGGACAGTCCGGCTGGTCCGCCGCCGTGTCCGTCAACACCAGCACGTGCCGGTTCTGCTCGTGGCGGAAGTAGTAGAAGATGCCCTCCTCCTCGAGCAGGCGCGACACGAACGCGAAGTCGGTCTCGCGGTACTGCACGCAGAAGTCGCGCGGCGGGTAGCTGCCCTGCAACTGCAACTCGAAGTCGGCGCAGTTCGCCTCCTGGAACACCTCGGCGACGATGTCGGGCACCGACTTGCCCTGGAAGATGCGGCAGTCGGCCCGCCGCGTCAGCAGCCACAGCCAGGGCCGCAGCTCGACCCGGTAGTAGGCGACGCGGCTGTCGCGGCCGCCCTGGTCGAAGCGCGTGACGATGCCGTGCAGCAGCCGGGTCCCGCCGTCGGCGGTGACGAGCTTCACGAGGCCCGGTTTGCCGACGACGTCGTGCGCGTCGTGGTCCTGGCTCTCGGACTCGACCTGGAGCTCGGCGACGAACAGCTGGGACACCCCTTCCTCGGCGGTCATCCGGCGCAGCAGCAGGGCGTCCGGACCGAGCGGCGAGTCGAACGAGCAGAAGCGCTGGGACTGGCTCAGTGCCATGGCGGATCGGGTGGCGGACGAGTCCGAAGAACGGGCGCCGCGGGCCGCCGTTGCGGGCGCGGGTCTCGCCGGGCCATCATGCCGGTCCGGTCGCGGCGAGGGAAGGCGCGCGACCGCGGCGGCGGTGCCGCTGGGTGGGAGCGGCGACGGCCGACCGCGGCCTTCCCCGCGGCTACGCTGCCCCGGGCTGCGATGCAACCCTGCCGGCCGCTGCCGGCCGTCGCCACCAGCAGTGGCTCGGGAGCGCGTCGATCGGCGGCGCAAACCCGGAAATCCGCGGCGCGCTCAGCGCAGCGCCTGCACGCGCGTCCGGTGCACCAGCACGTCGGCGCCGCCGGTCGTGCCCAGCCGCTGCACGAGCGCGCGGCCCAGTTCCTGCCGCTCCTGCTCGCCGACGTCGAGCGGCGCCCCGAGCTGGTCGGTGGCGTCGAAGGGCGAGTCGAGGTGCAGCAGGTGCGCGGCGAGCGTCGCGCGCACGTGCCGCAGGCCGGCGTCGCGCAGTGCGCCGGTGAGGTCGTCGTCGCGCTGGCCGCGCAACGGCTGCAGCCGCGTCTCGGGCCAGCCGAGGTCGCGGCACGCTGCGGTCAGCTGCGGCACGGCATCGGGGGCCGGCACGTCGACGACCAGACGACCGCCCGGCCGCAGGTTGATCCGCGGCAGTCCGGCGTAGGCGCCGAGCGGCCACGCGGGCAGCCAGCGCGGCGCCACGAGCATCGCGTCGAAGGTGCCGAACCGTTCGTCGCCGCGTGCTTCCATCGCGGCCACCTCGACCATCGGCAGCCCGAGTGCCTGGACCGCGCCGGCCGCCGCCGGATCGGGTTGCACGACCGTGACCACACCAGCACCGCCGACCAGCGCGGCGAGGCTGCGCACCGCGGCGGGGCCGGCGTGGAAGGCGAGCACGCGGTCCTGCCGGCGCAGGTCGAGCAGCTCCAGCGCGGCATGGAACCACGGGGCGGCGCGGCAGGAGTCCATGCGTGCAGCGTAGCGCGCCGCGGGGTCCGCGGGGCGAGCGTGGGCACCCGCCGGCAGTGCCGCTTGGCCCGCGGGCAGCCGCCGCGGCACAATCGCCGGCCGTGCGCACCGATCCCCGCGACCTGCACGGCGCCGCCGTCGACCTGCTGGTGGTCGGGGCAGGGTTGCGGGGCTGTGCGATCGCGCGCGAGGCCGCGCTGCGCGGCCTCTCGGTGGTGCTCGTCGATGCGCGCGACGTCGGCTCCGGCGCCACGTCGGCCGGATTCGGGCTCTGGGCCGGCGCGCCGCCGGGTCGGTCCGCGAACGGGCCCGGCGCGCTGCGCGAGCGCGGGCGGTTGCTGCGGGCGGCACCCCACCTCGTGCGCCCGGTGCCGGTGCTGCTGCCGATCGGGGCCGGCGACCGGTCGCCGTTCCGCACGCGGCTCGGTCTGGCCCTCGCCTCCGCCTTCGCCGGCCGCAGCACCCTGTGCCGGCCGCGGCTGCTGCGGCCCGCGGCCGCCGCGGCGGCCTTCCCGGGCCTCGACGTGCGGGGCCTGCGTGCGGTGGTGGAGTTCTTCGACGCGGCGGTCGACGGCCTGCGCCTTGCGCTGGCGAACGCGCTCGGCGCGGTCGCCGCGGGCGCCCGGCTCGCGACGCGGTGCGAGATGACCGGCCACGGCGCGCGCGGCGCCGAACTCGTCGACGCCGTCGCGGCGGCCCGGATCGCGATCCGCGCGCGGCACGTCGTCAACGCGGCGGGGGCGGGTGTCGACCTGCTGCGGCGCCGCTGTGGCCTCTCGGGCCCGGACCTCGCGCGCGTGCAGCGCCAGTGCCACCTCGTGCTGCCGCCGCGGCCGGGCGAGACCGCGCTCGTGCTCGGGCCACCCGGGCAGCGGCCGTGCTCGGTCGTGCCGCGGAGCTCTGGCACCTGGTGCGGCCCGTGGTCCGATCCCGTCGGCCTGCTCGAGCGGCTCGGCGAACGCCTCGAGCCGGCCCCGGTCCCAGGCGACGCGCTGGCGGTGCACGAACGTCTCGTCGCGGCGCCGCTTGCGGCGGGTTCCCGTGGCTTCGTCACGGAGCGGGTCGACGGCGCGGACCTGCACACGGTGCTCGGCTTTGGGCTCGCGGACCATCGTGCGCTCGCCGAACGCCTGGTCGCGACCCTGTCCGGCGGCAGTGGCCCGTCGCCGGCGCGCGATCTGCCGTTGCCGGGCGGCGACGGCCCGCGCGAAGTCGGCGACCCTCTGTGGTGGCGGCTCGGCAGCCGCCGGGAGCTGCTGCGCGGGATCGACCTGCCGGACGGCCAGCCCCCGCTGTGCCCGCACCGGCCCTTCCTCCCCGCGGAGCTCGTGCTGGCGCTGCGCTTCGAGGGCGCCGTGACGTTCGCGGACGTGCTGCTGCGGCGGCTCCAGCACGATGCCGGGCCCTGCCTCGAGCCAGGGTGCTTGCGCGCGGCGCACGCGTGGTTCCTGCGCGCGCGCCGCTGGCCCGTCGACGGCGAACTGGACCAGGCGGTGGCGGGCCTGCGCGCCGAACTCGCAGCGTCCGCGGGCGGGCCCGCACCCGATTCCGCTACAGGATCTGGCTGCGCAGCGCGATCGTGAAGGCCGGCACGCCCAGGCTCGGGCTGATCGCGAGGCCCTGTATCTCGAACGGCATCCCGGGCGGGGCCGTCGGCGGGAAGGTGAACGGGTAGTTGGCGCGGCCCTGCTGGCAGGTGCTGCCGGGCATCGCCGGCGACGTGACGCCGATCGCGACGACGATCGGGTGGCCCAGGATCAGCGCGTTGCCGATGCCCGGCACGAGGATGCACGGCTGCGTCAAGGAGGCCAGGCTGAACGCGAGCACGTAGACCTGCGACGGGGCGCCGTAGACCGAGACGATCCGTTGCTGGCCGATGCCGACCGGGCCGGCGAACATCGGCTGGCAGGTGAACGGACCGCAGTCGCGGCCGTAGATGACGGTCAGCATGCCGCCGTCGAGCGTGAGGCCGACGTCCTGCACGGCGGTCGTGCCGCCCTGGGCGGCGAGCGGGAGCGCGGCGAGCGCTGCGGCGAGCCAGGTCGAGGGGATGCGCATGGGTGGTACCTCGGGAACGGGTTCGGCGGGCATTGTAGCGCGCCGCCGCGCCGGCAGGTGCGGTCGGCCGCCACAGCACCTAGCATCGCCGCCGGTGAGCGCCACCCCGCACCGCCTGCCCGACCTGCCCGCTTCGCTGCGCTGGCTCGACCGCCCGCCGCTCGGGTCCTTCCGCGGCCTGCGCGGGCACGTCGTCGTGCTGCTGCTGTGGCGGCTCGGCTGCGTGCACAGCCGGCTTGCGCTGGCGGCACTGGCCGCGCTGCAGCGCGACTTCGCCGGCCGCGCGTTCGCGGCGCTGGCCGTGCACACGCCGATCGAAGCCGCCGAACTGGACGAGGCGCGGCTGCGGCGGCACCTCGCGGCGCTGCCGCTGCCGATCACCGCCGCCGTCGACGCGCAGCGGTTGCTGCTCGGCGCCTTCGCCGGCCGCGCGCTGCCGTGGCTCGTGGTCGCCGAGGTCGACGGCACGGTCGCGTTCTGCGGCCGCGGCGAGCCGGCCCGCGGGCGCCTCGTCGACGCGATCGAGACGCTGCTGCGGCGGGCCGAGCGCGAAGGCCGCGCCGCGCCGGCGACGTTCGCGCCGGTTCCGGCACCGGTCCCAGCACCGCAGCCGGGCGGGCTCGCCGCCGACGGCGGCACGCTGTGGGTCGCCGCGCCGGGCCATCGCCGCGTGTTCCAGGTGGACCGGGAAGGGCGCGTGCTGCGCGCGATCGGCAGCGGTTCGGCGGGCGCGGCCGACGGCGCGGCCGAGGTCGCGAGCTTCGTGCTGCCCGCGGGCCTCTGCCTGCGGCTCGGGCACGTGGTGGTCGCGGACGCCGGCTCGCACACGCTGCGCGCGATCGACCGCGTGACGGGCAACGTCGCGACCTGGTGCGGCGACGGCCGCCGCAGCACGGACCGGCACGGCGGCGGGTTCGGCGACCAGCAGGGCCTCTGCGCGCCGGTGGCCCCGTGCGCGCACGCGGGCTTCCTCTGCTTCGCGCAGGCCGGCGCGCACCAACTGTGGCGGTTCGACCCCGAGACGCTGGCGGCAGGCAGCTGGCTCGGCAGCGGCGCGCGCGCGCTGCGCGACGGTGCGGAGCCGGCGTTCGCGGAGCCGCTCGGTCTCGGCGCCGGGCAGGACGAACTGTACGTCGCCGACGCGGCGAACGGCGCGCTGCGGCGCATCGACCTGGGCGGGCCGGAGGTCCGCACGGTCGCCACCGGCATCGCGCGGCCGGCGGCGGTCGCCGTGCGCGGGCGCGAGGTGTTCGTCGCGGCCGCCTGGCAGCCGGCGGTGCTGCGCTGGCGCGACGGCGAGCCGCCGGAGGTGCTGTTCGACGCGGCGCACGGGCTCGTGGAGCCGAACGGACTCACGTTCGTGGACGGCGAACTCTGGATCGCCGACGCCGGGGCCGGCTGCCTGTTCGCCGGCGTGCCGCAGCGCGGCGGGGCGCTGCGCCGCGTCGACCTGTCGGCGGTGCCGGCGCTGCCACCCCGCAACGTGGGCCTGCCCGCTGCGGCGCTCGCCGAGCCGATCACCGTCGCCGCGCACGCCGACGCGACGCTCAGCATCGACCTGCCGTGCGGCCCCGGCGAAGCCGTCGACGCCGGCGCGCCCTGCTCGGTCGACGTGGCCGACGACGGCGACGGCCTGCTCGCCGGCGACCGGCACGCGGCCGCCATGGTCGAGCGGACCGCCGCGGTGCTGGCGCTGCCGGTGGACGGGCCCGGCCAGGGCACGCTGCGCGTGCGCGTGCAGGCGACCGTGCGCGGCGCCGACGGCACGCCGCGGGCGCGCACCTGGCACTTCCTCGTGCCCGCGACCGTCGCCGCCGGTGCCGCCGCGGTGGCGTCGATCGGTCAACGCACGCAGTGCACCGAACCGTCGTCGCCGAGCAGCGTGAACGCGGCGACCCGGCCCGGCGCGAGCGAGCCGTAACGGTCCGCGGCGCCGGCGAGTCTTGCCGGGTTGGCGCTGGCGAGGCGCGCCAGGGTCCAGGGGCCCGCCTGCGGCACGAACCGCAGGAAGTTGCGCGCCGCGCGCGCCATCGTCAGCGCCGAGCCCGCGAGGTGGCCGGCCATGTCGCGCACGATGCCGTCCACGGCGCGCACGCGCATGCCCGCGAGCTGGAACTCTCCGTCCGGCATGCCGGCCGCGGCGACGGCGTCGGTGACGAGGGCCATGCGGTCCGGGCCGAGCACGGCGAAGGCGTTGCGCACCATCGCCGGGTGCACGTGCACGCCGTCGACGATCACCGGGCACAGGAGCCGCGGCTCGTCGAGCGCGAACCCCGCCACGCCGACGTCGCGGTGGTGCAGGTTGCCCATCACGTTGAACAGGTGCGTCACGGCCACGGCGCCGGCGTCGACGCAGGCGGCAAACCCCGCGGTGCGGTCGCAGTGGCCGAGCGCCACCGGCACCCCGTGCCGGCGCAGGTGCGCGACCGCCGCGGCTGCGCCCGGCCGCGCGTTGGCGAGCGTCGCGAGCCGCAGCGTGCCGTCGGCCGCGGCGAGCAGTTCGTCGAGCCGGGCCGGCGTCGGATCGAGCAGGCAGTTTGCGTCGTGCGCGCCGGGCGCCTGCAGGAACGGACCTTCGACGTGCAGCCCGAGCGGCTCGGCGCCCGTGCCCGACCAGCTCCGGATCCAGCGCGCCACCGCGGTGATCTGCGCGAGCAACCGCGGCCACGGCGCGGTGATCAGCGTCGGCAGGAAGGCGACGGCGCCGCCGTCCCAGACGGCGCGCGCCACCGTGTCGAGCGCCTCGGGGGTGCTCTCGTCGACGCTGCGGCCGCCGGCGCCGTTGACCTGCAGGTCGACGAAGCCCGGCAGGAGCGTGCCCTGCAGGCGCACGGCGGCCGGACCCGCGGGCAGCTGGTCCACCGCGGTGAGGCGCCCGTCCACCGCCGTCAGGCGCACTCCGGCCGCGACCACGTGGGGCAGCACCGCGTTGTCGGCGGTCCATTCCTTGGCGATCACGGGAGCAGACCCTACGGGGCGCGCCCGTGCGTCGCCAGCGCAGCCAGGCCGGTTTCCTCGCCCGGTTCCCGGCATAGGATGCGCGCCGATGCTCCGGAGCCCACTCCTGTCCCTGCTGCTCGTGCTGTGCGGCTGCCTGGGCGGCTACTGCACGTTCTCGCTCGTGCCGGCGGAACTGCGCTCGGGCATCCCGGGGCTGCACCGGCACGACTACCGCCTCGAGCGCACCGCGTCGACGTCGTTCGAGGTCAGCGAAGCGAAGTGGTTCTCGGTGCCGTTCCTCTACGCCGACTTCGACCTCACGATGGACGTCGAGCTCGGCGAGGCGATGGACCTCGACGTGGTGCTGCGGCTCGTCGAGCCGCGCATCCTCGGCCGCTCCTACACGCAGTTCCACGGCCGGTTCACGGTGCTGCGGCTGTCGACGAACGGCGCGGGGCCGGCATGGCGCACGCGCGACGAGGCGCTGTTCGCGCCGCGCTCCGGCGGCGCGGAGCTCGCCGCCGGCCACACCGCGACCGTGTGGATCGAGGCGCGCGGCCGCTCGCTGCGCGCGAACGTCGCCGGCAAGTGGTATCCGTGGGTCGTGGCCGACGACCACTGCGGCCAGCTCGCGCTGGTCGCGCGCGGTGGCCAGGCGGCGCTGCAGCGCCTCGTGATCCGGGACCTCGGCCTCGGGCGGGGCGTGTTCTGGTCGTGGTGGTTCTGGCTCGGGCTCGGCGCGGCGCTCGGGTTGGCGGCGGCGGGTGCGGCGGCCCTGGCCAGGGCGGGCCTTGCGCGCACAGTCGGACTCGGCGTGATCGTCGCGGGACTGCCGGCCGCGACCGTGTTGCGCGCCGCGACCGCGCCGCTGCAACTCCCCGAACCCACCACCATGGCCGGGCACTTGCTCGCGCCGGCGATCGCGGTGCTCATCGTGGCCGGGCTCCGCTTCTGGCCGCTCCGCGTTGCGGCCGCTGCCGGACTCCTCGCCATGGTCCTGTTCGGCGCGCCTTGGCGGGAGCATCGCCAGGACGACTGGCAGCTCGACGAGGTCTTCGGCCCGGCCTCCGGCCAGACGCCGTGCGAGGCGCTGGCGCAGCGCGTGCGTGGCCCGTTCGAGATCCACGACGTGGCGCCCGCCACGCACCGCGTCTTCCTGCTCGGCGGCCAGCTGCTCTACGACCGGGCCACGCCGACGGAGCACCTCGAGCCGCTGCTCGCCGGCGATCTGCGCGTGCTGCTGCAGCACAAGGTCGACGTGCCGTGCCTGCCGACGGTCGACGGGCACAGCCGCCAGCAGTGGCAGCTGTTCGAGCGGTTCTTCGGCGGCTACCGCCCCGCCGTGATCGTGTTCGGCGTGCCGCGCGCCGAGGCCGCGCCCGGCCCCGACGGCCAGCCGCGTTCGTCGCCGGAGCAACTCGCCGCGACGCTGGCCGCCGCGCGCAGCTACTGCGACAGCCGGCGGATCCGCCTCGTCTTGTTCACCGAGCACGAGCTGCCCGAGGAACTGCACGCGGCGCTGCGCGGCGCCGCCGCCGGGGGCCTGCCGCTGGTCGTCGCCGGTCCCGGCGAAGCGCCGGCCGCGATCAGCCGCCGGCTCGCGGAGGCCGTGGCGCCGCTGCTGCAGGCCCCGGTGCGCCGATGAACGAGGCCCGGCAGCGCCGGCAGGCCCTGCTCGCGCACTGCGCCGAGCTGCGCAGCGCGGCGGACCGCTGCGCCGCGGCCGCCGTGCTCGTGCAGGGCGACACGTCCGCCGAGGTCGAGGCCGCGCAGACCCTGGCGCTCGCGGCGATGAGCGGCGAGCCGCGCGCGCGCCGCATCGCGGCCGAAGCGTTCGACCGGCTGCGCTGGCTCGCCGGCAAGCCGCAGAAGTTCGGCCTCGTGGTGGTCGTGCGCGACGGCGTGTCCGAGCTGTGGCCGGTGGAGCCTGGGACGACCGACAGCGAACGCGCGAAGTGGGACGTGCCGCCGCTCGCGGACCTGCGGCGGAGCGCGGCGGGCTGATCCGTCATGGACCCCCGGGACCGGTCCGGCGATCCGGCGAAGTGGTGGCCCGATCCGATGGTGGTGGGGCGCACCGGCAGCAGGGCGCCGCGTGCCCTGCCCGTTCCCGCCCGCCCCGCCCGCCGAACGGGACACACGCGCGACAACCTCGCCCGCCGCCGCGCGGACGGCTCCGTAAGATGCGAAGCCCCGTCCCGGATCGCGTTCTGCAGGAGTACTCGATGCTCTGTCTCTCCCCGCGCCGTCTCCTCGCGCTCGCCGCGCTGCTCGCGGCGGTCGCGACGCTCCCCGCCCAGTCTCCCCGCGCGCTGACGCACGACGACTACGACCAGTGGAAGTCCCTGCGCGGCACGACCTACAGCCTCGACGGCTCGTGGGTCGCCTACCAGATCGAGCCGCAGTGGGGCGACGGCGTGCTCGAGATCCGGCAGTCGACCGGCGACACCGTGCACCGCGTGCCGCTCGCCAGCGGCGCGCGGTTCTCGTTCGATGGGCGCTACGTCGTGTTCTCGATCGGCAAGTCGAAGGTCGAGGAACGCGACAAGAAGATCGAGGACCTGCGCAAGAAGGCGAAGGAGGCCAAGGAGGGCAAGAAGCCCGAGGAGAAGACCGAAGGCGAGACGAAGCCCGAGACCGAACCGGGTGCGACCGGCACCGAGCCCGCGCGGCGCGGGCCGCCGGGTGCAGGCGGCATGCCCGGCGGTTTCCCGGGCGGCTTCCAGGGACGCGGTGGTCAGGGCATGCCGGGTGGCCGGCGCGGTCTGGGGGGTGGTCCTGGTGGTGGCGGTGACGAGGCGGCGTCGGGCGGGCGCAGCGAACTCGCCGTGCTCGACCTGCAGACCGGCAAGATCGAGAAGATCGGCAAAAA
>VGXW01000008.1 GCA_016873195.1 Planctomycetota bacterium | reverse complement strand
GCTGAAGCTCGCCTCCTTCGGCGCCGACGAGGCCAGCAGGAAGAGCATCCAGCTCTACGGCACGAACCCCGACACGCTCGCGCAGGCGACGCGCGAACTCGTCGAGCAGTGGGGCGTGCACCACATCGACATGAACTTCGGCTGTCCGGTGCGCAAGGTCACCGCCGCGGGTGGCGGTGCGGCGATCCCGGCCCGGCCGAAGCTGCTCGCGCGCATCGTGCGCAGCGTGGTGGCCGCCGCGGGCGCCGTGCCGGTGACGATCAAGTTCAGGAAGGGCATCGACGGGACGCTGCCGACCTACCTCGAGGCCGGCCGCATCGGCGAGGGCGAAGGGGCGCGCGCCGTGGCGCTGCACGCCCGCACCGCGGCACAGCTCTACTCGGGGCAGGCCGACTGGGACGCGATCGCCGCGCTGAAGCAGCACGTGCGCACGATCCCGGTGCTCGGCAACGGCGACGTGTTCGAGTGCTGGGACGCGCTGCGCCTGCTGCGGCAGACCGGCTGCGACGGCGTGGTCGTCGGCCGCGGGTGCCTCGGACGGCCGTGGTTGTTCGGCGAACTCTGCGCGGTGCTGGACGGGCAGGAGCCGCCTCCCCCACCCGACCTCGGCGCCGTCGCCGACACCTTGCGCGAGCACGCGGCGCTGCTGACCGCGTTCTTCGGCGAAACGAACGGCATGGCCCAGATCCGCAAGTTCACGGGCTGGTACCTGAAGGGTTTCCCGGGCACGAGGCGCCTGCTGCCGGCGCTGCACCTCGTGAAGACGATGGCGGAACTCGAGGGCCTGCTCGCGCAGCTGCCGCGCGACCTGCCGTATCCCGAGGCGGCGCTGCGCGCGCGGCGCTGCAAGGACGGCAGCACGCAGGTGGTGTCGCTGCCGGACGGCTGGCTCCTGCACCGCGACGAGGACGTCGCCGTCGAGGATCCCGACGTGATCGACGGCGGTTAGGCCGGGGCGGCAGGCGCCGACGCGAGCGCCGCGAGCCGGCGGCCGTGCTCGGCGAGCACCTCGGCGACGACCATCACGCCGTCGATGCCCTGGGCCGCGTCCGCCGCCAGCACCTCGATCGTCTCCGCCGCGCCCTGCACGAAGGCAGCGCCGAGCGCGTCGCGCACGCGGTCCGGGGGCCAGGCCGCGGCGCGCCGCGCCGCGATCTGGTTCTGCGCCGACAGCAGGCGACCGAGGAACGCCGGCGCCGCTTCGGCCTCGACCACCTCGGCGAAGGCCGGCACCAGCGGTGCGTCGTCGAGTTCGAGCAGCGCGCGGGTGCGGGCGAGCACGCGTTCGCGCAGCAGCCGCAGCGCGACCGCGGCGGCCGGGTGCACCGTGGCGCTGTCGGCCGCGCCGCGCCGGCGCGGGGTGGCCGCGTGCTGCCGGTGCGACGGCTGGTTCGGCGACCGCCCGGCGGGGGCCGACGTGCTCGCCACGGGCCCGGTGCTGTGCACGGTATGGTCGGCCATGGATTCTCCGGGATTCTCATTCTCGGACCGGCCCGGTGCGCCTTGAGGTTTTCCCTCTGGCCCCGGTACGTCCACTGCAGACCCCCGTTCGGATAGATCTCGGCCGTCAGCACGACCGCCGTGCAGCGCTGGAGCCCGTCGTCGCCCAACACCTGGGCGAACGGCCCGAACATGGCCCAGGGCCGCGCCGGGCACCACTACAACCAGGTCACGCTGAACGACGGCCGCGTGCTGCTGACGGGCGGCATCTACGTGCCGAGCCTGCTCGGTGCGACGAACGCGGCGCCGATCAGCGGCGCGGAGTACTACAACCCGACGGCCAACAGCTGGACGACCGCCAACATGCCCACGGTGCGCGCGCTGCACTCGGCGACGAAGCTGCCCGATGGCCGCGTGGTCGTCTGCGGCGGCGCGCAGGGCACGCTGCAGGCCCCCACCTCGATCGCCAACGTCGAGCTGTTCTCGCCCGCGAGCAACTCCTGGTCGGTGCTGCCGAACCTGGTGGCGCCGCGCGGCGGCCACTCCGCCGAGTTGCTGCCCGACGGCACCGTCGTGCTGTTCGGCGGCCAGGACCTTGTCAGCACCACGGCCACGGTCGAGACGCTGCGCTTCTGATGCTGCCCGCGGGGCCGCGCGCCGCCGGCAAGGCCGTGGCCGCCGCCCCGGTGCAGGAGATGCCTCTCGGGGTCCTTCACTGCGGAGGGGGAACGGATCCCGCCGGGCCTGTCTCGTTCCTCCTGCGCGCATCCAGCAGGCTGGCCGCCCACAGGAACACGGTTCCCGCCGTGGTGAGGTAGAGGCTCTGCTGCAGGTTCTTGACCGCCTTGCCCTGCACTTCCTCCCCCACGACGCAGAGCAGCGCGTACACACCCACGAACCACCACAGCCGCCGCCGCCCCTCCGCCAACTGCAGCGCCAGCAGGAAGAACGCGGGCAGCAGGGCGACATGGTGGGCCTTCCACGAGATCGGCGAGAGCAGCAGGCTCAGCGCCAGCACGGCCGCGACCAGCGCGGGCCTGCCGCGCCCCCCGGCGCGGCGCCGCCAGGCCAAGGCGAACGTGGCGAGCAGGAGCGCCGTGCTGCCCGCGAGGCGCAACCACTGTTCGGTCGTCGCGGGCAGTCCCAGGCCGGGGAACCAGCCCGGCACCTGCTCGGCGAACGCCGGTGGCACGTCGCCGAGGTAGCGCGCCAAGGCGCAGCGCAGGCTCTGGTTCATCCAGGTGAACGGCGGGAAGCCCTCCGCGGGCGTGGCGAAGAGATCGACCTGCCGCGCATAGGCCAGGGTGCCGCCGAGCCAGCGCTCGAGAGGTGCGAGCCCCTGGCCCAGCAGGCCGAGCGCCAGCCCCAGGAACGACAGTCCCCACAGCACCGTGGCCGCGGCCGCCGCGCGCCGGCCGAAGAGCAGCAGCAGCGGCAGCAGGAGGACTCCCGTGGGCTTGGTGGCCAGCGAGAAGCCCAGGAGCGCGCCGGCGGCCATGGGCCTGCCGCGCTCGGCGTGGTGCAGGGCGCCGAGCACCAGGGCGAGGTTGACGAGGTTGCCGCCGCCGCCGTGCGCGTCGCGCAGGATGTAGCGCGAGCCGATCGCCGCAGCGCCGAGGAGCAGCCAGTGCAGCCGCGGCAGGTGCTGCGGCGCCAGCACCGTGAGCCAGCCGCGCAGGCGCAGGCCGATCCACCACAGGGCGAGGACCTGGGTGATCCCCCACGCAAAGCGTGCGACGGCCTCCGGCAGGAGCGAGAACGGGGCCGTGAGCAGGCCGAAGCTCGGCGGGTAGGGCGGATGCAGCGGCTCGCCGGGCTCCGTGAAGGGCGCGTAGAGGTCGAGTCCCATCAGGACCCGCCGGCCGAATTCCAGGTGGTCGGTGATCACGCCGCGCTCGCGGATTCCGGTGCGGATCACCAGGAAGAGACCGAGCGCCGCCCACACCCAGGGAAAGACGCGATCGCTCCAGGTGCGGGGCGCGGGGCGCGGGAGATCGGCCATCGGCCTTGCAGCCTACGGGCACGGCGTGCGCACTCCACACGGACTTGCTGCTCACGCAAACGGCGGCCCCGGAACCGCCCGGCCACTGCGATCGCCCGGAAACGCGGGCCGCGGGCCGCCGCAGCGAACTCGGGTTCTCGGCGGCAACCGGCCCTCGGCGGTTGCCGTGCCTGAACGCATGGACGGCAGCGTGGCCGCGATCGACCTCCTACACTCGGGGGATGGCGCGTCGCTACTTCGTGAGTCCGTTGCCGCCGCCCGGCCCGGCGACGTTGCGTCCTGGCCTCGGCCATCATCTGGGGCGGCTCGTGCGCACCAGCCCCGGCGACCCGGTCGTGCTGTTCGACGGGGCGGGCGCCGAAGTCGAAGCGACGGTGCTGGAGGTCCGGGGCCGGGAGGTGATCGTCGCGGTCGGCGCGCCGGTCGCCCGCCTGCTGGGCCGATCGCCGCGACTCGTGCTCGATGTCGCCTGCGCCCTGCCCAGGAGCCCGCGAGCGGACTGGCTGTTCGAACACGGGACCGAAGTCGGCATCCGCAGCTTCCGGCCGATCCTGACCGAGCGCACGAACCGGCAGCCCGAGCGCCGGAAGACCTGGGAACGGATCCTCGTCGCCGCGTGTGCGCAGTGCGACCGCCTCGTCCTGCCGAGGATCGAGCCGACCGCCACGCTCGACGAACTGTGCGCGATGCCGCTGCCCGAAGCGCGCTTCGTCGCGACGGTCGCCGACGTGGAACTCGGGCCGGCGGTCGCCGATCCGGTGCTGCTCGTCGTCGGGCCCGAAGGCGGCTTCACCGAGCGCGAACTCCAGCGCCTGCTGGCCGCGGGGTTCGCAGCGCGGGGTCTCGGGCCGCTGACCCTGCGCACCGAGACGGCCGTGCTCGCCGGCGCGACGCGACTGTTGGCCGCGCCGGGGTCTTGAAGGCCACGGCGCGGCGGCCCCGCAAGCGGCCCCGACGCCGGTCACCGCGCGGCCGGGTTCGCAGCTGGTTCCATCTGGCCCCTTCCTGTGGATCGTGTTCGCGGCGCTGGTCCGGTCGCGGTTCGGCTGAGCGCGTTCGCGGCGACCGCATCGGCGGGACCGGTCGCTACGGGCGGGCCTGCGTGAACACGTAGCCATGCGCCTGCTGCGCTTCGTGGCACAGATAACACTGCGCGCGCATGTCCTTGACGACGTTCGCCCCGTCGCCGGTGAAGCCGGCGAAGCCCCAGCCGCCGGTGTCCCGGTAGGCGGTCGCCGAACGGTGCATCACGCCGAGCACCTTGCGCGGGCCCTCTTCGATGGCATTGCCACCGTCCTTGGCCTCGAGCAGATCGAAGGCGAACACCGCGCCGTCGGCGTAGCGGCCGGACGCGAGCCCGGCGCGAGCCGCGGCGTTGGCGTAGACGTGGTGGATGCCGCCGAACGCATCGTGCAGCGGATGGCCCGGCTGGATCACCATCGACTTGACGTGGTGCCAGTCGCGGTAGCCGGCCGGGAACGGCACGGCGTCGCCGGGGCGAAGCGCGGTGGTGGCGCAGCCGAACAGACCGGCGGCAGCGAACAGCAGAGCGGACCGGATCAGGCGGGAACTGTGCATGTGGGTTTCCTCATGTAGTGTCGAGTCGATACCAGTAGGCGAAGGGCCGGGGCGTTGTCAAGGTGGTAGCGAGCCGATACCATGTTGGCATGTCCGGCGCGCGGGTCCACGAACTGCTCGAGCGCCTCGGCAACCTGCTGCGGAGCGAGGCTCGGCGGCTCGGTGCCGAGAGGGAACTGCAGCCGGTGCAGGCGCAGGCCCTGGCGTACCTGGCCCGCTGCAACCGCTACAGCAACTCGCCGCAGGCGGTCGCCGAGTACCTCGGCCTGACCAAGGGCACCGTGTCGCAGACCCTGCAGGTGCTGCAGCAGCGAGGTCTGGTCCAGGCGACTCCGGATCCCGACGACGCCCGCCGCGTGCACCTGCAGCCGACCGCCAAGGGCAGGCGGATGGCTACCCGGCTCGTGGCCGGTGAACTGGCGGCCGTGCTCGACGGACCCGCGCATGCCGGCGACCTCGCGGCACGCCTCGAGCGCCTGTTGGTCGACCTGCAGCGAGCGCGCGGCGGGCGGACGTTCGGTGTGTGCCGTACCTGCCACCACTTCCGCCCCGGTGCCGGCGACGCCCGCTGCGGGCTCACGGATGAACCGCTGGCAACCGAGCAGACCAGTCGGATCTGCCGCGAGCACGAGCCCGGCAAGGCGACCTGACGGGCCGCGGCGCCACGCCGCGGCGGCCCTGCAGGCGGCCCCGGCGCCAGTCACCGCGCGGCCGATTTCGCAGCTGGTTCCACCTGTCCTCCGACAGCCGCCATGCACCGCACCATCAGCCGCCGTAGCCCGGTTCGGTGGTCAGCCGCGGATCCTCCACGGGCATGCCGACGGTGAAGTGGTAGAGGCTGCGGAACTCCAGACCCGAGAGGCCGACGACCTGCAACGCCGGCTCGTCGAAGAAGCAGCCGATGCCGGTGCCGCGGGCGCCCAGGGCCTCGGCCTCGAGGTAGAGCACCTGGCCGATGACGCCGGTCTCCCAGAACAGGTTGCGGTAGAACCACGCGCCGCGCGCGCGCAACGCCGGCTCGAAGTGCGCCAGCATGCCGAGCGAGAAGAAGCCATCGCCGGCGATGTCCTGCGCGCACGAGACGTTCCTGGCGACGCTGCGGCAGTCGCCGGGCAGCAGCAGCCACAGCGGCAGATCGGCCGGCACGCCGTCCGGGCGCTGCCAGCGACAGTCGGGCCGGGCCAGCGCCCGCAGGCGCGCTTCTCCCTCGGCGCTGCGCGGCAGCAGATAGACCCCGGGCACAAGGCCGTCGACGCGGTGCACGAACAGCAGCAGGTGGACCTGCGGCGCAGAGTGGAGCGCGTCCCACGGCGCGCCCGCGGCCGGCATCACACGCTGCAGCAGGCGCACGAACCGCACGAGGGACGTGCTGCTCCTGCCGTCCATCGCCACGGCGCTGCGGCGCTGCTGCAAGAGGCGCCGTGCGTCGGGTGCCGGCACCAGGTCGGCGATCGGCCGCGCCGGGTGCGCCAGGGGCTCGGCGGCGATGCCGGCCGGCTTCTGCGTGGCATCGGCCACTTCGCCGAGGATCGGCCACTCGTGGTGGTCCTGGCTCAGGCGGTTGGCGGTGCCCGACCACGCGCTGCCGCGCCAGGCCGCCAGCGCCGCCGGGTCGGGTTCCGGCAGCCGGGGCCTGTCGACGGCGGCGGGCCACACCAGGGCCAGCAGTTCGGGTTCTTCGCGCTCCTCGGGCAGGAACCCATCCGGCCGGTCGAGCCCGAGCACGGTCGCCAGCGCTGCGTGCGACCACTCGGGACAGATCTGGAGCCGCCAGCCCGCGAGCGACGCCGACAGCCGCAGCGCCGCGAGCGCGTGGCCGACATCGTGCTGGCAGTAGCGGAACGAACGCTCGCCGTACTTCCAGGCCTCCCGCCACAGGATCGAGCTGAGCGCCACCAGGAAGGCGCCTACCGGCAGGTCGGGGAACACCCGCCGCCACGTTTCCGGCGCCACCACCGCGCGCCGCTCCAGCGCATGGTCCGCGGCCACGTAGTGGAACAGGCCGGCCTCGCCCAGCGGGTTGCCGGGCGGCAGCAGCAGGTAACCCTCGGTCGGGTGCAGGTTGCCGCTGCTGGGGTTCACGCGCAGCGCCCAGCGCGAGTGCTGGAAGCGCTTCCACGCCGACACGGCCAGGGCATGCCGCAGGAAGTCGGCGAGACTGTCGCGCGTACAAGGCTCGGCCACGATCCCGGCGCCGTCGAAGAGCCGGTCGTAGGCCAGCGGCGACCGCGCGACGGTCCGCGGCAGGAACTGCCGCTCGCTGCCCGCGAACCGGCGGAACGGGTCCGGCTGCGTGGCCCAGTCCAGGTAGCCGAGGGAGTTCGCGTAGCGGTCGTAGTGGTGCCGGGTCGCCTCGTGGTAGGCCAGCACCGTGTCGAGCGGATCGGACGGTCGCGTCACGCCGCGCATCGTCGCGTATGCGCACACGCAGTGCCACCGGGCCCGCACCCGCGTGCGGCGGACGGTGCGGGGGCCTCGTCCCGCCGGTCCTCGCCGGCACCCGACGTCCTGGCTCGACCCGGCCCGCGCAGGCTCGCAACGCGGAACGGTCCCCGGCCCAAAGAGCCAAGCGTGCTCGTCGATCTCCGCAGCGGTTACGATCACCGCATGCGCCGTCTGTTGCCGCTGTGGTTGCTCGGTGCGTGCTCGCTCGCCCCGGCCCAGTTCCCGCCAGGGCTGGTGCTGCCGCCGCGCCAGCCCGGCGCGCCGACCGGCAGCCAGCTGCTCGGCCACCTGCGCGGCTTGTCGCTGACCGACCGCGAGACGCTGCTGTGGCACGAACTCGCCGCCGGCAACGTGCCGCCGTTCCTGCGCACGCTGGTGCCGGTCACCACCCAGGCCACCATCCAGGGCCAGCCGCGCACGGCGACGTTCTGGTGCAGCCGCGACTATCTGGGCCTCGGTGCCGACAATGACTGGTTCCGCATGCCGATGACGCCGACGCTGGCGCAGCAACTCGCCGATCGCCTCGACTGCGCGCTGCCGACGCGGCGGATGGTCGACGCGATCTGGGCGCAGGCGCCGGTGCGCGTGGCGCCGTTCCCCTACAACCCGAACGTCTACGACATCCTGTCGGTCGAACTGTTCCACCAGCACCACCTGCAGATCGAGAGCCAACGCGGCGGCCAGAGCCAGACGCTGCTGACCGGTGGACAGAAGAAGGACGTGGTCGCCTCGGCGCTGATCGGCAGCTGGCCGGGCCGCGTCTGCATCTACGGCTGGCATCAATTGAACGGCACGCCGATCCAACCGCTGTCGAAGGTGCACACGCAGAGCCACGTCGACTACAGCCACGGCATCCGGCTGGTGGCACGCACCTGCGAAGTCGACGGCGCGCTGACCACGGTCGACGCGGTGCTCGCCGATCCGGTGCTGCATCCGCTGCTCAGCGACGAAGGGCCGTTCCACAGCTGGCGCTACCCGAGCGGCACGGCGGCGTCGTTCCCGGTCACCGACACGTTCCCGACCGCCGGCCCGCAGCGTGCCTGGATGCCGAAGTTCGCCGCCCCGACCAGCGTGCCGACCACGCCGCCGCCGCCGAGCGGGGATGCGACGGCGCTGCGCGTGATGGACCCGTCCGGCGGCACCGACAGCATCCGGCTCGCCGCGGGGCTGGTCGCCGACGTGGCGGTGCAGGCCGAGCTGCTGTGCGAACACCGCCCGCAGCTCGCCGCCGACGGTTTCGAACGGCTCGGCATCTTCGTGCGCGACCAGGCGAACGGCGCCTTCGACGGCACGCAGTCGCAGGCCGGCGCCTGCTATGCCCTGACCTGGGATTCCCACGACGGCCGCGTGCGCTGCCTGCGCGTCCAGAACGGCGCACTGACCGATCTGCTGCCGATGCCGCGCTGGGTGCCGGGCACGGCGTGGCGGCGCTTCCGGCTCGACGCGGTCGGCACGGGGCTGCAATTCCGGCTCGACGGAGAACTGCTGCTGCAGACCAACGACGCCGCGTTCGCGCGGGGCGGGTTCGGCATCGGCACGCACGAGTACTTCACGACCAATGCCAATCAGCGCGGCGCGCGGGTCGACGCGGCCTGGGCCGACGTGCCGGGGGCGTTCGCGCTGCGGCTGCGGCCCGGCCCCGCACCGGGCGACCTGCGGCTCGAACGGAGCCGCGGGGTGCCGGGCGACCTGTCGTTCACCGCGCTGACGCTGCTGCCGGGCGCGTTTCCGCACGGCTGGTTCTTCGGCCTCGATCCGGCGTTGGCCGATCTGCTGGCGCAGTTCACGAGCGGGCATCCGGCCTTCGTCGGCACTCTGGACGCGGGGGGCGAACACAGCTTCGCCACCACCGGGGTGCCGATCGGGCAGGCGCTGTTCGCGGTCGCCCTCGACCTCGATCCGACGTTGCGCCATTGGCAGGCATCAGCGCCGGTCGCCGTGGTCACCCGCTGAGCACCGCACGGAGTCGTGGGTGGGGCAGGCGGCCGCCGCGAGGTCTTGCGGCGGCGGCAGGTCGGCCGGCGAAGAAGACCACGCGCGGATCGGTGCACCCGCGGCGCCTTTCGGAGCACAGCCGCAGCGTGAGGAACTTCGCCGCTCGCGCGCGCCGCAGTGCCACACGCACCGTGCTCTGCCAGACCGTGCAGGCCTGGCTCGAGACCTTGCTGCTGCGGCACGGTCCGCAGCCGTACGACTCGGGGGGCCCCCCACCCTGCCGCGCCTTCAAGCCACCGAGCTGCGCGGTTCGTCGCTGCGGTATCGCGGCCCACGGTTCCTGTCGCAAACCGGACGTACCGAGAATCGACCCTCAGCCCTGGTCTCGAGAGCGGCCCCCGCAGGTCACGCCGACGACCGCTCGGGCAACACCTGGACCTTCCGCGGCGGTCGATGCACGACCTGCGCGCCCGACTCGTGTTCCTTCTGCCGGAGGTCCTCGATGATCCGCTTCAGGTCGAAGTCGAAGGACTGCGCGTGGGCCTCCCTCCGTTGCCGGATCTGCGCCACGATGGGATCCTCGCGTTCATTCATCTTCCATCAACTCCTCGGGCGTGCACACGACCGGCGGCTCGTAGCCGGCCTCCCTGCACACACGTTCGATCGCCTGGCGCATTCGTGCATTTGCGATGTGCTTGCAGTTCCAGGTCAGCAGGTAGTCCACACCGTGGACCGCGGCGACGGCGATGTGAAGGGCGTCTTCGGCGGCTTTTCGCGGCACGACTCCACTGGCAACCAACCTGGCTGCCAGATCCCCTACCGCCTCGGTGGTACCGAGTCGAGGGATGTCGCGGAGGAACGACGACCGTTCCCGAGCCGCATCCTCGTCGCCGCCGGCGGACTCGCTGACCACGAGCTGCGAGACGAACAGATCGTACGCGCCCGCGCGACAGGCAAACCACTCCCGCGTGACCTGCTGGTGCCCAGCCACCACGAGGTCTCGGCTCGGCCGCGCTGTGGCGTAGCCAATCACGCTGGTCTCGAGATACACCGCTGCCCTTGCCATTCGCTGCCTTGTTCGGCGTCCACGGGGATGATGCCCAGCCGCCGCACGAGGCGCGGACAACTGCTTCGGCACCGTGGACAGCGAGCTTACCACATGCCTGGCGCCCCGAGAGCCGGCGCTTCGACGAAGGAGGCCAGGTCAGCCTCGAACTCGGGGCGGCTTGCCAACGGAACCGGCAAGAGCAGCCGAGCAGAGCCGACCCCGGTCCCACCCAGCCACTCTCCAATCACCCACCAGCCCGTGTCGACCGCGTTCGGCACGCGGCACCCGTCCGCGCCAGCCCCGCCAGCCCCGCCAGCCAGCGCAAACGCGACGAACTTGCGGTCGCTCGGGTCCATCCGTTCGACCTCCGGCGGAATCCCCGCGACCGAAGCCCTGTCGCATTCAGCGGCGCGCGAGCACCACGAGACCGCGCTCCGCGCAGCGGGCCGCCAGTGACTCCGGAAGTTCGGCCGGCGCGAACGAGCCGACCAGCAACGGCAGCACCTCGCGCGACGACTCGCGGCGGCTTCCCGCGGCGATCACCACGAACCGCACCGCCGGCGCCGCCGCCAGCGCCGCGAGTTGGTCGGCATCGAAGTGCCGCGGCGGCGGCGGCGGCAGGCCGGCGAACCAGATCACGCGCGGCAGATCGCCCGCGACCGTCTCCCCGGGCCGCAGCTGCTGCCGCAGGAACCCGCCGAGTTCGCGTTCCACCGCCCGGTCGGGATCGATCGTGCCCCGGTAGCCGACGACGCCGCCGAACACGAGCGCGAGGCCGAGCACGAGCCGCCGCCAGCGCGCGGGCCACGCCGCGAGGGCCGCGCCGCCGAGCAGCGCGACCCCCACCGCGGCCGAGACGAAGAAGCGCCGCCGCACGACGAACGTGCAGACGACGGCGACCTGCAGCAGCACGGCCCAGCCTGCGGCAGCGAGCCACCGCGGACCGTGCGGCCGCGACAGCGCCCGCCGCGCCGGCGCCGCGAGCCATAGCAGCGGCAGCAGCCCCACGAGCCCGAACGCCTCGAGCCAACCGCCCGGCACCGCGAGCAGGTTCGCGAGCACGTCGCCGCGCCCGGGCAGGTCGTCGCGCAGTTCGTGGAAGGCGAGCAGCGGCAGCGGGTCGAAGCCGGCCCCAGCACAGCCGCGCAACACCGCGAGCGCGAGGACGCCGAGGCCCGCGGGCAGCAGCGCGCGCCACGCGCGGGCCGGGTCGGCGAGCAGGAACGCGAGCGGCAGCAAGAGTCCTTCGGGCCGGATCCAGAAGGCGAGCCCCGCCGCCAAGCCGAGCCCGAGCCACCGGCCACGCACGCCCAGCCACGTGCCCCACGCCATCGCCAGCAGGAACGGCGGCTCGCTGTAGGCTTCCGCCGCGAGCCGCGGCAACAGCGGGATCGCCGCGAACGCCAACACCGCGGGCCAGCCCGCACCCGGCGCGGTCGCCTGCGCAGCACGCTGCAACGGCCACAGTGCCAGCGCGAGGCTCAGGGCGTTGACGGCCAGGGCAGCGCGTTCCACGTCGAGGCCGAGCCAGACGAGCGGCGCGCACAGCAGCGGGAACCCCGGCGGGAACACCGCGCCGAGCCCCGCGCCGAAGTCCCCCGCGGCGAACCGCTGCGCCATCCACAGGTAGGACACGCCGTCCTCGGACGGCACCGCCGTGCGCAGCGCGAGCGCGACCACGAAGCCCACGAGCAGCAGCGCGACCCACCACCACCCCCGCTCCGCGCTGCCCGGGTTCACCGCGGCGGCGCCTCGCGCACGACCGGGTTGCGCAGCACACCGAGCTTCTCGACCTCGGCCTCCATGACGTCGCCGGCGACCACCGGGCCGACCCCCTCGGGCGTGCCCATCGCGATCAGATCGCCGGGCCGCAGCGTCGTGCACCGCGCCATCGCCGCGAGCGCCTGCGCGACCGCGAACACCATCTCGCGCGTGCGCGCGTCCTGCCGCACGGCGCCGTTCACGCGCATCGTGACGCGCAGGTCGCCCGCGTCGAGGGCGTCGGCCGGCACCACGAACGGCCCGACCGGGCAGAACGTGTCGAGCGACTTGCTGCGCAGCCACGGGAACTTCTGCTCGCGGTCCTTGCCCTGCAGCGCGCGCGCCGTCACGTCGTTGATCACCGTGCAGCCCGCGACGAGCGCCGGCGCCGCCGCCGGATCGACGTACTTCGCGCCGCGACCGTGCGGATCGGCGAAGCCGAGCACGAGGCCGAGTTCCGCCTCGTGGTCGACGCGCGAGTCGAGCCAGTGCGGGATCACCACCGGTGCCTCGTGCGGCAGCAGGGTGTCGGGCAGCTTGGCGAAGAAGATCGGCTCAGGCGGCGCCTCGCCGCCGAGTTCGCGCGCGTGCGCGACGAAGTTCTTGGCGAGGCAGAGGATCTTGCCGGGCCGCGGCACCGGCACCGCGAAGCGCTGCGGCGCGTTCATCGACCGCGCGCGCGCCATGCGCGCGTGCAGGTCCGGCAGGCGCAGCTGCCCCTGCGCGAGCAGCGCCATCACGTCGAGCGGGCCCAGGTCGAACCAACGCGGCCCGTCGGGCGCGAAGCCGCCGAGGTGCACCGCCTCGCCCTGGTGGAAGCGGAACCACGCCGGCAGCGCCGGCAGGCCGGCCGGCGGGTTCACCGGCAGAGCTCCAGCGCGACCATCGCGTAGCACGTGCAGAGCAGCGGCAGGTTCTCGTACCAGCGGCCGTTCTCGCCGTTCAGCCAGCTGCCGTCGGGCCGCTGCATGCCCTCGAGTTGCGCGCGCAGCGCCTTGCGCCAATCGACCTGGACCGTCGTCGGCTGGCCCTTCTCGTCCTTCGGGCCGGGCACCGAGACCTGCTGCAGGCCCGCGAGGTCGAGCGCCTGCGCGAGCACCATGTAGTAGTAGAACAGTCCCTGGTACTTGACCTTCTCACCGAGGGCCGGATCGGCGCCCGGGTTCGTCGCGAGGTCCCAGTTCTGCTGGATCCACTTCACCGCGGCCAACACGCGCTGGTCGCCGGCCGGCAGGCCCGCGAGCGTGTAGGACTTCAGCAGCGAGTAGGTCATCGAGCCGTAGCTGCGCGGCACCGACCTGCCGTCGGGCTGCACGAGGTAGCCCGCGTTCGAGTTGCCGGGGTAGTAGCTGGCGCCGCCGTCGTCGCCCGGGGTCACGTCGATCACCTGGCCCTGGCGATCGGGGTCCTTGACCTTGCCGGAGAAGTCGTTCGTCGCCTTCAGGTTCTGCGTGCGCTGCAGGAACACGAGCGCCTTCTGGAACGCCTCGTGGTCGGCCGGCAGGCCGGTCGTGCGCAGCGCCTCGAGCGAGAAGTGCAGGTTGCTGAGGTCGCCGCGCTGGCTGTTGCCGTAGCCGATCGAGCCGTAGTCGGGATCGCGGCGGTCGTAGCCGGACTGCTCGATGTTCTGGAAGCCGAGGATCGCCTTCTGCGCCTTCTCGAGCGCGGGCCGCGCGGTCGGGTCGCCCCAGCGCGCGAGCGCGGCGACGGCCGCGCAGGTCGTGTAGTTGGGCACCTGCTTGCCGATCGTGCCGTCGGGCTCCTGCTGGTCGAGCAGCCAGCGCAGGCCCTTCTCGAGGGTCGCCTGCTCCTCGGCCGAACGCGAGGCCTTCGGTTTGGTCTGCAGCGCCAGCAGTCCGAGCGCCGTGAAGCCGGGGTCGGGGAACGACTTGCCCGGCGCCACGGTCACCGAGAAGACGCCGTCCTGCTGCTGCGCCAGCAGGAACGCGAAGCCCTGCTGTTGCGCCGGCGTGAACACCGCGCTGGCCTCGGGCTGCTGCTGGCCGGCCTTGTCGAGCAGGCGGTTCGCGACCTGGCACGCGACGAGCTGCACGAGCGCGTCGGCCGCCTGTTCGCGCGGCAGGGTGTCCGGCGCGGCGAGCCAGCCGGGCACGAGCTGCGCCGCGGCGCCGAGGTGCTGCGGGAACACGTCGGCCCGCACCTGGGCGAGCACCTTGGAGACCTCCGGCTGCAGGCCCGGGAGCTCGCCGCCCCGCGCGGCGAGCCAGCGGCGCGCCAGCTCGACCTCCTCGCGGTAGCCCTCGGGGTCGTAGGCGAGCAGCGCGTCGACCGTCCACGCGGTCGCGGCGACGTCGCCGAAGCTGCCGTCGGCCTTGCGGTGCCTGATCAGGAACTGCAGCGACGGGCGCACGACGGGTCCGGCGTTGAGGTCGTAGAAGCGGTGGCAATGGCCCATCGCCGTGAGGATCTTCGCGGTCGCCAGCACCGAGTCGCCGCCGAGGGCCGGCAGTTCGCGGCTGCGGGCGGTCTCGCGCACGACGCGGATCAGCGAGTCGACCTCTTCCTTGTAGATCGTGCCCTGCTTGCGCGCGGGTGCAGCGCCTTGCTGGGCGGGCAGGTGGGCGGGCAGGAGGGCCAGGAGCCCGAGCAGGCAGCGGAGCGTGCGCTTCATGGCGATGGTTGAGGTTAGATCCGGCCGGATGACGCGACAAACGGATTGTCCGGCCGGCAGTTCAGGGCCCCGCCCGGGGGCACGACGCGCGGGCATCGCCGTGGCCAGCCCGCGGCCGCGCGCTATCCTTCGGCGCGTCCATGTTCCGCACCCGGTCCGTCTCGCTGGTCGTCCCGGCCTACAACGAGGAGGCGACGATCCAGAAGGTCGTCGAGGAGTTCCGGCAGGAACCCCACCTCGACGAGATCGTCGTCGTCGACAACAACTGCAAGGACCGCACGGCCGAGCTGGCCGCCGCGGCCGGCGCGCGCGTGGTCGCCGAGAGCAAGGCCGGCTACGGCGCGGCACTGCTGGCGGGCATGACCGCGGCGACGGGCGACATCCTCGTGCTCGTCGAGGCCGACGGCAGCTTCCGCGCGCGCGACGTCGAGAAGCTGCTCGTCTACCTCGACGACGCCGACATGGTGATGGGCACGCGCACGACCCGGCAGATGCTCGAGCAGGGCGCGAACATGCGGTCGTTCCTGCGCTGGGGCAACGTGTTCATGGCGAAGTTCCTGCAGCTCCTGTGGCTGCGCCCCCACGAACCTCGCTTCACCGACGTCGGCTGCACCTACCGGGCGCTGCACCGCGCGACCTTCGCGCGCATCCGGCACCGGCTGTCGCAGACCGGCCCCGCGTTCTCGCCCGAGATGATGTGCGCCGCGCTGCAGGAGCGCTGCCGGGTCATCGAGATCCCGGTGACCTACAGCAGCCGCATCGGCGGCGAGTCCAAACACTCCGACACCTTCGGTCGCCAGGCGCGCACGGCCTGGAAGATGTTCAGGACGATCTGCCGCAAGCGTTTCCTCGAGCGCAGCGCGCCGGTCCCGAAACGGGATCCGGCGGACCGCGTCGGCGGACGATAGACTGCTCCGCCCCCCGCACGAACCGAAACGATGCGCACGCAGCAGGAGCCCGGCTGATGCAGACCCCGCCGAAGGGGCAGCTGCCCATGCCGTCCTCGGGCGTGCTCGCCGACGCCGTCGCGATCCCGAGTTGCCAGCTGTGCGGCGGCGCGCGCCGCACGGTGAAGTTCCGCGACGGGCCGTTCGAGGTCGTGACCTGCGACGACTGCGGCCTCGTCTACGTGACCCCGCGCCTGTGCGGCAAGGCGCTGCTCGACATCTACGACGAGGGCTACTGGAAGAGCGACAACCCGAAACTGCGCGGCTACTCCGACTACGCGCGCGAGGCGGCGCTCTACCTGAAGACCTACCGAAAGCGCATGGCCCTCGTGCGCCGCTGGCTGCCGGCGCAGGCGCGTGTGCTCGACGTCGGCTGCGCGGCGGGCTACTTCCTGCGCGTGCTGCGCGAGGCGGGCCACGACGTGCACGGCGTCGAAGTGTCGCCGGCGATCGCGCGCGAGGCCAACGAGGCGCTCGGCAGCGCGCGCATCCACGTCGGCACGCTCGACGAGGCCGTGGCGCAGAAGGGCTACGGGCCGCAGTCGTTCGACCTGGTCACGCTGTGGGACGTCATCGAGCACGTGCCCGACCCGCAGGCGGTGCTGCGCACGATCCGCCGGCTCCTGAAGCCCACGGGCCACCTGCTGCTCGAGACGCAGAACGTGGCCTCGCGCTGGGCGCGGCTGCTCGGCAGGCGCTGGCACCACTACAAACACCACGAACACCTCTACCACTTCACGCCGGCGACGATCCGCCGGCTGCTCGACGACTGCGGTTTCCGCGCGCTCGAGATCGGCGCGGCCTACGCGGGCAAGTACGTGTCGTTCGGCTTCCTCGCCGAGCGCGCGGGCCGGCTCGGGCGGATCCCGGGGCTGCTGGCGAAGCCGCTGGGCCTGCTGCGCGGCTGCCATCTCTACGTGAATCCGCGCGACGAGATGATCGTCGCCGCCGCGCCGAAGTGAGGCGATGGACCGCGTCGCCTACGAGACCTTCGCGAAGCTCGAGCACACGCACTTCTGGTTCGTGAGCCGGCGCCGCATCTTCTTCGACGTGCTCGACCGCCTGCTGCCGCCGCCCGGACCCGGCCGGCGCGTGCTCGAGATCGGCTGCGGGGCCGGCGGCATGCTGGGCCCGCTGCAGCGTTACGGCGAGGTCGCCGGGCTCGACATCGACCACGAGTACGTCGCCCACTGCCGCGGGCGCGGCTTCGCGCGCGTGCTGTGCGGCTCCGGCTACGAACTGCCGTTCCAGGACGGCACGTTCGACCTCGTCTGCCTGTTCGACACGATCGAGCACATCCCCGACGACGAGCAGGCGCTGCGCGAGGTCCGCCGCGTGCTGCGCCCCGGCGGCTCCGTGTTCGTGTCGGTGCCGGCCTACCAGTGGCTCTGGTCGCAGAACGACAGGACCGCGCACCACTGCCGGCGCTACACCGCGCGCCGCATGCGGCGATTGCTGCGGCACGCCGGCTTCGTGCCGACCAAGACGAGCTACTTCAACTCGCTGCTGCTGCCGCTGATCGTGCCGTCGGTGCTGTGGCAGAAGGTCCTGGACCGGCTCGGCCGGCTGCCGGCCGGCTACAACAACATGAGCGTGAAGCTGCCGGCGTGGCTGAACCGGCTGTTCACCGCGGCGATGTCGAGCGAACGCTGGCCGCTGCGCTGGTGCTCGTTCCCGTGCGGGCACTCGGTGCTGGCGCTCGCGCGGCGCGACCACGGCTGAGCGGGCCGGGCGAGCGTGGTTCGCCGGGACTGCCGGATCCCGCCGGCCGGCCTACTTGCCGCCTTCCTTCTTCGGCTCGTCGACCCGCTGCTCGCCGAGTGCCGGCTTGTAGGCGTAGCGCTTCTCGAGCGCCTCGCGCGTCCAGGCCTGCCCGAACGCCATCTGGGCGCGCAGCCGGGCGTAGCTGGAGAAGCCGTAGCCCTTGCGCAGCAGTTCGAACTCGCGCCGGTCGACGTCTGCCACCGTCAGCGGCTCGACCTTCGTGCAGCACGCGACGTGCCAGCGGCGGTTGGTCACGTCCTGCACCACGCCGGTCGACTCGCCGGCCTTCATCTGCGCGTGGTTCTGGAACAGGAACACGACCGTGTGGTCGTAGGCCTGGTCGAAGCGCGGCTTCATCGACAGTTCTCTCGGATGCGGCCCGAACTCGGCGACGGTGAACCCGGCCGCGGCGGCCGCCTCGGCGAGCACCTCGGCGTGTCTGCCCTTGGCCGCCTCGCCGACGTCGTGCTCGATCTGCTTGCCGACCTCCTCGTCGATCGTCTTGCGCCTCTCGTCCTTCTTGGCCAACTGCTCCTTCAGCATGTCGCGGCGCCTGGTCCACGCCGCGTGGGCCTGCGTGCCCTCCTGCGCCTCGCCGGCGAGCACCTTCTCGGCCTTCGCGAGGTCCGCCTCGGTGTCCTTCACCCAGTTCGCGAGCTTCTCGTCGACCGTCCCGGCGCGCTTGCCCTCGAGCTCGGCCACCTTGTCGGGGATCTTCGCCTTGGCGAGCCGCAGCAGCGCCTCCTCCATGGTCTTCTTCTTCGCCTCGGCCTCGGTCTTCGCCTTCTCGGTGTAGTAGGCGCCCTCGAGCAGCGGCTTCAGCTGGTCCCAGGGCTTCAGCGGCCGCACCTCGACGTCCTTGACCTGGTAGAGGATCACGGCCTTGCTGGTTCGCCCCGGCATGTTGCCGAGGTCGCCCTGGTTCTGCAGGTAGGTCGCGTAGATCGACAGCGGCCATTGGCCGAGCCCCAGGTCGCCCGCCTCGAGGTCCTTCAGCGCCTCGGCGTTGCGCTTGCCCGCGAACGCCTTCAGCACGAAGCCTTGCTTGTCCTTGGTCAGCTCCGTGAACGCGGCGCCGAAGTCGAACGCCGCGCGCTTCTGCTTCAGGGCTTCCTCGGCGGCCTTGCGGTTGTTCTCGAGCGCGGTCAGGGCTTCCTTCTCCTGGTGCAGGTCGCTCTCGGCGCGCGCCAGCGCTTCCTGCAGCGCCGGGTCGTCGGGCTTTTCGGCGAGCTTCTGCTTCGCAGTCGCCACGGCCTGGGTCGCCGTGTTGACGACGGCCTGCCGGTTGCCCCAGGCCTCGTTCGCCGACTGCATCTCCTTGTTGACGTCCTGCATCGACTCGTTGAGCTTCTCGCGCAGCTGGCCGAGCACGTGGTTCATGACCTGGTCGAGCTGCAGCAGCTTCAGCACCTCGGCCTTGACCGCCTCGTCGTCGGCCGGCTTGAAGCCCTTGCCGTCCTCGAGCTTGAACCGGGTCTCCTTCTCCTGCTCGTAGGTCTTCTTCAGCTGGTCGTCGGCGGCCTTCCAGTCCTTCAGCGCGGAGTCCTGCCACTGCGCGGCATCGAAGCCGCTGAGCAGCGCCGCGCCGATCTGCAGTTCGACGCGGTTCGTGTCGAACACGCCGATGCGGTGCTTGTCGGTCTCGGGCTTGCCGTCGAGCCACTTCTTGAGGCCGTCGTCGGTCAGGCCACCGGCCTTCGTCAGCGCCTCCTCGAGCGCCTTCTCGTCGAACGTCGCGACCTGCAGCGTGATCTTCTCCTTGTCGGCGATCACCTGCTGCAGCACGGCCGCGTCCGAGTTGTCGAGCAGCAGCGTCTCCAGCCGCACGAGCTGGCCGATGCGCATCGCCTCCTTCATCAGGTCGCGGTACTGCGCGAGCGACTGGAAGTTGCGCTGGCTCGCGAGCTGCGCGTCCGAGGCCAGCTTGCTCTTCTCGCGCAGCGCCGCCAGCGCGCGGTCGACCTCCGTCATCGACACGTCGAGGCCCAGCTCGATCGCGGCGCGGCGCAGCAGCGCGAGCACGGTGCCCAGCTCGTTGTGCCCGCCCTCGCCCGCGTCGATGCCGGGCAGCACCGTGTAGAGCGCCCCGTAGAAGCGCGCGATCGCCTGACCGTAGTCGCCGTCTTCCTCCGTCATCGGGACGCGCCGGCCGCCGACTTCGATCGTCGGCATCGGCCGCTCCACCTTGAACAGGTTGCTCACCGCCTGCAGCATCGGCCCACCGACCGAGAACGTCAGCAGCGTGAACAGCACGACGGTGTAGAGGATCTTCTTCTGGTGGCGGCGGAAGAACCCGTAGATGCCCGACTTCTCGTCGAAGTGCGCGTGGGCCGGGGCCGGCGGGACGGGCGGTTGGTCGGAGTGCTGCGCCATGACTTGGGTATGCGGAGGATATCGTTCGGCGGATCGGAGGCCGCGGCGGGGGCGGCGGGGATTCTCCGGAGCTCGGCGTCCGGGCTCCCAGGGAAACGCCGCAGCGGCGTCGAAGGTGTGTTTCGTCGGTTGGTGAGACGCCGCGTTGCGGCGTACGGTGGTTCAGGTCCCCTTCGCCGGCCCCGGACCGGCCCCGCCGGGCAGAGGCACGGCCTCGGCGGACAGCAGGATCGGGATGCCGTCCTGGATCGGGTAGACGGTGCCCCCACCCGCGGGCACGAGCCCGGCCGACAGCGGCGCGGTCACCGTGGTGCCGCCGCGGTTCCGCACGCCGCCCGCGGCGATCGCGCGGTTCACGGCCTCGAGTTCCGCAGCCGTCGCCTCGCGCAGGGGTTGCCGCGAGCTGGGGCAGACGAGCATGCGCAGGAACTCGGGGTCGATCATCAGAGGAGGAGCGGGCCGATGCCGGCGATGGCGTGGTGAGGGCGGCAGGGCTCGAACCTGCGACCTACGGCTTAAAAGGCCGCTGCTCTACCGGCTGAGCTACGCCCCCGGGGGGCAAAGGGGCAAGGATCGAACCGCTTCGCGCGCCCGTACGCAAGGGGCACGCCGGCCTTCCGGCCGCCCCGCCGCCGGGCAGGCCGGGCGAGGCCCCCGCTCACTCCTCGAGGATCTCCTTGGTCTTCGCGCGCAGCATCTCGTCCAGCCGCTGCTCGACGCCCTTCAGGTCCTTGTCGACGGCGTCGTGGGCCTTCTTGCACTGGTCCTCGGTCAGCTTGCCGTCCTTCTTCAACTGGTCGGCCTGCTTGTTGGCGTCGCGGCGCAGGTTGCGCATCGCCACGCGGTTCTGCTCGACGAGGTCCTTGACCTTGTGCACGAGCTTCTGGCGCTGTTCGCCCGACAGCGGCGGCATGATCAGCCGGATCACCTTGCCGTCGGACTGCGGATTCAGGCCCAGATCCGACTTCTGGATCGCCTTCTCGATGTCCTTGACGACCTGCGGGGATCCGTCGAACGGCTTGATCAGCAACTGCCGCGGCTCGGGCACCGAGACGTGGGCGATCTGCGCGAGCGGGGTCGAGGTGCCGTAGTAGTCGACCCGGATGGTGTCGACGAGCGTCGGCGAGGCCCTGCCGGTGCGGATGCTGCCGAGTTGATCCTTGACGTGCTTCAGCGTCTTGTCGGTCTTCTGCTTCAGGTCGGTGAGGATGGCGGAATGTGGGTCCATGGCTTCGGCGATCGAGGCCCCGCGCGTGCGGCGGGGCGACGGGGCGCAACTCTAGCGCGCCCGCGGGGCCGGGGCACCCAGGAACGGCCCGTGCGGGCGGGCCACGCGGTCCGGCCGGTCGCGGCGAGAACGGGTCACCCGACCCAGGTGCCGATGTCCTCGCCGCGCACCGCGCGCTCCATGTTCCCCTCGACGAACATGTCGAACACCATGATCGGCATGCGGTTCTCCATGCACAGCGTGAACGCCGTGCGGTCCATCACGCGCAGGTCGCGCGCGAGCGCCTCCTGGAACGACAGCGTGGCGAACCGTTTCGCCGCCGGGTCCTGCTGCGGATCGGCCGTGTAGACGCCGTCGACCTTGGTCGCCTTGAAGATCGCGTCGACGCCGAGTTCCGTCGCGCGCAGCGCGGCGGCCGTGTCGGTCGTGAAGTACGGGTTGCCGGTGCCGCCGGCCAGGATCACGATGCGGCCCTTCTCGAGGTGCCGGATCGCGCGGCGCCGGATGTAGGGCTCCATCATCGTCTTCATCTCGACCGCGCAGGCGGCGCGCGTCTCGACGCCGGCCCGTTCGAGCGCGTCCTGCAGCGCGAGCGCGTTGATCGCGGTCGCCAGCATGCCCATGTGGTCGGCGGTGGCGCGGTTGGTGCCCCGCTTCGCGAACTCGGCGCCGCGCAGCAGATTGCCGCCGCCGACGACGACCGCGACCTCGACGCCGAGCCGGTGCACGCCGGCGATCTGCGCGGCGACCGCCGCGACGACGGCCGGCGCGACGCCGCAGCCGTCCTCGCCGAGGCTCTCGCCGCTGATCTTCAGCAGGATGCGCTTGATGTGCTTGTGGACGTGCTTCGCGGCGGGCGCTGTGGGCATGGTGGGCTCGGGGTCGGGCGGGCGATGGCGCGGGCGTAGCCTACCCGGACGGGCCCGCGACGCGAGCGTCGGGCGGGCGGCGGGCCCGGCCCGGAGGTACCGGCCTAGCTGCCGAGCTCCCAGCGCACGAAGCGGCGGACCTGGATGTTCTCGCCGATCTTGCCGACGAGCTCGGTGCGCTTCTGCTCGACGCTGCGCGCCTCGCCGTGGCCGGTCGGATCGACGTAGGCCGTCTCCATCAGGCACTTCTCGGCGAAGTACTTCTCCATGCGCCCTTCGATCGCCTTGTCGATCACGGTCTGCGGTTTGCCCTTCATCGTCTGCAGCGTCTGGGCCTGCACGATCTCGCGCTCCTTCTCGACCAGCGCGGGGTCGACCTGCTGGCGGCCGAGGAACTGCACCGGCGGGCTGCTCGCGGCGACCGTGAAGCACACGCCCTTGCCGAACGCGTTGAACTCCTCGTTCTTCGCGACGAAGTCGGTCTCGCAGACGATCTCGACGAGCACCGCGATCCTGCCGTTGAAGTGCACGTAGCTGAACAGCTTGCCTTCCTTGACCTCGCGGCTCGCAGCCTTGTCGGCGATCTGCTTGCCCTTCTTGCGCAGGACCTCCTTGGCCTTGTCCATGTCGCCGGCGACCTCCTTGAGGGCCGCCTTGCAGTCCATCATCGGCGCGCCGGTCATCTCGCGCAGGCGCATCACGGTCTTGGCATCGATCTCGGTCATGGGAGTTCCTCGGGGAGTGGCTCGGGGAGCGCGGAGCAGGACGTTCGCTGCGGACGGGGCGCGCAGCTACTGGGCCGGAGCCGCCGGCGCCTCGGGGGCCGCGGGGGCCGCGGGAGCCTCGGGAGCCTCGGCCTCGGCGCGGTCCGAACCGATCGAGACCGACTCGGCATGCCCGGTCGCGCCGTAGCGACCGCCGCCGGGGCCGCCGCGGCGACCCGGACCACCCGGGCCACGGCGACCGCCGCCGTCGCGGCCGCCGCGGCCGCCGCCGCCGCCGCCCTCGCGACCCTCGGTGCTGCGCCGGCCCGGGGCCTGGCGGTTGCGCACGTCGTCGGCCGCGGTGCGCTGCGCGTCGCGCAGCGTCATCTCGTCGCACAGCTTGCGGCCCTCCTGGATCGACTCGGACAGTTTGCCCAGCACGAGCTGCACGGAGCTCATCGCGTCGTCGTTGGCGGGGATCACGATGTCGGCCAGCGTCGGGTCGCAGTCGGTGTCCAGCACGCAGATCACCGGCACGTTCATGCGCTTGGCCTCGCGCATCGCGTTGTCCTCGCGGCGCGGGTCGACCACGATCAAGGCGCCCGGCAAGCCGTGCAGGTCGCGCACGCCCTCGAGGTTGCGGCGGATGCGCTTCATCTCGCGGCGCATCGTCGACTGGTCCTTCTTCTTGTACTTCTCGATGCCGCCGGTGGTCTCGAGCTGCTCGAGTTCGAGCAGCCGCGCGAGGCGCTCCCGCACGGTCGCGAAGTTCGTCAGCGTGCCGCCGATCCAGCGCTCGGTGACGGGCGGCATGCCGCACTTCTTCGCCTCGGCCTCGACCACCGGCCGGATCTGCTTCTTCGTGCCGAGGAACATGATCTGCGCGCCGGTCGCCGCGAGGTGCCGCAGGAAGTGCGTCGCGCGGTAGAGTCCCTTGATCGTCTCCTCGAGGTTGATGACGTGGATCTTGTGCCGTTTGCCGTGGATGAACGGCTTCATCCTGGGGTTCCACCGGCTGGCCTGATGGCCATAGTGGACGCCGGCGTCGATCAGTTCCTGGGCGGTGACTAGCGGCACGTGCGGTGGCTCCTTGCCTGCGGCTGGAAGCGGGCGGGGGAAGTTGGGGCGAAGGATTCTAGGGACGGCCTGCGGCCCGTCAAGGCGCATCCCGCGCCGCCGTGGCGTCGAGGCCCTTCCGGTTGCGGCGCGCCCCGCTACCATTCCCCGTGCAACTTTGCGCGTCCCCCCGACGGCCGGCCTGCGGACCCGCCGCGCGGTGGTTTCATCCGCAGTTCCTGCACCCTTGCCGCTCGATCACCCCGTGGAGAGTTCGCAGCGCCCCGCCCCTTCTGCCGCGAATCCAATCGACCGGCCGGGACACGGCGCGGCCGGCGCCCAGCCCGACCACACGCCGCCGGCGTCCGTCGTGCTGGTGATGAACCACAACCGCGACGATCTCGCGGACCTGTGCGGCGCGCTGGCCCACAGCGGCTACCGGGTCCAGGTCGGCGACTCGCTCGCGCAGAGCCACCGCATGCTCGAGCAGTCGCGCCCCGATGCGGTCGTGTTGAACCCCCTCGTGCTGTGCGCCGGCGGCGTCGAACTCGCCCTGCTCGAGGGGCTGCAGTGCGACGAGGATCCGGTGCCCGTGATCCTGCTCGTCGACGACCTGCGGGCGCTGGCCGACGCGCGGCAGCTGCGCGTGCCGTTCCAGTCGTTCGTGCTGAAGCCGGTCTCGCCGGCCGAGTGCGCCCAGCGCATCGAGAACGCGCTGCAGATCCGGCGCGTCTTCCGCGAACTGCACTCGCGCACGCGCCAGCTCGAGAGCCAGGTGAGCATCGACTTCAAGACCGGGCTGCTCAGCGAACTGCACTGCAAACGCGTGCTCGCGCTGGAGTGGAAGCGCGCGCAACGCCACCAGAACCCGCTGTCGCTGCTGCTGATCGACGTCGACAACTTCAAGTCCGTCAACGACTCGACCGAGTACGCGTTCGGCGACGAGGTGCTGCGGCGCGTCGCCGACGCGCTGAAGGGCAACGTGCGCGAGACCGACTTCGCGGCGCGGTTCGGCGGCGACGAGTTCTGCGTGCTGCTGCCGCAGACGACCCCGGCGGAGGCCGTGCAGACGGCGCTGCGCATCCGCCAGCGCATCTCCGGCATGCTCGTGCAGAGCGCCGGCTACCAGAAGCAGGTGACCGTGTCGATCGGCGTCGACAGCTACGACGGCCGCTCGGCCAGCAACGTCGACCAGCTGCGCCGCAACGCGAACCGCGCGCTGCACGAGGCCAAACGGCGCGGCAAGAACCAGGTCTGGCTGTTCTCCGGCAGCGAGACCGAACTGCAGCAGCAGGCGACCTGAAGTGCCGGGGCCGCGGTCAGCCGGCCCCGGGCAGCACCACGCGCACGTGGAACCCCTCGCCGGGCCGCGAGTCGACGGTGATCTCGCCGCCGTGGTTCTGCACGATCGAGTAGCTGATGAACATGCCGAGCCCGCTCGCGTCGGGCCGGTCCTTCTTGCTGAAGAAGGGGTCGAACACGCGGCCGAGGTCGGCCGGGTCCATGCCCGGCCCGTCGTCGTCGACCCGCACGACGACCTTGCCGCCCTCGCCGGTCGCGCGCACCTGCACGCGCCCGCGGCGGCGCTGCTGCTCCAGCGCGTCGAGCGAGTTCAGCAGCAGGTTCAGCAGCACCTGCTGGATCTCGTGCGCGTCGCCGCGCACCTGCGGCAGGCCCGGGTCGACGGCGACGGCGAGTTCGACCTGCAGCTTCTGCGCGCGGTGCTCGACCAGCGCGCGCGCGCGCTCGATCGCCGCGCCGACCGCGAACAGCCCGGTGCTGGCCTGGCGCGGCGAGAAGTCGAGCAGCCGGCGCGCCGTCGCGGCGATGCGCTGCAGGCCGTCCTGCACCAGCAGCAGGTAGGTCCGCTGGCGCTCGGGCAGGTCCGGCGTCTGCAGCAGCCGGTGCACCGCGTTCTGCATGCCGCCGATCGGGTTGTTGATCTCGTGCGCGACGCCCGCCGCGAGCGTGCCGATGCTCGCGAGCCGCGAGCTCAGCACCAGCGCGCGCTCCTTCTGCTCGGCCTGCTCGACCGCCTCGCGCACCGCCCGCTCGAGCGTGGCGGTGTGGCTCTCGACCTGCGCCGCCATGTGGTTGAAGGCGGCGACCACCGGCGCGAGTTCGCCGCCCGCCAGGTGCTCCGGCACGCGCGCGGCGTAGGCGCCGCCGGCGACCGCGGCCGCGGCGCCGCGCAGCGTGCGCAGCGGCACGCCGATCGTGCGCCGGATCGCCACGAACAGCAGGAGCCCGAACAGCACGGTCGCCGCGGCGACGCCGGCGACCGACGTCCAGAACGGCAGCGCCGCCGGCAGCGCCGGCGGGTGCTTGGGCAGGAACCACAGGTAGCCGGCGATCTCGCCGTCCCGGCGGATCGCGAGGCAGTAGCCGCCGGCGACGGGCAACCGCCCCTCGACCTCGCGCGCGCGCACCAGGCCCTCGAGGATCTGCGCGCGCGGGAACGTGTCCGGGTCGCGGTGCACGGCGCCGCGCGGGTTCAGGTAGATCGGCGCCTCGAAGCCCGGCCGGCCGCTCGTGACCACGACGTCGTCGTAGAGTTCGTGCACGGTGGGCGACAGGATCAGGTCGCGCACCTGCCGCGCGTCGGCGAGCCGCTCCGGCGCGTAGATGCGCTCGAGTTCGGCGATCGAGTCGGCGACCGACCGCGACAGCACGTCGCGCTGCTCGCGGAACCAGCGCTGCTGGCTGTGGTGCACCACGAACTGCACGACGCCCATCGTGACGACGTTGAGCAGCAGCGCCAGCAGCAGGATGCGCCAGGCGAGCGGCACGGTCTCACTTCCGCATGGTCTGCATCATCGTCAACAGCGGCATGAACAGCGCGAACACGATGAAGCCGACCACCACGGCCATCACGACGAGCAGCACCGGCTCGATGATCTTGAAGGTCGTGTCGACGGTGCGGTCGACCTCGGTCTCGTAGCGGTCCGCCACCTTGCCGAGCATGCGGTCGAGTTCGCCGGTCTGCTCGCCGACGTCGACCATGTTGACGACGATGTCGTCGAACATGCCGCTCTCCCCCATCGGCACCGCGAAGCCGGCACCCTCGCGGATCGAGCCCTGCACGTCGGCGATCGCGCGCTGCATGTGCACGTTGCGCGTCGACGCGCCGAGGATGTCGAGCGCCTCCAGGTGCGGCACGCCGCTCTGGATCAGCGTGCCGAACGTGCGCGCGAACCGCGCGACGAGGCCCTTGTGCACCAGCGGGCCGAACAGCGGCAGGTGCAGCGCCAGCCGGTGCATGACGCTGCGGTAGCCCGCGGCCCTGGCGAGCAGCAGCCGGTGCAGCGCGACCGCGAGCACGGCGCCGAGCAGGTAGGTCCACCACCAGACCTGCATGTGCTCGCCGATCCCGATCACCGTCTCGGTGGTCCAGTGCATGATGTCCTTCTTGCCCATGCTCTCGAACACCGACTTGAACTTCGGGATCACGAACGCGAACACGAGCAGCAGCACCAGGCCACCGTCAGGATCGCGATCGGGTAGGCCAGCGCCCCCTTGATGCGCGACTTGATCGACTCGCTCTGTTGCAGGAAGGTGCTGAGGCGGTTCAGGATCTCCTCCTGCACGCCGCCCGCCTCGCCGGCGCGCACCATGTTCGTGTAGAGCGCGTCGAACGTCGCCCCGTGCTTCTGCATCGCCTCGGACAGCGACGTGCCGCCCTCGACGTCCTCGAGCAGGTTCCCGGCGATGCGCTTCATCGGGCCCGGCGCGAGCTGCCCCTCGAGGATGCGCAGGCTCTTGCTGATCGGGATGCCGGCGTTCAGCAGCACCGCGAGCTGGCTCGTGAACTCCGCGAGCACGCGCGGCGCGACGCGGCGCGCGGCGAACAGCGAGCGGCGGCCGTCCGCTGCGCCGCCGCCCGGTTGCCCCGCCGCACCGGCCGGCGCCGGCGAGCCGGCCTGCTTCGGGACGGGGATCCTGCGCTGCAACTTCTTGGGCATCGGCGATCGTGAGGGGCCGCAGCATCGTGGCCCGCGGAGCCCGCCGGGGCAACCCGGCAGCCCGCCGATCACCGCCGCCGCAGCAGCCAGGCGAGCGCGTCGACGTCGAACCAGGCGCGCAGCACCGTCAGCCCCACGAACGCCGCCGCCACGACCAGCAGCAGCCACGGCCAGCGCGGCGCGCGCAGGGACAGCGGTTTCGGCCACGCCGGAGCCCGCGCCGGCCGCTCCTCGCGCGGCAACGGCGCGTCGACGGGCGCGCCGCCGTCCGGTCCACGCACGTCGACGACCACGGCCGTCGCGTTGTCGGGACCGCCCGCGCGCAGCGCCGCGGCGACCAGCGCCTCGGCCGCGGCCTGTGGCTCCCCGCGCGCCGCGAGCGCCGCGAACCCGGCGGCCGGCACGGCGCTCCAGACCCCGTCGGAGACCAGCACGAAGCGGTCGCCCGCGCGCAGGTCGACGGAGAAGCAGTCCGGCTCGACCTGCGCCTGGCCGCCGCCGAGGCAACGCAGCAGCAGGTTGTCCGGCTCGCGCACCGCATGGTCGGTGGTCAGCTGCACGCACTCGCCGCCGCGCAGACGGTAGAGCCGCGTGTCGCCGACGTGGCCGGCGCTGGCGCTCCCGGCCTGCAGGCACAGCGCCGTCAACGTGGTGCCCATGTCGCGCAGTGCCGGCACCGACGCGGCCTGTTCGGCGATGCGCGCCGCCGCGAGCTGGAACCCCGCGCGCAGCCGCTGCTCGACCGGGGCGGGGTCCGCCCCGTCGAGCACTCGCGCGCCGAGCGCGCGCAGCGCCAACCGGCTCGCCTCTGCGCCACCCACGGCGCCGCCCATGCCGTCGGCGATCGCGCACAGCAGCAGCCCCGGCGGCCCCGGCAGCAGGGCGCCGAGCAGGTAGTCGTCCTCGTTGTGCACGCGCACGCTGCCGGTGTGCGACGCCACTCCCACCGCACGCCCGGCCGGCAGCTTCACCGCCGGCCTCCCGGTGCGAACGTGCCCGAAGCGACGCCGCCGCGGATCGTGCCGACCAGCACCTGCAGGTCCTGGCCGAGCACGGCCGCGGGCAGCGCCGCGCGGTAGCGGAACCTCTCGCCGTCGCGCTGCATCGAGCCGAGCAGCGACGACGCGAAGGCCGCGGCGATCGCGTCGTCCGGCCCGGCCGCGGCGCGCAGCCGCACGACGCTGAGGCTCTCCGCGGCCTCGACGACGAGTTCCGGGCCAGCGGGGCCAGCGGCCAGCGACAGGCTCGCGACGCTGCCCCGGCGCAGCCCCTGGCGCGCCGACTCGCTCTTGAGGTCGCCGGCGAGCGAGACCAGCAGGCGCCGTTCGACGACGGCGCGCACCGCCGCGCGCACGCTGTCGGGGTCGTCGCCGACCCAGAACGGCGGCACCAGGATCGACGTCACGAGACCCCACCAGTCGCCGCGTTCGGACAGCGACAGGTCGATCGGTCCACCGACCAGCAACCGCTCGTAGAGCACGCGGCCGGTCTGCAGGTCGCGCAGGGTCACGCGCAGGGTCGCGCGCGACTCGAACGAGTGGTCGGGGATCATCACGCCGAGGCCCAGCAGGATCCAGGCGACCAGCGTCACGGGCCAACGCCCGTTGACGCCCTGGGACTCGATCGGACCGTCCTGCAGCCCTTCGACGACGAGCAACAGGTCGAAGCCGCGGTCGCGCGCTTCCTGCAGGTACGACGTCAGCGCGGGGCTGGCGCCGGCCGCCGTCAGCGCGGCCAGCACGGCGCGGCGCCGTTCGCCGTCGGCGCCGGCATCGGCCTCGACGCGGCGGAACACGCGCGCCTCGCCGAGCACGCCGAGCACGTCCGCCATCGGGATCGGTTCGGCGGGCGCGGGCTCGGGATCCTCGACGGGCGCCGCCTCCGCGGGCGCGCCGAACGTGCCGGGCCCGGTGGCGCCCGGCTGCAGGAACGCCCCGCCGGTGACCAGCACCGCGCAGTCGAGCGGCGGCGCGTCGGCGAGGCTGCCGAGTTCGCCCGCCGGCGTCTGGCACGCGGCGAGCGCGAGCAGGAGCCCCGGCACCGGCGAACGGCACCGCTTCATCGCTGCCCCCGCAGGAAGGCCACCAGCGCGCGGCCGCCGGCCACGCGGAAGCCCGTCAGCAGCAGGCGCGGATCCGGGCCGTTCGACAGCAGGTCGCGCCCGTCCCGGCGCAACTGCTCGCTGCGCAGCACGCCGGGCACGCTGCCGGGCACCCTGTCGAGGTCCTCGGGCGGCAACCGTGCGCCGGCCTCGTCGATCAGGCCCTCGACCTCGCCGAGCGCGAGCCCGCGCACGACGCCGAAGGTGGCGAAGGCCCGCGCGAGGTCGGGCGGCGGCGCCACGCCTGCGGCGAAGGCCGCGAGGCGTTCGAGGTGTTTCTCGTGGTCGCCGATCCACTCGGTCAGCACGAGTTCCGCGCCGGGCACGTGCGGCAGGTCGCCGACCCACTCGCGCACGCCGAAGTCGAGGCCGACGATCACCTCGCCCGGCCGCGCGGCGACGGCGTCGCCGGCCGCGAGGTCGGCCGCTGCGGTCGCCGGCTGGCCACGCTGCAGCGCCGCGGCGGCGGCGCGGAACGCCGCGGCGGCGACGCCGTGCCCGGCTGCCGCAGGGCCGTTGCACGCGGGTTGCCGGGCCGCCGCGTAGGCCGCGAGTTCGAGTTCGCAACCGAGCGGCAGGCGGAACAACTCCGGATCACCGGCCACGGCGAGCCCGAGCAGCCGGCAGCACGCGTAGGCCTGGAAGAAGCTGACGCCGCTGACCGGCCGGTCGGCATCGGCCGCGGCGACGGCGGCGGGCAGCAGGTTCGCCGGGTCCAGGCGCGCGCTGCCGAGCGGATCGTCGGCGTGCACGAGCCGCCTGTCGACGCCGTCGCGGCGCGCCGCCGACACGGCGGCGAGCGCACGGGCCTCGCCCCAGGTGAGTTCGCGATCCTGCAGCAGGAAGTCGGAGATCGCGCGCACCGCGACGGGCACCTGCGGCCGGAACAGGGCCCTGGGCGGCGCCGCGGGTGGCACCGGCTCGGCGAACGGCCCGTCCGGCGCGAGCACGGGAACCAGGCGCAACGCAGCCAGCGGTTCGGGCACGACGGCCAGTTCGCCGAGCACTGCCGCGCGCAGCGTGCTGCGCACCGTGCGCAGCTTCACCTCGAGGCCTTCGTGGCGGCCGGCCGGGGTCAGCAGGTAGGCGGTCGCGCGCCGCTCGAGCTGGGCCGCGAACGCCTCGCGCGGCTGGTCGCCGAGCTGCGCCGCGGACCGCCACAGTTCGAACGCCACCTCGAACGTCGCGACCGAGGTCGCGCCCTCGACCACGAGGTCCCGCGCGGGCACCTCGGTCTGCGCGATGCCGAGCCGCAGCTCGCCGAGTTCCGCCGGCGCGAAGGGCAACGGCAGCCGCAGCCGCAGCCGCGCTGGCTGGCCGAACTCGACCAACAGCTCCTCGCCGACCAGCTGCGGGCGGCCATCGTGCCACCAGAAGTCCGCCACCACGGGGATCGCCCGCCCGGCCTGCTGCCACTGCGGCGCGTCGCGGTCCCCGGCCAGCACGCGCACGGGCCGGCCGAGCACGTCGGCAAGTTCCACCGCGAGCACGTTGCGGCCCGGCACGGGGCGGACCTCGGGCAGCAGCGTGCCCTGCCCGCCGGCGCGCGGCGAGATCTGCACCGGCGCCAGCGTCTCGCCGCCGAGCCACAGCGTGCCGCCGAGGTAGGGCAGCACCTCGGCGTCGACGCGCCAGCCCGGCCCCTGCACGAGCGCGTCGCCGCGCTCCGCCAGCACGCCCGCCTGCAGCAGCCCGGGCAGGAACCGGGGCCGCGCGGCCGGCAGCCGCACTTCGACGTCGTCCGGCAGCACGCGCAGCGGCAGCACCTCGTCCTGGTGGCCGGCCGGCGCATCGACTTCCTCGAGCCGGACGTGGAGCCGGTGCGCGCCGGGCGGCAGATCCAGGAAACGCAGGTGCGCGGTTCCCGGCACGACGTCCTCGCAGCGCACGGCCTCGCCCTCGCCGGAATCCGGCGCCGAACCGCCGAACTCGATGGTCGCGCGCACCACCCGCCAGCCGGCCGAACAGCGCACCGTGGCCCGCGCCCCGCGGCTCGCCAGCACGAGTTCCTGGCCGACCGTCGTGGACCCCGGAGCCGCCCCGGCGACCACCAGGCGCACGCTGCGGTCGCGCCAGACCACCGGCAGCTGGCGCTCGTTCGTGTTGCCGGCCGGATCGGTGACCACGAAGGTCACGGGCGACGGCGCGCCGGCCAGGGCCGTGCCCGGTGCCGGCACCTCGACGGAGTGCCACGTGCCGGCGCCGGACAGGCGCAGCGACACGGTCGAGCCGTCGGTTCCCATCGCCAGCGTGCAGCCGGCCTCGGCCTCCGACAGGCGCACGCGCAGCCGGCCGCGGCCGCCCAGACACGGCACGAACGGCTCGCCGGCCGGACCGGTCACCTCGACGACCGCCGGCGCCAGCACGTCGCAGCCGTCGAACGGCACCACCGCGGTGCCCGTGTTGCCGGCCCGGTCGCGAGCCCGGCAGAGGATCTCGCCGGGCCCGCATTCGGCGGTCGACCCGAGTGCGGTCGCGAGCGCAGAGCCGAGCGCGAGTTCGCCGGACACGCCCGCGAGCGGCATCGCGTGGCCGCGGCCGTCGGCCCAGCGCACTTCGAGGTGGACCTCCGCGAGGCCGATGTCGTCCGCGGCGCGCCAGCCGAGCTCGGAGCCGGCGGCGACGGTGCGCGCGGCGGACCGCAGCAGTTCCGCTTCGATCCGCGGCGGCGTGTCGTCGAGCCGCAGCCGCGCCGAGCCGAGCGGCGCGGCCCCGGGCACCACGAACGACAGGTCGAGCGGCCCGTCGCGGCTGTTGTCGAGCAGGCTCTGCACGACGTCCCGCCACTGCGGTTGCAGCGTGGACAGCGTACAGACCTCGCCGGCGACGTCGACTTCGGGACTCAACGCGGGGCGCAGCAGCACCGTGTCGCTGCGCGACACGTAGGCGCGCAGCCGGCCCGCGGCGAACCCGCCGAAGTGGAAGCTCAGCGTGGCGAGCTGCCGGCTCTGCAGCTCCTGCACGGGCGTCGTCGCACTGAGCGGCTGGTCGGCGAGCACGAGGCTGCTGCCGGCGACCGGGCGCAGGAACGGGGCCGGCCCCTCGGCCGCGACGACCGACCACACCAGCACGGCGACCGCGGTCACCGCGAGCGAAGTGCGCGCGAGCGCCGGGCTCGCCGCCGCGCCGATCGCCCGCAGTTCGTCGAGCACGGCCTGCGCCGACGGCGGCCGCGCGGCGCGGTCGAGCTGCAGACAGCGCGCGACGAGCCGCTGCAGCCGCCGCGGCACGTCGGGCCACGGGCGCAGTTCGCCGGCGACCACCGCGCGCGCGGTGCGGCGCGGGTCGGCGTCGTCGACCGGCAGGCCGCCGGTCAGCAGCAGCCAGGCCAGCATGCCGAGCGCGTAGAGGTCGGCCCGCGCGTCGACGGGCTGGCCGGCGAGCTGCTCGGGCGCGGCGAACGCGGGGTTCACGAAGCCGGTCAGCTCGCCCGCGCGGGCGCGCGGGGCGCTCGCGATCGCGGCCGACCGCGCGATGCCGAAGTCGAGCACCTTCGTGTGCACCCGGCCGCCCTGCAGCGCGACCATGACGTTGCGCGGCGACAGGTCGCAGTGCACGAGGCCCGCCCCGTGGATCGCCACGAGCGCCTCGGCGATCTGCGTCAACACGGCGAGCGCGTGCGGCGGCGCGAGCGGCCCGGGCCGCACGACCACGTCGAGCGTCTCGCCGTCGACGAGTTCCATCGCGAGGTAGGCGACGCCGTCCTGCGCCTCGCCGACGTCGAGCAGCCGCGCGCAGCGTTCGTGCGCGACCGTCGCCGCGAGCCGCGCCTCCGGCAGCAGCGCGCGCCGGTACTCGGGCCGTTCCGAGAAGCGCGGGTGCAGCAGCTTGACCGCGACCGCCATCAGCGAGCCCGTGTGCACGGCCTGGAACACGGTGCCGAGCCCGCCGCGGCCGAGCACGGCCTGCAGCCGGTACTTGCCGTCGACCACCGTGCCGAGCAGCGGGTTGCCGGCGTCGGCTTCGCCGCGGCGCACCGGGTAGTGCACGCAGTCCGTCGGCAGCAGCCAGGCACCGCAGTGTCCGCAGCGGGCCGCGGCCGTGTCGCTGACGCCTTCGCAGGACAGACAGATCTTCACGGGGGGTCGTTCGGTGCAAAGGCGCGGCCCGAGCCCGCCGCGCCGCCGCATCATAGTCGCGCCGCCGCCACAAACGCCGCGTCGCCCGCGCCGAGCAGGAGCCGCCAGACCTCGTGCACGGCGCGTTCGCGCACGAAACCGCGGCCGAGGTCGGGCAGCTTCAGCGTCGCCGCGCGCGCGCCAGCACCGGTGGCAAGGGCCAGGCACACGGTGCCGACGGGTTTGTCGGGCGTGCCGCCGCCGGGCCCGGCGATGCCGGTCGTCGCCACCGCGAGGTCGGCGTGGAACCGTGCGCGCGCGCCCTCGGCCATCGCCGCGGCGACCGGCTCGCTGACCGCGCCGTGCCGCTGCAGCAGTTCGCCGGGCACGCCGAGCAGCTCCAGCTTCGCCGCGTTGCCGTAGGCGACCACGCCGCCGGCGAACACCGACGACGCGCCGGGCACGTCGACGAGGCGGCTCGCCGCGAGCCCGCCGGTGCACGACTCGGCCAGCGCGAGCGTGCGGCCTGCCGCCAGCAGGCGCTGCACGACCAGTTCGGGCAGGTCGAGCAGGCCCTCGGCGAACAGCCACTCGCGCACGAGCGGGCGCAGTTCGGCCGCGGTCGCCGCGCACTGCGCCTCGGCCTGCTCGCGCGTGGCCGCCGCGGCGACGATGCGGATCGTCAGCAGGCCGCTCTGCGCGGTGACGCCGACCGCGGGGTTGCGCCCGGCGACCATGAACGGCGCGATGCGTTCGCCGAGCAGCGCCTCGGAGGGGCCCAGCACGCGCAACCACGACTGCGCGACCGGCCGCAGGCCCGGCAACGCGGCGACCGCCGGCAGCACGTGGGTTCCGGCGAGCGCCTGCATCTCGCGCGGCACGCCGGGCAGCGCGAAGAAGCGCGCGCGGCCGATCGGCACGGCGAAACCGGGCGCGGTGCCGCAGGGATTGCCGATCGGCAGGGCACCGGGCGGGAAGAACGCCTGCCGGCGGTTGCTGTCGGGCACCGGGCGGCCGCGCGAGCGCAGCCAGTCCTGGATCTGCTGCCAGCTCGCGGGGTCGAACCACAGCGGGCCGCCCAGCAGGTCGGCGACCACGTCGCGCGTGCGGTCGTCGAGCGTCGGGCCGAGCCCGCCGGTCGCCACGACCACGTCGGCGCGCGCGCAGGCTTCGGCGATCGCGCCGCGCAGGTGCCCGGGGTCGTCGCTGGTCACGCCGAACCGGTGCACGGCGGCGCCGATGCGCTCGAGCTCGCCCGCGAGCCACTTCGAGTTCGTGTCGAGCCCGGCGCCGTGCACGAGTTCGTCGCCGATCGCGAGCAGTTCCGCCACCACCGTCACGGCGCGACCTCGACGAGTTTCGCTTCGTGGCGGCGCCAGAGCCGCGTCAGCAGCAGGCCGAGCCCGTAGAGCAGCACCATCGGCGCGGCCATCAGCAGCATCGACACGGGCTCGGGCGGCGTGAACACCGCCGCGGCGATGAAGATCACCAGGATCGTGATGCGCCAGTTCTTGACGAAGGCGCGGTGCGTGACGAGGCCGACGCGCTGCAGCGCCACCATCACGAGCGGCAGCTGGAACACGAGCCCCATCGCGCAGGTCAACGCGAACAGCAGCGTGAAGTACTGGCCGATGCTGAGCATCGGCCCGACCTGCGAGGGGTCCATCAGCCGGATCAGGAAGCCGAGGCTGAACGGCAGCACGAGCGAGTAGCCGAACGCGACGCCGCTGCCGAGCAGGAAGATCATGAAGGGGAAGTAGCGGTAGAACAGCGCCTTCTCCTTCGGATACAGCCCCGCCGCGACGAACGCCCAGGCCTGCCAGACCACGACCGGCGCCGCGGCGACGAGTGCGAACAGGAACGCCGCCATCATGTAGGCGAACACGTCCTCGAGCCCGTTCACGGCGACGAGGTTGTAGGGCACGGGGTAGCCGGTGCGCTCCTCGATCACGTAGGGATACGGGAACGTGCCGTCCAGGATCTGCGCGCGGTACTCGCGGCAGAAGCCGAGCCACTCGGCGCCGAGTTTGTCGGCGTGTTCGCCCGTGAGCGCACCGGCCTGCTCCTTCGCCTCCAGCTGCGCGATCCAGTCCACGAAGCCCATGCGCCACTGGATCCGGTAGGGCTCGATGACGATGCCGGTCACCGAGTGCTTGAACGGCATCACGGCGAGGATCGCGACCGCGATGGCGAGCAGCGACCGGATCAGCCGCGTGCGCAGTTCGTCGAGGTGGTCGCCGAACGACATGCGCGGCAACTGCTGCTCGTACTGCGCGCGGACCGAAGGATCGTCGAGCGGTGGCATCGGGGCCGCGCACTCTACGTGGACACCCGCGCCCGGAACAGGTCGCGACCGCCGCGGGCCCGGGGCGGCGCCGGCAGGCAGGCCCGCGGTGCGCCGGCAGGCAGGCCCGCGGCGGGCCCGCCCGGCTCGAGCCCGGCCCGCGCGGCGATCAGAGCTTGATCAGATCGCGGATCTTGGCCAGCGGCGCGAACTCGACGCGGAGGTCGTAGGCCTCCTTGTACTCCGGCGAGTCCTTGACCATGGCGAAGCCGTCGCCGGTCTCGTTGACCGGATCGTTGCCGAGGATCACGGTGTCGACGCCGGGGCCGATCTTGTCGACGACCTTGTTGCCGAGGCGCTTCAGCAACAGCGCGAGCCGGCCCTTCTCGTAGGGCGCGCTGAAGTGGCCCATCAGGAAGATCGTGCGGGTCATGTTCGGGCTGTAGAGCTCGTTGTAGAGCAGGTCGCCCTCGCGCACCGCGTCGCCGATCGGGTCGACCACCGAGGACAGCTCGACCTCGGCGCGCTGGTCCTCGACGCGCGTGACCGTGGCGTAGCCCTTCACCGCCGTGCTGTGTGGGTTCTTGACGCGGAAGATCGTGCCGGGCTGCAGGTTGTCCTTGCGGCCGAGGTTCACGAAGGCGGTCACGACGCCCGTGCGGGCGCTGACGACCTTGCCGTCGGCCTGGTCGACCGCGTTGCGCAGCAGGTTCTGCGTCACGAGCGCCGAGTTGTGCATGTCCTTCTTGGCGAGTTCCTGGCGCAGGGCCTTCTCGGCGGCCGCGGCGGCTTCCTTGGTCGTCGTCAACTCGTCGACCTTGGCCTGCAGGTTCTGCTGCAGCAGGGCGATGTTGCGGTCCTTGTCCTGCTTGGCGGTCTCGAAGTCGGAACGGGCCTGCTCGAGCGTCGAGTTGAAGTCGCGCGCGCGGGCCTGCGCGTCCGCCGTCGCCGCCTGGAACTTGCGGTCGACCTCGCTCTTCTCGTTCAGCGCCTTGTCGCGCTCCGTCTCGGCACTCTTCGCGCGCTGCTCGAGCTGGGTGCACTGCGTGACGAGCGCGTTGAGGACGTTCGGGAGGCCGCTGGCCGGGCCGAGCCTGGCGTTGGCGCAGGCATCGTCCATCAGCTTCTTGATCTCGGCCGGGTTCATCAGGCCGAGGTAGCTGATCTTCGCGCCGCCGTAGGAGCCCCTCGACACTTCGCGGCCCTCGTAGCTGCCGTCCTTGCCGATGACCCGGCCGACGTCCTCGATGTAGTGCTCGGTCAGCAGGCCGCGCTCGGTCAACTGCTTGGCCTCGGCGACGGCCCTGTCGCGCGCCTGGGCGTGTTCGTTGGCCTTGGTCAGCCGGTCGTAGGCGAACACCAGGGCCCCCAGGAACATGACCAGGAGGAGGAGGAAGAACATGACCGGGACGTGGGCGGCACCGCTCTGGCGGGTTTGCATTGGAACCTGCTCCAAGGTTGGGGTCTGTCGGGGGCGCCGCCCGGTGAGTGACCTGGAGGCGCGAGGGGACGAAGGGGCTCGGGGAGGGGAACGGGGTCTGGATTCGCGCGCCGGGCGAGGGCACGCACGGGGCCGTGGTGTCCTGGCGGACCAGCGAGACCACGGGGTGCGCGAAGGCCGGGGATCTTAGGAACCTGCCGGAGCCGAGGTCAAGGCACGGCTGGCCGCCGGCTTGCCTCGACGGGCCTCCCGGTCCAGGATCTGGGCATGCCGGCCGAACCGAACGGGCATCCCGGCCCGTGCAGCCCCTTCCGCCCGGCCCGCCCGGTGGTGGTCGGCCTGCTCGGCGGCGTGGCCAGCGGCAAATCGGCCGTGGCGGGTCTGTTCGCCGCGCACGGGCTCCGGCACGTCGACGCCGACGCGCTGGCCCGCGCAGCGGCGGCCGAGCCCGAGGTCGTCGCCGCCGTCGCGGCGGCTTTCGGCCCCGCGGTGCTGGCTTCTGCGGGCCTCGACCGGGAGGCGTTGGGCAGGCTCGTGTTCGCCGATGCCGCGGCGCGGCGGCGCCTCGAGGCGATCCTGCACCCGCGCATCCTGGCCCGCATCGACTCGGCCCTCGCCGCGGCCCGCGCGGCGGGGGAATCGGTGCTGCTCGACGCGCCGCTGCTGCTCGAGACCGGCCTCGACCGCTGCTGCGACCACGTGGTCTTCGTCGCCGCGAGCGAGGCGACCCGGGCCGCGCGCGCGGCGGCCCGCGGCTGGCCGGCGGACGAACTGGCCCGCCGCGAAGCGACCCAGCTCCCGCTCGCCGAGAAACAGGCGCGCGCCAGCCGCACGCTGGACAACGACGGCCCGCTCGCGGCGACGGCGGACCAGGTGGCGGCGCTGCTCGGGGAACTGGGCGCGAGCTGAAGCGCGGTGCAGACCGCACGCGGCGGACAGCCGGCCGATGGTAGATTGCGCGCGTGACCCCGGTCGAGCAGAGCACCCCCACCGATCCCGACCCGTTCGCCCGCGCCGCGCACGACGAAGCCGCGCCGCCCCGGCCGGTCCCGCCGGTCGCGGCCGCGGAGTTCCGGGCGCTGCAGGCCAGAGACCGTGCGGGCCTGCGCGGACTGGCCGAGGCCGAAGGGCTGCCGGCCGCGGCGGACCTGGGCCGCGACGAACTGCTGCTCGCGTTGCTGGCGCACCGGCGGCAGCTGCCCGGCCTGCGCTACGCGTCCGGCGTGCTCGACCTCGCGCCCGACGGCTACGGCTTCCTGCGCGCGGCGGCGCGCGACTGCCTGCCCGGTCCCGACGACGTCTACGTGACGCCGGGCCAGGTCCGGCACCTGCACCTGCGGCACGGCAACGAACTGCTCGGGCCGGTCCGGCCGGCGCGGCCCGGCGAGCAGCACGCGACGCTGCTGCACGTCGACGTCGCCGACGGCGCCGACGCCGCGGACCTGCGCACGCGTGCGCCGTTCGGCTCGCGCGTGCCGATCCTGCCGACGCGGCGGCTGCGCCTCGCGCCCGGCCCGGCCCCGTTCGCCGCGCGCGCGATCGACCTGCTGGCGCCCTGGGCCAGGGGCCACCGCGTGCTGCTGGCTTGCCCGGCGGGCGCGGACCGCACCGGCCTCCTGCGCGAACTCGCCGCGGCGCTGGGCGCGGCCGAGCCGGAGGTGCACGTGCTGCTGGGCCTGCTCGACCAAGAGCCCGAACGGCTGACGGAGCTGCGCCGCGCGCTCGCGGGCCCGCGATGCGAACTGGCCGCGGCGACGTTCGACGCGCCGCCGGGCCGCCAGCTCGCCCTCGCCGAGCTCGCGCTGGCGCGCGCCGAGCGCCTCGTCGAAGCCGGTCGCGACGTGGTGCTGTTCGTCGACTCGCTGACCGCGCTGGCGCGCGCGGGCCACCTCGCGCTGCCGCCGACGGGCCGCCAGCTGTGCGCGGGGCTCGACGCCGGGGCCGTGCTGCGCAGCAAGCGCGCGTTCGCCCGGGCGCGGCAGTGCGAGGAGGGCGGCTCGCTGACCCTGGTCGCGACCGTGATCGCGGGCGGCGACTCCGGCGTCGACCGCATGGTCCGCGCGGAGCTGCGGCAGCACGCCAACAGCGAGGCCGTGTTCGTGGCCGCGGCTGCCGGGCCCGGCGCGGGCCTCCTGCTCGACGTGCAGCGCACGGCCACGCGCGCCGAGGACCTGCCGTTGCCAGCGGACGCCTGCGCCGGACTGCAGCGGCGGCGCGAACGGCTGCTCGCGCTGGCGCCCGACGCGGCGCGAGCTGCGGTCGAGTCGGAGCTGGGCCGCGGCCCCGCCTGACCGCGCGCCCGCCGCCGTCAGCGACCCAGGTAGTGCGCGACGTCGGCGGCCCCGGCCCGGTGGCCGCGGAGGCCACACAGCGTGCCGCGCAGTTTGGCGAGTGCCCCGCGCGGGTGCAGCGGCAGCAGCAGCGGCCACAGCAGCACGTCGAACAGGAACCACGCGGCCCAGGCCCGCAGGCTCGGGTGCGCGCGCAGGTAGCGCAGCGCGTTGTTGGCCATCAGGAACTTGCGCAGCGGCGAGCGGCCGCCGCCCGAGGACTGGCCGGCGAGGTGCACGACGCGCACCCAGGGCAGCAGCACGATGCGGCCGCCGCGCGCGCGC
>VGXW01000007.1 GCA_016873195.1 Planctomycetota bacterium | reverse complement strand
AACGTAGGCGGAGCCGCCAGCATGGCGCGGCGGCGGCTCCGCCAGGGCGCCTCAGCCGCGGCGGCGGCGCCCACCGCGGCGGCGTTCCCCGCGATCTGGGCCGTCGTCACCGAGCAGGCTGTCGATCGACTCGAGCTTGCCGACTTCCTGAGGGGGCTGACTGCTCGGCGGGGTCACCACCGGCGGCGGAGTCTCTTCGTTGGCCGGTTCGTCCGAGAACTCGGCCATCGGCATGCGGGAGCGGTCCATCCGGCCACCGCGGTCCCCGCGGGGGCCATGGTCGCCGCGTTCCTCGCGGCTGCTGCGGTCCGGGCGCTCCAGGCGATCCGGACGGTCCACCCGCTCGGGGCGATCCGGGCGATCCGGGCGATCCAGCCGCTCGGGGCGGTCCGGGCGGTCGAACCGCGCGGGACGATCCGGACGGTCCAGCCGTTCGGGGCGATCGAGACGCTCGGGCCGCATGGAGCGATCGCCACGCGGGCCGCGCGCGGGCCGATCCTCGCGGTCGGAGCGTTCTTCTCGGGCAGGACGGTCCTCCGCCTCGAAGCGACCACCACGGTCGCCAAACCGCTCGCCGCGCGGCGTGCGCTCGTCACGCTCCGGACGATCGGACCGCTCACCGCGCTCCGGGCGATCGGGGCGATCGAACCGCTCACTGCGCTCCGGGCGTTCGGGACGATCGAACCGCTCTTGCCGATCGCCGAACCGATCGGGCCGCGGGCCGCGCTCGGTCCGCTCGTCGCGCTCGGGCCGCTCACGGCGCTCGGGCCGGTCGAAGCGCTCGGGCCGGTCGGGGCGCTCCGGCCGATCGCCGAACCGATCGGGCGGCGGGCCGCGCTCGGGCCGCTCGTCGCGCTCGGGCCGTTCACGGCGCTCGGGCCGGTCGAAGCGCTCGTGCCGGTCGGGGCGCTCGGGCCGGTCGCCGAACCGGTCAGGCCGCGGGCCGCGTTCCTGCCGCTCGGGATAGTCCTGCTCGAACCGGTCGCGGCGCTCCGGACGGTCGAACCGCTCCGGCCGGTCGGGACGATCGCCGCGCGGGCGCCGTTCGCCGAACCGATCGCCGCGCTCGTGACGCTCGGGGCGCTCGGGCCGCTCCTCGCGTTCCGGGCGCTCGTGCCGCGCCGGCCGCTCGGTCTGCTGCGGGCCTGGCGCCTCCGCGGCCCCGCCCGAGCCGCCGCGCTCGGCCAGCAGGATCGCCTTGCGGCTCAGCTTGACCTTGCCGAAGTCGTCGATCGCGATGACCTTGACCTTCAGCGTGTCGCCGATGCGCACGACGTCGGTGACCGCGCGGATGAAACCGTCCGACAACTCCGACACGTGGACCAGGCCTTCCTGGCCGGGCAGGATCTCGACGAACGCGCCGAACTCCTTGATCGCGGTGACGCGGCCCTCGTAGACGGTGCCGAGTTCGACCTCGGCGGTCATCGCCTTGATGTGCTCGAGGCACGCCTTGACCTTCTCGGCGTTGAGGCCGGTGATCGTGCTGAGCCCGCCGTCCTCGATCGAGATCCGGCACTCGAACTGCTCCTGCAGCGCCCGGATGTTCTTGCCGCCGGGGCCGATGATCAGGCCGATCTTCTCGTTCGGCACGGTCAGCGACTCGAGGCGCGGCGCGTTCGGGCTGAGTTCCTGGCGCGGCGCGCGCAGGGTCTTCAGCATCTCGCGCAGCACGTGCAGCCGCCCCTGGCGGGCCTGCTCGAGCGCCTCGGCCATGATCGCGCGCGTCAGGCCTTCGCACTTGATGTCCATCTGCAGCGCGGTGATGCCGCGCCCGGTGCCGACGACCTTGAAGTCCATGTCGCCGCACGCGTCTTCGCTGCCGAGGATGTCGGTCAGGATCGCGTACTTCTTGCCTTCCATCACGAGGCCCATCGCGATGCCGGCGACCGGCTGCTTGATCGCGATGCCGGCGTCCATCATCGCGAGCGTGCCGGCGCAGGCCGTCGCCATCGACGAACTGCCGTTCGACTCGAGGATCTCGCTGGTGATGCGGATCGTGTAGGGGAACTCCTCGCGCGAGGGCAGCACGGCCTCGAGGCCGCGCTCGGCGAGCGCGCCGTGGCCGATCTCGCGGCGGCCCGGCGAGCCGACGCGCTTGACCTCGCCGACCGAGAACGGCGGGAAGTTGTAGTGCAGCAGGAAGCGCTTCTTCGGCTCCGGCATCAGGCCGTCGATGGTCTGCTGGTCGTCGGTGCCGCCGAGCGTGACGACGCCGAGCGCCTGCGTCTCGCCGCGCGTGAACAGCACCGAGCCGTGCACGCGGGGCAACACGCCGACCTCGATGGTGATCGGCCGCACCGTCTTGTGGTCGCGGCCGTCGGCGCGCGTGCCGCGCAGGATCGACTGCCGTTCGCCGTCCTTGGCGATCTCGCCGACGATCTCGGCGACGGTGCCGTTCCACACCTTGGTCTCGGCGTCGCTCGAGCCGACCGGCGCGGGGAACGCGGCGCAGGCCTTCTCCTTGGCCGCCTTGGTCGCCGCGCTGCGCACCTGCTTGGTGCCCGGCGTGACCGGCGCCTCGCGCAAGAGCCTGCCGAACTGCTCCTCGATCGCCTCGACGAGCTTGCCGTCGCGCTGCGGCGGGATGAACGCCATCTTCGGCTTGCCGGCCTTGGCGACCAGTTCGTCGACCATGCCGCAGATCGTGCGGACCACGCCGTGCGCCAGTTCCAGCGCGGAGATCATCGTCTCCTCCGAGACCTCCTTGGCGCCGGCCTCGACCATCATGATCGCCTCGTCGTGGCCGGCGACCGTCAGGTTGAGCTTGTTCTCCGGGCTCTGCAGCGCGCTCCACAGCGGGTTGACGACCAGCTTGTCGTTCGCGAAACCGATGCGGACCATGCCGAGCGACCGGCCGTGCGGCAGCGAACTCAGCGCGAGCGCCGCGAAGCACGCGATCGCCGCGATCACGTCGGGGTCGTTCTCGCGGTCGGTCGACAGCACCTGCGACAGCACCTGCACCTCGCGCTTGAACCCGTCGGGGAACATCGGCCGGATCGAACGGTCGATCAGGCGGCAGGCGAGGATCTCCTTCGTGCTCGGCCGGCCTTCGCGCTTGAAGAAGCCGCCCGGGATCACGCCGGCGGCCGAGGTCCGTTCGCGGTAGTCGACCGTCAGGGGGAAGAAGTCGAGCCCCTCGGGGCATTTCTGGCTGTTGACGGTCGCGAGCACCATCGTGTCGCCGTAGCGCACGGTGCAGGCGCCGTCGGACAGCTTCGCCATGCGGCCGGTCTCGAGGGTCAGCGTGCGACCGCCGATGTCGCGCTCGACGACGACCTTGCCCGTGGGCCGGGCGGGAGCCGCGGCGGGAGCCGCGGGTTCACCGGCCTCCTCGTGCGGGGGCGCCTTGCCTTCACCGCGGCCGCGCGGCGCCTGCCGCCTCGGCTTCTGCGGGCGCGCTTGACTCGGATCCTCTGCCTTCTTCTTGCTGGCCATGTCTCGGTTCTCTTCGTTTCGCTTCTCGTTTCGTTGTCTGTCCTGCGCAGCTCCGGGCTGCCCCTACATGGGACCCTGGCCTGGAGTGCGGAGCGGGCCGGAGCCCGCGTCCGGTGCGCCGCGAGCGCGGCTACCGGCTCACCGCCACCGCCGGGCAGCCCACCGGTCGCCTGCTCCGTCCCGTCCGGGGAAGGCAGCAGCGGCGCCGGCGCGGTGCGCCCGTTCGGGCACCACGCTCGCGCGTGGTCCCGCGTGATGATGGGTTCGATCCTCCTGGTGCCGCCGGCTGGCCGGCGGCGCTGGTCTTCATGGGTCGGGGGGAGCCTGCCGGGTCGTCCGGCCGGTGCTGCCCGCCGCCCGGCTGCCTACTTGCGCAGGCCGAGCTTCTCGGCGAGCTGAGCGTGCTTCTTCGAATCGACGCGCCGCAGGTAGGCCATCAGCTTGTTGCGCCGGTTGACCTTGAGCAGCAGGCCGTGCCGGCTGTGGTAGTCCTTCGGATGGCGCTGCATGTGCTGGGTCAGATCCTGGATCTGCGCCGTCAGCACGGCGACCTGCACCTCGGGCGAGCCGCTGTCCTTCTCGTGGCGCTTGTTGTCGCTGATGATCTGTTTCTTCGTCTCGGCGGCGATGGTCATCCCTGCGTCCTCGCGTTCGTTCGTCAGAACCAGCGCGCCAGAACAGGGAATTCCAGCCGCGCGGTCGGCCCCGAGGGGGCAGTGTTCCGGGGAAAAGGGTGCAGAGGATACCGGCGGCGCCTGCGCGCGCAAGGGCGCGCTGGTCCGGGGCGGAGATCGGCCGGTCCACGGCAGCGGTTCTGCCCCGGTGCCGCCCCACCCGCCCGATCAGGGCTGACGCAGCGGCAGCCGCACCATGAGTTCGCGCACGAGCATCTCGCCGCAGCTGCGGGCCATCGCGTCCCGGTCGCGCGGAGCCGCCCCGACGCCGCCGGCCTTCAGCTCGCCGCCGAGCGAGCCGCTCCAGAGCTGCTGGCCGTCGTTCGCCACGAGCGCCGCCTGGCAGCGGAACGTGAGCCGCTTCGCCGACAGCAGGCGCGATTCGTCCCACTCGTCGATGCGCAGCAGGAACATCGCCTCCTCGGTGCTGTGGCCGGCGAGCTTCTGCGCGACCGCCGGCTCGAGGATCGACCTGCCGGACGTGCGCGCTTCGGCGAGATCGGCGTTGCCCTTCATCGCAGCGTCGACCGTCTTGGCGGTCAGCGGCGTGTAGTTGCGCTCGACCAGCTGCCGCATGATCTCCTGGCGCAGGAACGTCAGGTGCCGCGCCGCCGCGCCGCCGGGCGAGGCGTCCTCGATCGGCAGCACCGCGACGTCGGCGGGACGGCGCACCGCGAGCGCGGGGGACGTGGTGAACGAGGGCTGCACCGTCACGGGATCCGTGGTCTGGCACGATGCCAGGACCACCAACGCAAACCAGCCGACGAGCCGGAACGGACGCACGGAGCGGAACGCCATGACCTTGACCTCGGTTGCCGCGGCCGCGCGCCTGACCGGGAGCGCGGCCTTCTGGGGGAGACGGTTCGGCGGCACCATAACAACCGCTCCGGCGGCGGGAAAGCGCGCGGGCGAGGTTCGCGATCCCCCGCCCCGACGGCCCCCGGCTCACCGCCGGCGGATCGCGAACCGCACCGCCGCCCCGGCACCCGAGCCGACCTTGCCCTCGCCGGCCGACCAGCCGGCCGGCAACGCGCCGAACCCGAGTTCCCGCGCCAGCACCTGCTCCTGCACGTAGGCCGCGTGCGCCTGCAGCGCCGCCTGCGTCGCCGGATCGGTCTCCACGACCGCGTCGATGCGGTCGCTGACGTGCAGGCCCGCGTCCTTGCGCGCCTGCTGCACCAGCCGCACGAAATCGCGCGCCGCACCCTCCTGCTCGAGCGCCTGCGTCACGGCGGTGTCGAGCACCAGCACGGCGTCGTTGGTCGACAGCGGGGCCGCCGTGATGCCCGGCTTCGGCACCAACTGCAGCACGTACTCACCCTTCTCGAGCAGCACGCCGCCGATCTCGGCGCGGTCGCCGGCGAGCCGCCACGCGCCGCTGCGCGTCGCCGCGAGCACGTCCTTCATCCGCGGCCCGAGCTTCGGCCCGAGCGCCTTCGCGTCGACCTGCAGCCGGAACGAGCCGAACGCGGCGATCTCCGCGGCGAACTCCACCTGCTTGACGTTGAGTTCGTCCTGCAGCAGGTGCACGAACGGCCGCATCGCCGCGGCATCCGGGCCGGCGAGGGTCACCTTCGGCAGCGGCAGGCGCGTGCGCAACTTCTGCGCCTCGCGCAGCGACAGGCCGACCGAGCACGCGTCGCGCACGCGGTCCATCTGCGCGATCCGTTCGGCGTCGGCGGGCAGCGCCGCCACGTCGGGCCAGTCCGCGAGGTGCACCGACTCCTCGCCCGTCAGCCCGGTGTAGACCTTCTCGGTCAGCAGCGGCAGGAGCGGCGCCGCCGCGCGGCACAGCAGCACGAGGCACGTGTAGAGCGTGTCGTAGGCGTCCTGCCGGTCGGCGCTGCCCGTCTCGCCCCAGAAGCGCGGGCGGCTCCGGCGGATGTACCAGTTGTTCAGCGCGTCGAGGTACTCCTTCACGACCTGGCAAGCCGCGGCGAGGTCGTAGCCGTCCATGCTGGCCGCCACGCCCTCGACCATCTCGCGCGTCTTGCCGAGCGCGTAGCGATCGAGCGCCGCCGGCTGGTCGTGGCGCAGACGCGCCCGCACGCCATCGGTGTTCGCGTAGAGGGTGAAGAAGTAGTACGCGTTCCAGATCGGGTTCAGCACGAGGCGCACGACCTCGTGGATCTGCCTGCCGTCCTTGCCGATCTGCAGGTCGCCGCCGCGCAGGATCGGCGAGCTCATCAGGAACCAGCGCAGCGGGTCGGCGCCGGTCTTCTCGAACAGCTCGACCGGATCCGGGTAGTTGCGCAGCGCCTTCGACAGTTTGGCGCCCTGGTCGTCGAGCACCACGCCGTGGCAGATGCAGTTGCGGAACGGCGGCTTGTCGAACAGCGCGGTCGCGAGCACCACGAGCGTGTAGAACCAGCCGCGCGTCTGCGCGACGTACTCGACGATGAAGTCGGCCGGGAAGTGGTCCTCGAACCACTGCTTGTTCTCGAACGGGTAGTGGACCTGCGCCCACGGCATCGAGCCCGACTCGAACCAGCAGTCGAGCACCTCGGGCACGCGCCGCATCGTCGACCGGCCGGTCGGGTCGTCGGGATTGGGCCGCGTGAGCCGGTCGACGAACGGCCGGTGCAGGTCGGTGACCCGCACGCCGAAGTCGCGCTCGAGCTCGGCGATCGAACCGTAGACGTCGGTGCGCGGGTAGCGCGGGTCGTCGCTCTTCCACACCGGGATCGGCGAGCCCCAGAAGCGGTTGCGCGAGATCGACCAGTCGCGCGCGTTCTCGAGCCACTTGCCGAACTGGCCGTCGCGAACGTGCTCGGGGATCCACCGGATCTCGCGGTTGTGCGCCTGCATGCGCTCCTTGATCGCGGTGACCTTGACGAACCAGGCCCCCGGGATCGCCTTGTAGATCAGCGGCTCGCGCGTGCGCCAGCAGTGCGGGTAGTTGTGCTCGCAGGTCACGTGCCGCAGCAAGAGGCCGCGCTCCTTGAGCACCCTGACGACGTCCTTGTTGGCGTCGAACACGAGCAGGCCCCGCCAGTCGGGCACCTCGGCGGTGAACCGGCCGCGGTCGTCGACGGGGCAGACGAGCTCGATGCCGTGCGCTTCGCAGACCTTCTGGTCGTCCTCGCCGAACCCCGGCGCCAGGTGCACGACGCCGGTGCCCTCGGCGGTGTCGACGAAGTCGGCGCCGAGCACGCGGAAGTTGCCCGGCCTGCCGGCGAAGTACGGGAACAGCGGTTCGTAGGTGCGGCCGACGAGCTCGCGGCCCTGCAGGGTGCCGGCGGGCTCGAACCCCGCGAGTTCCCTGGCGAGGCCGCCGACCGTGGCGGCGCCGAGCACGTAGCGCACGTTTTCCTTGTGCAGGATCACGTAGTCGATGTCGGGCCCGACCGCGAGCGCCTGGTTGCTCGGCAGCGTCCACGGCGTGGTCGTCCAGACCAGCACGCGCAGTTCGCCCGGATCGCCGGCGCGCGGGTGCAGCCGCAATGCGACCGTGATCGCGGGATCCTGGCGCGGCCGCGTCGCGTCGTCGATGCGCGTCTCGTGCAGGCTGACCGGCGTCTGCATCGCCCACGAGTAGGGCATCACGCGGTGGCCCTCGTAGACGAGGCCCTTCCGGTGCAGCTGCTGGAACGCCCACAGCACGCTCTCCATGTAGGAGAGGTCCATCGTCTTGTAGTCGTGCTCGAAGTCGACCCAGCGCGCCTGCCGCGTCACGTAGTTGCGCCACTCCGCCGTGTACTTCTGCACGCTGCGCCGGCACGCGTCGTTGTACTTGTCGATGCCGAACGCGGTGATCGCCTCGCGGCCCGAGACCTTCAGCTCCTTCTCGGCCTCCATCTCGGCGGGCAGGCCGTGGCAGTCCCAGCCGAACCGCCGTTCGACCCGGCGGCCGCGCATCGTCTGGTAGCGCGGCACGACGTCCTTGACGAAGCCGGTCAGCAGGTGCCCGTAGTGCGGCAGGCCGTTGGCGAACGGCGGGCCGTCGTAGAACACGTACTCGTTCTCGCCGCGGTGGCCGGCCGGGCGCTGCTCGACGGAGCGCCGGAACGTGCCGCGCGCCTGCCAGCGGGCGAGGATCTCGACCTCGATCGCCGGGTAGCTGGGCTGGGCCGGGACGTCGGGGTAGGGCTTCTGCTGCGGCGCGGTCATCAGGGCGGGCAGTGTGGCCGCGCGGCGCAGGTGGCGCAACGATGGGGCCTGGCGCGGGCCGGCCGCTCGCCGCGCTCCCCCGATGGCGGCCCGCCGCTCCGCCGGCGACCCGGCGCATCTACGCTCTAGGTCGGGAGTCGAGCCGGAAGATGCCCCCCATGGCCCCACCCGGAAGGAGCATTGCCACGGCGCAGCCCCGCGTTGGAATCTGCGCGCGCCATGGCGGGCCCTGTTCCCCCGCCGGGTGGGGTGAAAGACACCCCCGAACTCCGCCGTTCCGAGGTCCGATGCGACGTTTCCTCCTGCTGCTGCGATCCAACTGGCTCTCCTGGGCCGGCGCCCTGCTGACGACGCTGTCGTTCATGGCGTTCGTCACGTCGTGGGTCTACCTGTCGCTGTACGGCGCCGAACACGGCCCCTACGTCGGACTGCTGGTGTTCGTCGCGTTGCCCGGCCTGTTCGTCGCCGGCCTCGCGATGATGCCGTTCGGTTGGCTCGTGTTCAGGAAGCACCTGCGCGCCCGCATGGCGGCGCTGCAGGAGAGGCCGATCCGGCTGTTCCGCCTGCTCGCCGTGCTGACGCTGGTCAATCTCTCGGTCGTCGGCACGGGCGGCTACCAGGCTCTGCACTTCATGGACAGCCAGCAGTTCTGCGGCACCTTGTGCCACCAGGTGATGTCGCCGACCTACGAGGCCTACCAGGGCTCCGCGCACGCGAAGGTGGCCTGCGTCGACTGCCACATCGGCCCGGGCGCCTCGTGGTTCGTCAAGTCGAAGCTCTCCGGCCTGCGCCAGGTGCTGGCCGTGACGTTCGACACGTTCCAGCGGCCGATCCCGACGCCGGTGCACGACCTGCGCCCCGCGCGCGACACGTGCGAGCAGTGCCACTGGCCGGACAAGTTCTCGGGCGATCGGCTCGTCGTGCGCACGCACTTCGACGACGACGAAGCCGCGACGCAGAAGACGACCGCGCTCGTGCTGAAGACCGGCGGCAAGCGGCCCGACGGCAAGGCGACGGGCATCCACTGGCACGTGCACCCGGGCAACCGGGTCACCTACGTGGCTGGCGACAAGCAGCGCACGAAGATCCCGTGGGTCGAGTTCGTCGACGAGTCCGGCAAGCGGCGGGTGTTCACGGTCGACGGCGTCGACGAGAAGAACCCGCCGGCGGGCGAACTGCGCACGATGGACTGCCTCGACTGCCACAACCAGCCGAGCCACCAGTTCCAGGACCCCGGCACCGCCCTCGACGAGGCGATCGCCGCGGGGCTCGTCTCGCGCAAGCTGCCGTTCGTGCGCAAGCTCGGCCTGGAGGCGCTGAAGATGGTCTGGCCGCGCGAGGCGGCCGCGGCCGGCATCGCGAAGCACTACACGGACTTCTACGCGAAGAGCGGACCGGTCACGGCGGAACAGCAGGAGTTGATCGCGAAGGCCAGCGAGGCGATCGCGGCGATCTGGCGCCGCAACATCCATCCCGACATGGGCATCACCTGGGGCACCTACCCGCAGTTCCAGGGCCACGGCGGCTGCTTCCGCTGCCACGACGGGGAACACATGGACGCGGACGGCGAACCGATCTCGAACGACTGCACCACCTGCCACACGATGCTCGCCGACCGCGTGCAGGATCCCGAGATCCTGAAGCAGCTCGGCCTCGTCGACCGGTGAGCCGCCGCGGCGCAGCCACCACCCAACCGAGAGGATCCCGTCCCATGCAGAGGCAGTCGTCCCGTTCGTCCTGGGCCAGCCTGGCCCGCACCGGATGCCTCGGCGTCCTGTTCGCCACGGGCCTGCTGCGCGCCCAGGAGTCGGCGGACTGCCTCGGCTGTCACGACGACGCCGAACTGGTCGCGGAGCGCAACGGCCGCAAGGTGTCGATGCACTTCGACGCCGACAAGGCGAAGAACTCGGTGCACGCGACGGTCGAGTGCATCCAGTGCCACGTCGACCTCGACGGCGTGAAGAGCTTCCCGCACGCCTCCCCGCTGCGGCCCGCCGAGTGCGGCGGCTGCCACGACCCGGAGACGGAGCCGATCGCCGCCTACTGGAACGGCACGCACGGCAAGCAGGCGACCGCCGGCGACGGCAAGGCCCCGCGCTGCCAGGACTGCCACGGCGGCCACCACATCCCGCGGCGCACGGACCAGGCCTCGCCGATCCATCCGCTCAACATCCCGGCCACCTGCTCGCAGTGCCACGCCGAGGGCAAGCCGGTCGCGCGCTCGGGCCCGCTGACGCGCGACGAGGTCGCCGCGCGCTACAAGGACAGGATCCACGGCCGCGGCCTGTTCGAGCAGGGCCTCACGGTCGCCCCGACCTGCACGAACTGCCACGCGGGCCACGCGGTGCTGCCGCACACCGACCCGAAGTCGACGATCCACAAGGACCGCGTCAACGACGGCTGCGCGCAGTGCCACGGCCACAAGGAGGAGATCCACCAGGGCATCGTCGCGCGCGAGCTGTGGACGCAGACGGGCGCGGTGCCGCTGTGCGTCGACTGCCACCAGCCGCACGCCGAACGGTCCGTGCCCTACGGCACGAACATGAGCGACCGCGAGTGCCTCGCCTGCCACGGCGACCAGGGCATCGCCGAGCGCACCGGCCGCAAGGCGCTGTTCGTGGCCGCCGACCACCTCGCGCACTCGGTGCACGGCCGCAAGCTCGTCGCGTGCGCGCAGTGCCACTCGGGCGTGCGGCCGACTGCCGAGGGCCGTTCCTGCGGTTCGGTTGCCACCAAGGTCGTCTGCGCCGCCTGCCACGAGGACCAGGTCGCGCAGCACCGGGCCGGCATCCACGGCTCGCTGGCCGCCCGGGGCGAGCGGGACGCGCCGACCTGCGTCGACTGCCACGGCTCGCACTCGATCCTCGAGAGCAGGGTGCCCGAGGGCGCGCCGGCGGCCCTGCGCGCGGCGATCCAGAGCGGCCCGACGCACCGCCGCAACGTGCCGGCCCTGTGCGCGCAGTGCCACCGCGACGACGGCAAGGCGACGCGGCGCAACCCCGGCGCCGAACCCGGCAAGGTCGAGCACTACCGCGAGAGCGTGCACGGCAAGGGCCTGCTCGAGTCCGGGCTGATCGCGTCGGCCAACTGCGTCGACTGCCACTCGGCCCACATGGAGCTGCCGGCGTCGGACCCCGCGTCGACCGTGGCGCCCGGCAACATCGTGCAGACCTGCGGCAAGTGCCACGACGGCATCCACGAGCGGCTGCGCCACAGCGTGCACAGCGAGGAGGCGAACAAGGACTACGTGGCCGGCCCCGGCAAGCCGCCGCTGCCCCACTGCAACGACTGCCACTCGGCGCACTCGGTGGCGCGCACCGACCTGCCCGGGTTCCGCCACTCGATCGTCGAGCAGTGCGGCAAGTGCCACGCCGAGATCACCGACACCTACTTCGACACCTACCACGGCAAGGCGAGCAAGATCGGCAACGACGTCGCCGCGCGCTGCCACGACTGCCACGGTTCGCACGGCATCCTGCCGAAGGACCGGGCGGGCTCGACGCTGCACGCAGCGAACATCGTCGGCACGTGCGCGAAGTGCCACCCCAGCTCGAACGCCGGCTTCACGGGCTTCCTCGCGCACGCCACGCACACCGACCGCGAGCGCTACCCGCAGCTCTACTGGGCCTACATGGCCATGACGTGGCTGTTGGTCGGCACCTTCGGCTTCTTCGGCTTCCACGTGATCGCGTGGCTGCCGAAGTCGCTGCAGCTGCGGCGCCAGCACAAGCTGCACGCGCCGCCGAAGCCGGGCCGGCAGTACCAGCGGTTCACGCCCTACAACCGCATGCTGCACGTGATGGTCATCGTGAGCTTCCTGGGCCTCGCGCTGACGGGCATGGCCCTGAAGTTCTCGGACACGCCGTGGGCGAAGGTGCTCGCGAAACTGTGCGGCGGCGCCGTGGGCGCCGGCTGGATCCACCGCGTCTGCGCGGTGATCACGTTCCTGTACTTCGCGCTGCACCTGCTCGACCTCGCGCGCCGGCTCGTGCGCAGCGGCAAGAGCGCGGTCGACTTCTTCCTCGGCCCGGACTCGATGTTCCCGAAGTGGAGCGACGTGACCGACATGGTCGGCACGTTCCGCTGGTTCCTCGGCCTCGGCCCGCGCCCGCGGTACGGCAAGTGGACCTACTGGGAGAAGTTCGACTACTTCGCGGTGTTCTGGGGCGTCGGCGTGATCGGGCTGTCCGGCCTGGTCCTGTGGTTCCCCGAGGCGTTCACGCTCTTCCTGCCCGGCTGGACCGTCAACGTCGCGACGATCATCCACAGCGAGGAGGCGCTGCTCGCGACCGGCTTCATCTTCACGATCCACTTCTTCAACACCCACCTGCGGCCCGAGAAGTTCCCGATGGACCGCGTGGTGTTCACCGGCCGCATGACGGTCGAGGAGCTCAAGGCCGACAAGCCGGGGCTCTACGACGAACTCGTGCAGCGCGGCGAACTCGAGCAGCACCTCGTCGACCCGCCGACGCCGTTCGGCGTGCGCGTCGCGACGATCTTCGGCGCCGTGGCGCTGACGGTCGGCATCGTCACGGTCGTGCTGATCGTGCACGGCCTGATCACGGTCGGACTGTGACGGCGCCGCGGCGGCGACCCCGGGGTGAACCTCGGGTTCCGGACCACCTGCTCGCCTGCCGGCGCCACGGCCGCCGGCAGGCGCGATGACCGCCCCGACCCGACGTGCCGCACGACCCCGGAGAATCCGCGCGGAACCTGCTCGCCATGGTCGACCGCGGCCTGCTGCCGCGCGGCCAGGCCAGGCCCTGCCCCTACCTCGCGGGCCGCGTGGCGCGCGACCGGGCGTTCGAGGCCGACCGGCTCGACCCGGAGCTCTACCAGTCGCTGATGGACCGCGGCTTCCGCCGCTCGGGCACGGTCTTCTACGCCACGGACTGCCCCGGCTGCCGCGCCTGCGTGCCGATCCGCGTGCCCGTCGCGGGCTTCCGGCCGAGCCGGAGCCAGCGCCGCGCGGCGCTGCGCAACCGCGACGTGCAGCTGCGCGTCGCGGCACCCGAGTTCACGCCGGAGCGGTTCGCGCTGTACCGGCGCTACCTGCGGCACCAGCACGGCGACTCGGCCGGGCTCGAGACGGCCGGATCGTTCGCCGAGTCGTTCTACCGGCCGGTCGTCGACACGCGCGAAGCGACCTACTGGCTCGGCGAACGGCTCGTCGCGGTCTCGATCGTCGACGTGTGCCGCAGTTCGGTGTCGAGCGTCTACCACTTCTTCGACCCCGCAGCGGCGCGGCGCAGCCTCGGCGTCTTCTCGGTGGTCGCCGAGATCGGCTGGGCCGCGCAGCAGGGCATTCCCTGGTACTACCTCGGCTTCTGGATCGAGGGGGCCCCGACGATGCACTACAAGGCCGACTACCGGCCACACGAACTGCTGCGCCACGGGCGCTGGTCGCCGGCCCCGTGAGCGCTACGACACCGCGACGGAGAACTCGCCGCCGGCGACGCCGACGCGCGCCGACTGCAGCGGCTTGCCCTGCACCATCAACTGCAGGATCTGCGTCGACAGCATCGGCAGCAGCGTCTGCGTCAGGATGCGGTCGACGGCGCGCGCGCCGCTCTCGGGGTCCTTGCAGCGGTCGATCACGAGGCGCACGAACTGCTCGTCGACCACGAGCGGCACGCCGTGGTTCTGCTGCAGGCGATCGGCGATGCGCTTCAGCTGCAGGCGCACGATCTGCTCGAGCACCTTCGGCAGGATCGGGTAGAAGCCGACCGTCACCATGCGGCCGAGCAGGGCCGGCGGGAACACCTTCAGCAGGTCCGGCCGCAGCGCCTCGGTCAGCGCCTCGGGTGCGGGCACCAGTTCGGGGTCCGCGCACATGCGCATGATGCGGTCGCTGCCGACGTTGCTCGTCAGCAGGATCACGCAGTTCTTGAAGTCGATCTCGCGGCCCTCGCCGTCCTCGAGCAGGCCCTTGTCGAACACCTGGAAGAACAGCTCCATCACGTCGGGGTGGGCCTTCTCGACCTCGTCGAGCAGCACGACCGAGTACGGCCGCCGGCGCACCGCCTCGGTCAGCACGCCGCCCTCGCCGTAGCCGACGTAGCCGGGCGGGCTGCCCTTCAGGCTCGAGACGGTGTGCGCCTCCTGGTACTCGGACATGTTGATCGTGATCAGGTTGCGTTCGCCGCCGTAGAGCGCGTCGGCGAGCGCCAGCGCGGTCTCGGTCTTGCCGGTGCCGCTCGGGCCGACCAGCAGGAACACGCCGACCGGCCGCGAGGGGTTGTCGAGCCGCGCGCGCGACGTCTGGATGCGCCGCGCGATCGCGTCGAGCGCGTGGTCCTGGCCGAGCACGCGGTTGCCCAGGCGCTTGCCGAGTTCGAGCACCGCGAGCACCTGGTCGGCGACCATCTTGCCGACCGGGATGCCGGTCCACGCGGAGATCACCTCGGCGACGGTCTGCGCCGTGACCTCGGGGTAGACCATCGGCGCCTCGCCCTGCAGCTGGCGCAGTTCCCGCCGCAGCGCCTCGAGCCGCTGCTGCTTCGCCTGCTTCGCCGCCGGATCGGCGACGCCGGCGCGCAGTTCCACCTGCAGCGCGACCACCTCGTCGACGAGCTTCTTCTCGTCGGCCCAGCGGGCCTCGAGCTGGACCACGCGCGCCTTGGCCTCGGCCAGCGCGGCCTCCGCCTCGGCGATGCGCTTGCCGTGATCGTGGCCGAGCTCCCGCTCCTCGCGCAGGTAGCGGAGTTCGGTCTCGAGCGCCGTGATGCGCCGGCGGCAGTCCTCGAGCGCCGGCGGCGTGGCGCCCTGGCCGATCGCGATGCGCGCGCACGCGGTGTCGAGCACGCTGACCGACTTGTCGGGCAGCTGGCGCGCGGGCAGGTACCGGCTCGACAGGCGCACCGAGTCGACGATCGCCTCGTCGCGGATGCCGACCTTGTGGTGCTTCTCGAGCATGCCGGCGACGCCGCGCATCATGCCGATCGCGTTCGCTTCGCCGGGCTCGTCGACCTTGACCACCTGGAAGCGCCGCGTCAGCGCCGCGTCCTTCTCGAAGTACTTCTTGTACTCGGCCCAGGTGGTCGCCGCGATCGTGCGCAGCTCGCCGCGCGCGAGCGCGGGCTTCAGCAGGTTCGCCGCGTCGTTCTGGCCCTCGGCGCCGCCGGCGCCGATCAGCTGGTGGGCCTCGTCGATGAACATGACGATCGGCTTCGGCGAACGCCGCACCTCCTCGATCACCTGCTTCAAGCGGTTCTCGAACTCGCCCTTGACGCCGGCACCCGCCTGCAGGAGGCCGAGGTCCAGCGAGTGGATCTCGATGTTGCGCAGCGCCTCGGGCACGTCGCCGATCGCGACGCGGTGCGCGAAGCCCTCGACGACCGCCGTCTTGCCGACGCCGGCCTCGCCCGTCAGGATCGGGTTGTTCTGCCGCTTGCGCAGCAGGATGTCGACGATCTGCCGGATCTCCGGATCGCGGCCGAGCACCGGGTCGAGCTTCTTCTGCCGCGCGTTCTCGGTCAGGTTGGTCGTGAACTGGTCGAGCGCCGGGTGCGCGCTGTCGGCCGGGCCACCCGGGCCAGCCGGTCCGGCCACCGCCGCGGCCGCGCCGCCCGCCGCCACCGCTTCGCCGTCCTCCGGGGACCCCTTCACGGCGTGGTGCAGGTTCGCGGCGAGCCCGTCGACGGCGAGCCCCTGCAGGCAGCGGCACGACTCGCGCAGCCGCCGGCCGATCGTCTGGTGCGCGAGCGCGGCGACGAACAGCGCGCCCGAGCGGATGCGCAAGAGGCCGAGGTCGGTGGACGCGTACAACCACGCGTCGCGCACCAGGTCCTCGACGTCGGGCGAGAACGCGGGCGTCTTGCCGTTGCCGGTCTTGAACGCCCCGATCGCGTGGTCGAGTTCGCGGTGCAGCACGTCGGGCGCGATGCGGCACTGGGCGAGCAGCCGCTGCACGTCGCCGCCGGCGACGTCGACCATCGCCAGCAGCCAGTGCTCCGGTTCGACGTCGTAGTTGGTGCGCGAGAGGCACATGCCGGCCGCGGCCTGCAGGCTGCGCCGCGACGTCTCGGTGAGCTTGCCGATCAGCGACTTCAGGTTGGTCTTCATGGTTCGAAGGGGCTACGGGCGGGAAGCGGCGGCCCGGCGCCGCGCGTGCGTGCGGCGGCTCTCCAGTTCGGACACCTGGACGACGGTATCGGTGGCCGCGCCGCCCTGCAAACGGGCGCCGAGCCACGTCGACAGGCCGAGCCGCGAACGTTCCGGTTCGCCGGGCCGGAACGTCAGCACCGGCACGCTGTCCTCGCGCAGCACGAGCTGCAGGTCGTAGTCGAATTCGCCGCCGGTGGCCTGGCGCACCCAGGCGATCAGCTCGCGCAGCATCGCGCCGTCCGCGACGCCGTCGCTGTCGGGCAGGAAGCCCGCGAACCGGCGCCAGTCGAGCGGGCCGGCGCGCAGCCGGAACTTGCCCTGGCGCATGCGCACGGCGTCGCCGAGCACGGTGGTCGCGCCCAGCGCCGTCGCCGGGTCGCCGAGCCGGCAGCGCTGGTCGGGCTCGAGGTCGACGACGAGTTCGGTGAACTGCTCGATCGCGAACGGCACGCCGAACCACGCCGACAGCGAGTCCGCCAGCGCCTCGGGCGTGGCCGGCCGGCGCGCGAGCATCGCCGCGCGGTGCACGAGCGCGCGCGGGTCGAGCGGCAGCAGCGCCGCGAGGCCGGGCGTGCCGAACCCGACGACGCCGAGCAGCATGCGCTCGACGACGCCCGGCAGCAGCCGCGCATCGGCCGCCGGGTCGTGGCGCTGCAGCTCGTACTGGACCGGCAGGCGACTGCGCAGCCAGGCGCGGAAGCAGAACTCGAGCAGCCGGTCGTCGAACAGCGCGAAGAACTCGAGCAGCGCCGGGTTCGGCTGGTCCCGGTCGGCCGCCTCGGCGATCGCCCGCTGCGCGTACCAGTTCGGCAGCGAGCCGACGATGCCCGGGCTCGCGACGCCGAGGAAGTTCGCGGTCACCGTGGCCGGGCCGTCCGGCGCCGCGGACGGCGCGATCGACTGCACGTCGCTGGCCTTCCACTGGAACGACACGTTGGCGCGGAACCGCACCGGATCGGGCGCGCCCACGGCCCGCCGCGGCTCGAGGCCGCCGCGGCCGCGCAGCAGCATGCGCACGGCCTGGAAGAAGTCGAACGACGGCGCCTGGGCCGCGAGCCGGCGCAGCAGCAGTTCGCGCTCGCCGGGGCCGTTCACAGGAGCTGCCGCTCGCCGGTGCGCGGCGGCCAGCACTTCAGCCACTCCTTCGGGTTCTGCACCGTGCGCGCGCGCACGGTCACGAAGGAGTTGATCGTCGCGTAGAGGCCGAGGAAGACCTCGAGCACGCAGGCGAACAGGAAGGCGCTGCTGCCGGCGAACTTCTCCTCGTCGAACTGCAGCGTGACCTGCATGCCGCGCACGGGACCGATGCCCGGCAGGATGCGCGTCGTGCGGTCCGCCTCGATGCCGGCGAGGCCCTCGATGCGCTGCCGCGACACGGCGCCGTTCGCGAAGTCGTAGAGGCTCAGCACCTCGCGGAACGCGCGCAGGCCGTCGCCGTCGGGCCCGCCCAGCGACAGGTGGTTCACCGCGAGGTGCGACACGAGCCGCCAGCGCGACTCGCCGCGCAGGTTCGGCCGCAGCACCTTCGACGGATTGCCGAGCGTGCGCACCGCCCGCACCGCGGCGGCGCCCTCGACCGTGAAGTCGCCCGCGGGGTCGCCGAACTGCAGGCGCGACGGCAGGTCGCGGTTGCTGCACAGCGCGCGCACGTGCAGCACCTCGAACCGGCCGCGGGAGACCGGCCCGAAGCTGCTGTCGACCAGCGTCAGCCAGACATCGGAGGCGTCGTCCTGCGTGGCCTGCGCGCGGCGCGTGTGGTAGTAGGCCTGGAAGCCGCCGGCCGGATCGCCGTGGCGGATCGCGAAGAACGGCCGGAAGTCGACGGTCTCCGCGACGCCGGGTTCGGCGGCCTGCACCGACTCGATCGAGTGGACCTCGTAGTGGTGCACCGCGCGGTCGTCGGGCACGACGGGGTACTCGTGGCGGCGCTGGTCGAGCACGATCGGCGTCGCGTCCATGCGGAACAGGTTGATCGCCGGCGTGCAGGAGAGGCGCAGGTGCTGCCTGCCGAGGCGGCCCTCGAGCTGCGGTTGCGGGTCCTCGAGCAGCACGACGATCTCGCCGGCGGACTCGGTGGTGCCGCGGCCGAGCTGCTGCAGCCCCGCGAACTCGGCGAACAGGAACTTCTCGGGGAACGCGAAGTACTCGGCCAGCAGGCGGTAGCCCAGCGCACCGGTGCTCGTGTAGTCGAACAGGCCGGCGGCGCGTGCGAAGCCGACCGGTCGGATGTCGCCCGCGGGCCGGAACTCGGCCTGCGCGCCGAGCCGCACGAGGAAACCCAGCGGCCGCCGGAACAGCGCCTCGAACAGCGCGTGCGCGACGACGGGGTCCTCGGCGAGGTGGAACATCAGCGACGGGATCGCGTAGTCCGCGAGCGGCTCGCCGCCCGCCGTGCGCAGCGCGATGCGCAGCGCCGCGCGCGGCGGCTTCGGCGCGTCGCGCAGCGCCGGGGGGATGCCGCGCAGTTCCTTCTCCCCGACCGGCTGCAGCGCCACCGCCTCGACGACCAGCGGCCACAGCCGCAGCGGGTAGACGGTGCGGAACCGGCACGGGATGCCGTCGACGGGCCTCGTCAGCAGCTCCTTGTGCCGCGGGATCAGGAGCCCGTCGCGCAGCAGCAGCTGCTGCGGATCGCAGTCGAACTGCACGATGCGCACCGAGGGGACCGGCGCCAGGTACTCCGGGTACAGGATGCCGAGCAGCGCGTCGGTGAGTTCCGGGTACTCGTCGTCGAGCCGCCGGTGGATGCGCGCGGCGACGAACGCGAACGCCTCGATCAGCCGTTCGACGTGCGGATCCTGGCTCGGCACGCTGTCGAGCTTGAGCCGGCCCGCGATCGCCGGGAACCGCCGCGCGAAGTCCTCGGCGGCCTTGCGCACCCAGGCGAGCTCCGCCTCGTAGTAGGGCAGGATGCGTTCGTCCCTCATGCTTCGGACTCCTGCACGACCACGGCGCCGGTGTCGACCTCGATGCGCGTGTCGAACACGACCTGGGAACGGAACGGGTGCACGCGCAGCACCGCGTGGATGCGCAGCCGCAGCTGCAGGCCCGTGTCGCCGGCCTCGCGCACGCGCTCGACCTTCAGGCTCTGCGGGTCGAGGCGCGGTTCGAACAGCCGGATCGCGCGCTCGATGCCCGCGAGCAGCTTCTGCACGTCCTGCTGGCTGCCGTGGAAGTAGGACGAGAGGTCGGGCACGCCGTAGGCGAGCAGCGACCGGCGGCACTCGGGGAACCCTTCGAGCCCCTCGGGCTCGGCGAGCCGCGTGTTCAGCAGCGCCTGCACGTGCTCGAGCACCTCGGCGCGCATCGCCTCGACGTCGACGCGCAGGTCCAGCGCGCCGCGCGCGGCCTGCCCGCCGGCGCAGAGCCGCTCGATCACCGACGGCGGCACTTCCTTGAACTCCCCGCTGCCCTGCCGCACGGTGGCCATCGCGCCCTGCGCCTAGGCCGCACCGAAGCGGACTTCGCGCAGTTCCAGGATGCCGAGCTCCCGGTCGCCGGCGCGGAACGTGCGCTGGCCGTAGCCGCGGAACGCGGCGCCGGCCTCGTCGACCCACTCGGTCTTGTGGCCGCAGCGCACCTGCGGATCGGCGCGGCCCGCGGTGCCCGCGTAGAGCACCGGCACGTGGGCGTGGTAGCGCCCGCCCTGCGCGGTCTCGACCGCGCACTGCGCCCACAGCAGGTCGAGCAGCCCGCGCGGCGGCGTGAACCGCAGCGCGCGCAGGCCGGCGCACGGCAGCCACAGGCAGCGGCCGCCGACGAACAGCTCGAGCAGCCCGCCGAGCCCGTCGTCGAGGTCCCGGAACGGCGCGGCGGCGCCGCCGTCGACGGACGCCGCGACCGGCGGCTCGGCCGCGATCGCGGCGGCCGCGGCCGCCGCCCCGGCGAGGTCGCCGCGCGCGGCGCAGGCGCGCAGCTGCACGCGCGCGCGGATCGCGGCCTCGTGCTGCGGGTCGGTGCCGGGCACGTGGCCCTCGCCGTGCATGCGCCGGCGCTCCTCCTCGGCGGAGATCGACGCCACGTACATCGCCGCGGCGGCGGCCAGCTCGGGCCGTTCGGCGGCGATGAAGTCGAGGTGCAGCAGCGCCCGGTCGAACTCGCCGCGGAAGGCGAGCAGGCCCGCCATGTGGTAGCGCAGGTCGACGTTCGCCGGGTCGGACCGCAGCGCCGCGGTGAGGCTCGCGAACGCGTCGTCGAGCCGCGACTGCTGGAACAGCTGGATGGCTTCCATGGGCGTCTGGCGCGGCGCGGTCCCGGCGGGACCGCGCCGGCGCCCCGGTCAGCCGCGCGTCGGCAGCTTGGCGACGAGCTTCAGCGCCACGTGCAGCTTGTCGAGCTGGAAGTGCGGCTTCAGGTGCGCGACGGCCTGGTAGCTGCCGGGCCGCGCCTTGTCCTCGACGACCTCGACCTGGGCCTCGCGCAGCGGGTACTTCGCCTTCTGCTCCTGGGTCGCCTCGTCGTTGAGCAGCACGTACTGCGAGATCCAGTTGTTCAGGAACTTCTGGCACTCGTCGCGCGTGGTGAACGAGCCGATCTTGTCGCGGCAGATCACCTTCAGGTAGTGCGCGATGCGGCTCACGGCGAACAGGTAGGGCAGCTGGGCCGACAGGAACGCGTTCGCGCTGGCGTCCTTGTCCGTGTAGTTCTTCGGCTTCTGCGCCGAGCTCGCGCCGAAGAACACCGCGAAGTCGGTGTTCTTGTAGTTGACGAGCGGGATGAAGCCGAGCTGCGACAGTTCCGCCTCGCGGTCGTCCGGGATCAGCACCTCGGTCGGGCACTTGGCGCCGAGACCACCCTCGCGGTTGTTGAAGGTGTGGATCGGCAGGTTCTCGACCTTGCCGCCGCCCTCGTAGCCGCGGATCGCGACGCACCAGTGGTGCTTGGCGAACGCATCGGTGATGCGGTTCGCGAACGCGTAGGCGGCGTTGCCCCACAGGTACTTCTCGTGGGTCTCGCCGTCGACGTCCTCGCGGAAGTCGAACGCGTCGATCTTGTTGCCCTCGCCGTACGGCGCGCGCGCGAGCACGTGCGGCACGCACAGGCCGACGTAGCGCGCGTCCTCGCTGTCGCGGAACGACAGCCACTTGGTGTTCTCGGGGTTGTTCTTGTCGAAGATCTTCGCGAGGTCGCGCGGGTTGGGCATCTCGGCGAGGCTGTCCATGCCGAACATGCCGGGGCCCGCCGCGGTCAGCAGCGGCGCGTGCGCGCCCGACGCCACCTCGGACAGGTGCGTCAGCAGTTCGATGTCGACCGGTCCCTTGTCGAACTCGAAGTCGGCGACCAGCATGCCGGTCGGGTCGGCGCCCGCGAGGCCGAAGCCGCCCTGGTAGATCTTCTTCCACAGGGCACTCTCGGTGAACTCGGCGGCGGCCTGGAAGTCGAGCAGCAGTTCGCGCTTGCCGACGTCGAGCACCTGGATCTTCTGGCTCTCGCCGGTCTCGGTGCCCATCACGAAGCGGTGCAGGCTGCGCCAGGAGGCCTCGAGCTTCTGGAACTTCTCGTGGTGCATGACCGCGGAGAGCTGCTTCGACAGCTTCTGGTCGATCGCCGCGACGTGTTCGTTGATCGTGCGCGTGAAGCCCTTGCGCACCGTCATGCCGGCGCTGAGCTGCTTGACGTACTCGTCGAGCAGGTCCTTGACGCGGTCGCGCGCGACCTCGTCGCGCGGCCGCGCGGTGCTCAGCATCTCGCCGATCAGGTCCTGGCCCTCGAGCTTGACGAAATCGGCGACCGCCGCCTGCTTCTTCTGCTTGCCGTTGGTCATGGGTCAGCGCCTCACTGCTTCGGTGCCTCGCCGGGGCCGCCCAGGGCGCCGCCGGCCTTCTTGCGCAGCTCCTCGTTCTGCAGCAGCTCGTCGAGCAGCTCTTCGAGGCGGTCGTTGCCGTCGGCGCGGCTCTTCAGGTCGACGAGCTTCTCGCGCGTCGCCAGCAGGGCCTTCAGCGCGGGGATCTGCGCCGCGACCTGCTCGGGGCTGAAGTCCTTCAGCGAGCCGAACTTCAGCTCGACCGCGAGTTCGGAGCCGTCGCCCGCGAGGGTGTTCTCGGCGCGGAACTTCAGCTCGGGCGCGATGCCGGCGAGCACGCTGTCGAAGTTGTCGCGGTCGACCGTGGCGAACTCGCGGTCCTTCAGCTTCTTGTCGCGCTTCTTGTCGCCGGCGAGGTCGGCGATCACGCTCGACACGAAGGGCAGTTCCTTCAGGACCATCGCCCCGTTCGTCTCGACCTCACAGGTCAGGTGGACGCGCGGTGGGCGGACCCGCTCTTTCTTCTTCTGGATGCTTTCCGACATGGCCGTTCTCCTGCAGTGCGTGGACGGGAAACCGCGGGGTGCGGTTCGGCTCGATGGCATCGCTACGATAGCTCGACCTGGGAAGGTGTCCACGCCCAGGCCGCCGTTTCGCCCCGCCGCGGCCGCGGATAGAACGCCCCCATGCTCGACGCCGCCACGCTGCTGCAGCCGATCTCGCCCGACAAACCCTCGGGCATCGACCTGCGCCTCGCGCAGTTGACCGACCACCCGCTGGACAAGATCCGGCAGGAGCGCCGGCAGGAGGATCCCCTGACCCTGCCGCCCGGCACGGAGCCGCGCAAGATCGCCTGGCCGAACGTGCTCGACGGCTGCCGGGTGCTGCTCGTGCGCCACAGCAAGGACCTCGAGGCCGCGGCCTACCTGTGCGAGGCGCTCGTGCGCCAGCACGGGCTCGAGGGGCTCGACCGGGGGCTCGAGGTCACCGCGGGGCTGCTCGGCACGTTCTGGCCGACGCTGCACCCGGGCGCGCCGTCGAGCGAGGATCCGGAGCCGAACCCGGCCCTGCGCGCGAAGTGGCTCGTGTGGCTCGGTTCGTCGGCCGACCTGCAGCAGGCCCTGGCGACGGTGCCGCTCGGTTTCGCGGGCAGGGACGGCAGGATGCTGACGTTCGGCGACCTGCTCGACGCGCGGCGCGTGCAGCGCGCCTACCAGGCCAACCCGACCGAGTACGCGCGGCTCGTCGAGGCGCAGCTGACGACGCCGGACGCGTGGACCGCGGCGGTGGCCGGCGCGCCGATCGACGCGCGCGACAAGGTCGCGGCGGCGGCGGGCGGCTGCCTCGAGCGGCTGCAGCAGCTCGAGGCGGCCGCTGCCTCGGTGTTCCCCGAAGGCGAAGCGCCGGGCCTCGGCAAACTCGGCGAACTGCTCGAACTGCTGCGGACCGAGATGCAGCAGGGCGGCGGCATGCAGGCCGGTGAGGCGGGCGCCGAAGCCACGGCCGACGCGGGGTCCGGCGCGCCGGGCGGCGGCGCGGCGCGCGCGCCGGCGGTGCCCGGGTCGATCCAGAGCCGCGACGACGCGGCGCGCGCGGTGCAGGGCGTGATCAAGTTCCTGCGCGCGACCGAGCCGCACAGCCCCGTGTCCTACATGCTCGAGCGCTGCGTGCGCTGGCTCGGCATGGGCTTCGACGACCTGATGCTGGACCTCGTCAAGGACCAGGGCGTCGTCGACGCGCTGCGCGAGAAACTCGGCATCCAGGCGCCGCAGCAGCAGCAGCAGTAGCGGCCCCACGGAACGGCCCGCAGTGGGGGTCAACCCCTGGCACGTGGGGTCATCGGCTGTCAGATACTCCGCAGTATCCAATTGGCACACGCTCGCCTCGGACTCTATCTTCCCCGCCCTCGCACGCAGCCGCCTACGAACTGCTCCCCATGTCCTCCGTCCACTCCAGACGCATCACGCCCGGCCAGAAGCCCGGCTGGCTCAAGGTCCCGATCCCCTCGGGGCCCACGGTCGCGCGCGTGGAGAAGGTGCTGCACGAGCGGCAGCTGCACACGGTCTGCGAGGAAGCGCGCTGCCCCAACATGGGTGAGTGCTGGGCCGGGGGCACGGCGACGTTCATGGTGCTCGGCGACACCTGCACGCGCGGCTGCCGGTTCTGCGCGGTGAAGACGCACAGCCGCGGCAACCCGGTGGACCCCGACGAGCCCGGCAAGGTCGCCGAGAGCTGCGTCGCCATGGGGCTGCGCTACGTCGTGCTGACGATGGTCGACCGCGACGATCTGCCCGACGGCGGCAGCGCGCACGTCGCGGAGGTGATCCGCGCGATCAAACTGCGGCAGCCCGACATCCTCGTCGAGGCGCTGGTCGGCGACTTCCTCGCCGACGACCCGGCGGCGACCGAACGGCAGGTTGCGACCGTGCTCGCGGCGGCGCCCGACGTCTACGCGCACAACGTCGAGACCGTGCTGCGGCTGACCCCGCGCGTGCGCGACCACCGCTGCAGCTACGCTCGCTCGCTGCAGACCTTGCGCACGGCCAGGCGCCTGCGGCCCGACGTCGTGACCAAGTCGTCGCTGATGCTCGGCCTCGGTGAGAGCGAGCGCGAGATCGACCAGGCGATGGACGACCTGCGCGAGCACGGGGTCGACGTCGTCACGTTCGGCCAGTACCTGCGGCCGACGCTGCTGCACCTGCCCGTGCGCGAGCACGTCACGCCGGCGCGGTTCGCCGCGCTCGAGCGCCGCGCGCACAAGAAGGGTTTCCTCTACGTCGCCTCCGGACCGCTCGTGCGGTCCAGCTACAAGGCCGCCGAGTACTTCCTCGCCGCCGCGATCCGCCGGCGCCGCGGCACCGACGCCGCGCGCGGTGCGGCACCGCCCACGCCCCCCGACCCCGCATGAGCTCCGAACCGCTCTCGATCCTCGCCCCGGACGGCAAGGCCCAGAAGGGCAAGGACCCGAACCTGCCCGGCCCGGAGCTGCAGAAGCTCTACCGGCTGATGGTGCAGACGCGCGCGCTCGACGAACGCGGGCTCGCGCTGCAGCGCCAGGGCCGCATCGGCTTCTACCTGCAGTCGACGGGCCAGGAGGCGAGCCACCTCGGCGCCGCCTACGCGCTGCAGGACAGCGACTGGCTGTTCCCGGCCTACCGCCAGCCCGGCATCCTGCTGCTGCGCGGCGTGCCGCTCGATCGCATCGTCAGCGAGTGGTTCGGCAACTCCGGCGACACGAGCAAGGGCCGGCAGATGCCGGTGCACTACAGCTTCCGCGAGGCGAACTTCTTCTCGGTCAGCTCGCCGATCGGAACGCAGCTGACGCAGGCCGCCGGTGCCGGCATGGCGGCGCGCATGCGCGGCGACGACACCGTGTTCATGACGTTCTGCGGCGACGGCGGCACCAGCAGCAACGACTTCCACACCGGCCTCAACTTCGCGGGCGTCTACAAGGCGCCGGTCGTGTTCGTCTGCGAGAACAACGGCTACGCGATCTCGGTGCCGAGCGGCAGGCAGACCGCGAGCGAGACGATGGCCGTCAAGGCCGAGGCCTACGGCATGCCCGGCGTGCGCGTCGACGGCAACGACGTGCTCGCCGTCTACCGCGTCTGCAAGGAGGCGGTCGACCGCGCGCGCAAGGGCGAGGGACCGACGCTGGTCGAGACGCTGACGCACCGCATGGCCTCGCACAGCAGCTCGGACGACGCCGCGCGGTACCGCGATCCCCAGGCCTACGAGGCCTGGCGGCAGAAGGATCCGATCGTGCGCTTCCAGCTCTACCTGAAGCACAAGAACCTCTGGACCGAGGCCTTCGAGCAGCAGTGCTTCGAGGGCGCCAAGGCCGCCATCGCGCAGGCCGTGCACGAGGCCGAAGGGCGGCCGATGCCCGAGCCCGACACCTTGTTCGACGACGTCACGATGAACCTGTCGCCGCAGCTGCTGGAGCAACGGCAGGAACTGCGCGAGTGGCTGGCCCAGGGCGGCGGCGGCGGCGCCGTCGGCCATTTCCCGCTGTGACCCCGGCGCAGCGAACCCGACAACGACCTGCGGCCGCAACCGCGGCCGATCCGAGAACGACGATGACTGCGACCGAGACCAAGAGCGGTGCCGGAGCGGGCACCAAGGTGATGACGCTGCTCGAGGCGATCAACGACGCGATGCGCACCGAACTGCGCAACGACGACCGCGTCTGCGTGTTCGGCGAGGACGTCGGCAGGAAGGGCGGCGTGTTCGGCGCGACCGCGGGCCTGCAGGACGAGTTCGGCGAGAAGCGCGTGTTCGACACGCCGCTGTCCGAGTGCGGCATCGTCGGCGCCGCGATCGGGGGGGCCGTCTACGGCATGCGCCCGATCGCCGAGATCCAGTTCCTCGACTTCGTCTACCCGGCCTTCGACCAGATCGTCAGCGAGGCCGCGAAGATGCGCTACCGCAGCGGCGGCGAGTACACCTGCCCGCTGGTGATCCGCTCGCCCTACGGCGGCGGCATCCGCGGCGGCCACTACCACAGCCAGTCGAGCGAGGCCTACTTCTGCCACACGCCGGGCCTCAAGGTCGTGATCCCGAGCACGCCGGCCGACGCCAAGGGCCTGTTGATCGCGTCGATCCGCGACGAGGATCCGGTGATGTTCCTCGAGCCCAAGCGCATCTACCGCCACGGCAAGGGCGAGGTGCCGCTCGGCGAGCACGTCGTGCCGCTCGGCAAGGCGCGGCTCGCGCGCGCGGGCACCGACGTCACGTTGCTGTGTTACGGCGCGATGGTGCCGCTGTGCCTGCAGGCCGCCGACGACGCGCAGCAGGCCGCGGGCCGCAGCGTCGAAGTGATCGACCTGCGCACGCTGGTGCCGCTCGACGAGCCGGCCGTGCTCGAGTCGGTCAGGAAGACCGGCCGCTGCGTGATCGTCTACGAGGCGCCGAAGACCTGCGGTTACGGCGCCGAACTGGCGGCGCTGGTCGCCGAGAAGTGCATCGCGCACCTCGAGGGCCCGGTCGTGCGCGTCGCCGGCTTCGACACGCCGTTCCCGTACAGCCTCGAGCACCTCTACATGCCCGATCCCAAGCGCATCGTCGCGGGCATCGAGAGGACGTTCACCTTCTGACGGCGCGGCCGCCGCCCGCGGCGGCTGCCCGACCCGCAGCACTCCGTCACGCACTCAGGAACCGAACCATGGCACGCAAGGAATTCAAACTGCCCGACATCGGCGAAGGCATCGCCGAGGGCGAGATCGTCAGCTGGAAGGTCAAGCCCGGCCAGGCCGTGAAGGAAGAGGACGAGTTCGTCGAGGTGATGACGGACAAGGCGACGGTCACGATCACGGTGCCGTTCACCGGCACGATCGCCGAACTGCGCTGCAAGGAAGGCGACGTGGTGCCGGTCGGCTCGGTGATCGCGGTGATCGAGGCCGGTGCCGCGGGCGTGGCCGCACCCGCGCCGGCCCCGGCGCCCGTGAAGCCGGCAGCCGCGCCGGCCCCGGCCGCCGCCGCAGCGCCGCCCGCCGCGCCGAAGCCCGCCGCGCCACCCCCCGCACCGGCGAGCCCCGGCAAGGTGCTCGCCGCGCCGGCGACGCGCCGCCGCGCACGCGAACTCGGCATCGACCTCGCGACGGTGACCGCGACGGGCCCGCGCGGCCGCGTGACCAACGACGACCTCCAGGCGCTGGCCAACGCGCCCGCTGCGCGCCCGGCGGCCGCGGCGCCGGCCCCCGCCCCCGCCTCCGCCCCCGCCTCCGGCAGGCACTTCGCACCGATCGCGGTGCCCCCGCCCCCCGCGGGCCGCAGCGAGGAGCGCATCCCGTTCCGCGGCCTGCGCCGCAAGATCGCCGAGTCGATGACACGGTCGAAGCACAGTGCGGCGCACTTCACCTACGTCGACGACGTCGACGTCACCGATCTCGCGCGCATCCGCGCCGAGGCGAAGCAGGCGTTCGCGGACCAGGGGGTCAACGTCACCTACCTGCCGTTCGTCATGAAGGCGATCGTCGCGGCGATGCGCGAGTTCCCGACGATGAACGCCTCGCTCGACGAGACCACGCAGGAGTTCGTGGTCAAGCGCTACTACAACTTCGGCATCGCCACGGACACCGACAACGGCCTGATCGTGCCGGTGGTCAAGGACGTCGACCGCAAGTCGATCGGCCAGCTCGCGGTGGACATCCAGAACCTCGCGGCGCGCACGCGCGACGGCAAGGTCACGGTCGAGGACCTCACGGGCGGCACGTTCTCGATCACCAACGCGGGCAACATCGGCGGCCTGTTCGCGACGCCGGTGATCAACTTCCCGGAGGTCGCGATCCTCGGCGTGCACGCGATCAAGGACACGCCGGTCGTGCGCGACGGCGCGATCGTCGTCGGCAAGAAGATGTACCTGTCGGTGTCGATCGACCACCGCCTCGTCGACGGCGCGACCGGCGCGCGCTGGATGAACGTCGTGAAGCAGCACCTCGAACATCCCTTCCGCCTGCTGCTCGGCTGAACCCTCCGCCCCGGAGCCCGCGATGGTCAAGAAGCCGCCCCCGCCGCCCGCCGACCAGCCGGCACCCCCCGCGCCCGCCTCGCAGGGCCTCGTGCGCCTGCTCGACGACGACGGCACCGTGCCGAAGGGCAAGGACCCGAACCTGCCGCCCGAGCTGCTGCGCTACCTCTACGGGCAGATGGTGCAGATCCGCGAGTTCGACCGCCGCGTGCTGATGCTGCAGCGGCAGGGCCGCATCGGCTTCTACGGGCCGATCCTCGGCCAGGAGGCGGCGACGATCGGCTCGGTCGCGGCGCTGGAGCGGCGCGACTGGGTGTTCCCCGCGCTGCGCGAGGGCGCGGCGGCGCTGATGCGCGGGCTGTCGCTCGAGGAGGCCGTGAACCAGCTGATCGGCAACGGCAAGGACCGCTGCAAGGGCCGCCAGATGCCCTGCCACTACACGCTCAAGGAAGGCAACTACCACGGCATGTCGTCGGTGATCGGCACGCAGATCAGCCACGCGGTCGGCGCGGCGATGGCGGCGCGCCTGCGCGGCGACGACGTCGTCGTGCTCGGTTTCCTCGGCGACGGCGCGACCTCGGCGAACGACTTCCACTGCGGCATGAACTTCGCCGGCGTCTACCAAGCGCCGTGCGTGCTGTTCTGCCAGAACAACCAGTGGGCGATCTCGGTGCCGATCGGCAAGCAGAGCGCGTCCGAGACGATCGCGCAGAAGGGCAAGGCCTACGGCATGCCCTACGTGCGCGTCGACGGCAACGACGTGCTCGCGGTCTACACGGTGACCAGGGCGGCCGTCGACCGCGCGCGGCGCGGCGAGGGTCCGACGTTCGTCGAGGCGGTCACCTACCGCCGGCTCGGCCACAGCAGCAGCGACGACCCGACGCGCTACCGCGACGACGCGGAGGTCGTGGCCTGGGAGAAGAAGGACCCGATCGACCGCTGCCGCGCGTACCTGGTGGGGCGCGGCCTGTGGGACGACGCCGAGGAGGCGGCGCTGAAGGAAGGCATCGCGCAGCGCGTCAACGACGCGATCGCCGCGGCCGAGCAGCACGGGCCGCCGGCCGACGAGACGCTGGTGACCGACGTCTACGCGCAGGTCACGCCGCAGTTGAAGGAACAGCTCGCCGAGGTGCTGGCGCTCGGGGGGCGCGGCGTCAACGAGGGCGCGTTCCCGCTGTAGCGGGCAGGTGGCGGGCGGGCGGGGCTGCGGCAGCGCCGCGATTTCATGTTGCGGGAAAAGACACAGATCTGTATCTTTTCCCGCAACATGAAATCGACATCGGACGCGCGCGCCGTGGCGCGCGTCGCCGCAGCCCAGCGCGGCGTGCTGTCGAAGGCCGACCTCCAGACCCTGTTGGCCGAACCCCACCCCGCGGCGTTCCGTCGCCGCGTCCGCGCGCTCGAACGCGACCTCGTCCTGCACCGGTTCTGCCGCGGTTTCTACGTGCTGGAGCCATTCGACCTGCCGACGCTTAGCCAACGCCTCGCGCCGGCCTCCTACGTGAGCTTCGGCACCGTGCTCGCGAAGGAACTGCTGATCGGCACGACGACCGACCGCCAGCTGATCGCCGCGAAGGTGGGCCGCCCGTGCAGTTACCGCGCGAGGGGCTTCGAGATCGTGCACGTGCGCATCGCGCCGCACCTCGACTTCGGCCACCACTCGGTGGCGGGCGTGAGGTGGGCCGATGCCGAGAAGGCTGCACTCGACGTCCTCTACTTCCACCTGCGAGGCCGGCGCTACACGTTCGACGTCTTCTCGGACGTCGACTACTCGCGTCTGGATCCGCAGCGCCTCGCCGGCCACCTGCGACGCTACCGCAACCCGAAGTTCGTGGCGTTCGCCGAACGCGTGCTTGCCTCCCGATGAGTACTACCCTGCCGCGTCCCGCCACCAGCGACGGCCTGCTGCTGTGGGTCCTGCACCGCTTCGCCGAGGTCTTCGAGGAGCACGCCATCGTGAAGGGAGGGATCGCTTTACGGCTGCACGACTGCCCGCGCGCGACGAACGACGTCGACTACGTGTTCGTTCCGTTCCGCTCGAAGAACGACATCCTGGGCCGCATGCGCAGCGTGCTGCAGGAGATCGAGGGGGCGGACCTGCAGATCGCTGCACACTCGAAGATGGTGCGTGCGCGGCTGCGGGTCGACGGCGTGGCGCTGCAGATCGAGGCCAACGTCGACCTCCACTGTCCGTCGATCCCCGTGCCGACCGCCGGTCTCGCCATCGCGCAAGGGCAACCTTCCCGCCTCGTGCGCGTGATGGACCTCGCCTGTGCGCTGGCACACAAGCTCGCGGCATGGAACGAGCGGCGCCTGCTGCGCGACCTCTACGACGTCTACTTCCTCGCTGCACGCCTCGGCGCGACGCCCGACCTCGCCGTGCTCGACCGACGGCTTGCACGGATCGAGTCGCGCCTGCCGCAGCTTGCCAGGCGGAAGCACATGACGCGGGCCGAACTGGCCGCCGAACTCCGCAGGGCACTCGACGGCGTCGACGACCGCGCGCTGCGCGACGAACTGGCACCGGTACTGCCCCCGACGGAACTCGCCGGTCTGCTGCCGAGACTGCGCGGCGCGATCGTGCGGCTGGCCGAACAGTTCGAGGTGGCGCCCGAGGAACCGCCGCGGCGCGGCTGACCGCCGGGGTCCGGCGCGCGCCGTGGCGTTCAGCGCACGAACACGCCGTAGCCCGCGAGCACGCGGACCAGCACGGCGCGCTCCCGGTCGAGTGCCTTCGTTACCCGCCGCGCGAGGTGGGGTCGGGCTCGGTGCGCGGTGGCCCCAGTTCCGCCAACAAGGCAAGGGCCGCGGTGAGCGGCGAGCTGGAGTCGGATGCACGACCTGACTGCTCGAGCAGAGTGCGCAGGGTCTGTGCCCTCCACTGCAGTGTCGGTGCGTGCAGGTGGGGCCGCTGCGCGGTCAGCTCGGTCGTGATCGCTACGGCCTCCTCGGCGGCGGCAAGCGCGTCTTCGCGGCGGCCGAGTTCACTGAGCTTGGCGCCGAGACTGCTGAGGCTGTTCGCCACCTCGGGCAGGTACCTCTCGGCCTGCTTCCCGAGGAGCCGTCGCTGCAGGGCCACGACATCGCGAATGCTCTCATGAGATGCCGAGGTTGCCAGCATGTCGCCAGGAGCGCTCGTCGGCACAGCCTCCCCAAGAACCCAATCGAGCACGGTCCGATAGTCGCTGTGCAGCCGCAGATCGTCCGAGTCGAGTGCAGCGAGTTCGTTGACCTGCAGGCCAGGTTCCGAGCGCACGACCAGAGGCAACTCGACGGCGACCGTCGCGGTCAGCGGTGTTGCCTCCTCCGAGACGTGATCCCGGATCGTGCGCCGGATGCGCTGCAGATCGTCGGCGTCGAGCGACCCAGGAATGCGGCTCAGAACGACCCCGATCCTCGGTGCCGCTCGCCCGCCCCTGGGCATCGCCACGACGCTGCGCAAGACGTCCCTCGTGCCATCGACGCCCTCGGGCGAGGTGCCCACCAGGGCCAACACTTGATCCGCCAGCAATCCGAGCGCGGCTCCTCCCATCTCGGTGATACCGGTGCGCGCGTCGATCAACAGGTGATCTGGCCCCACGTCGCGCTCGATGGCCTCGCGCAACCAGGTGAAGAACCTGACGCCCTGCGGATTGGGTCCGAAGAACAGGTCTTCCCACGAAACGTCCGCGAGGCTGCGGCAGTAGTCGCCGAAACAGGATGACCCCGCCGGGAACAGCTGCAGGAGATCGGTGCCCGGCACCGGCCGCAGCCAGGTCCGCAGGTCCGCGGGCGGCGGGTCACCGCGCTGGAAGCTCGTGATCAGCCCCACGACACCGGCGCCGAGGTCGGCATCGCTGGCAACGCCGAGTTTGTAGTGCAGCCCCGGTGCCTCGAGATCGAGGTCCAGCGCCACGACCTTCTTGCCCTTCGCCACCAGGGCACGGGCCGTCCAGGCCAGCAACAGGGTACGGCCCAGGCCTCCCTTGAAGGAGTAGAACGTCGTGACCTTCACGCTGCTGGCAGCAGGATGCACCTGCGGTTGCGGATCTCCGTCGCGCAACGCTGCACGGAGACCTCATCGGCGACGGTCCACATGGAGTAGCGGCGCGAGTCCACCCAGGTGGGTGCGTCCAAGGCACGGGTCAGCAACTCCAGGATCCGGTCCTTCAATGCCGGAGACGACTCGACCGCCGGAGCCTGCCGCATGGCCTTGAGAGCCCTGGCGACGCCGTCCCTGCGGCCATCGCGCAACCACTTCTCCAGTTGCGCCAGATGCGCCTCGAGCTGCCCCGGCGTGGCTCTGCGCAGAAGGGCCGCGGCTGCCACTTGCGCGCGTTCCTTCTCCTCGGGAGTGGCCTCCAGGACCCGCTGTTCGGCGAGATAGCGGCACAGGTCGCCCCAGCCGTCGAAGTCCCTCGCGTCCGGGTGCAGGTCCTCGTCGAGCAGCGCACGCGCGGCCTGGGCGTCGGTCAGTCGCTGGCGATCGTCGTCACGGTAGGGCGGCTTGACCATCCAGCGCCGGCCGTCGGCGTCCACCACGGCCCACCCATCCGCAGAGCGTGCGATCAACCGCGTCATTGGGATGCCCATCGTATTCCCAGGTCGGCGGCGAGGGAACGCACCTCTTCGTGCAAGGCAAGGTCGAGCTGCTCGCTGGGGCCAGCACCGAAGACGGCGGCGCCCAAGGCCCTCGCCTGCAGATCGTCGTCCTCCTCGGATCGGATCTCGCTCACATCGGCTGCCGCCAGTGGTTTCACGGAAAGGCCTTCGACGTAGTCCGCGTCGCTGCAGACCCGGTCCTGCAAGGGCGACTCTTCGACCGGCTCTCCCGCGAGCTTGAGTGCGACGAGTTCCGGCGCGAGGCGGCATGGTGCCACCCACTCGGCGAGCCGGTCCCAGAGAAGAGCGCCGCTCGCGTCGCGGAACCGCGAACCGGTGAGGGAATCCTCGGCGACCCACACCGGGTCCGGAGCCGTGTCCTCGACCGTGCGCCGATCCACCACGCAGTACCTGCCGTAGCGGGGTGCGCCCATGCCGCCCATGTTCAACGCGCAGTAGTGGAAGTGCTCGCCGCCGCCCGCGCGCGTCTCGAAGTCGAGGCGGCGGTCGTAATAGCCCTTGAGCTCCTGCCGCAGAAGGTCATCCACGTCTCGGCCCGAGTGCGATGCCTCCTGTTCGGCCCACTCGAAGACGTTCCGGCAAGGTTCGCCGCGCAGGAACGCCCGCAGCGCACTGGGCTTCATGTTCACGGAGCTGGCTTGTCGTCGGCGGATGTCATCCGCGACCTTGGCCGCATCGGGGCCAAGCTGGCGAACGCGCTCCTTCAGCGCGGCACCGGCTTGCTCTGCGAGTTCGTGCAGCGGGGTGGTCACGCGTGGCAACTCGGTCCTGACGTCGTGCGGCAAGCTACCGGGGAGCCGGATGCGTGAGAAGGCGCAGGCGACGAGGGCTGGCGCGCCGCTCCGGAACTGGTCCACGAACGTGCCAGGGGCGAGCCCGCGATCAGCGCCGAATCGCTGGTGGCAGCGAGGGACGCTGGGTCTTGCTCAGCGCACGAACACGCCGTAGCCCGCGAGCACGCGGACCAGCACCGCGCGCTGCCGGTCGAGTGCCTGCAGGTTCACGAGTTCGTCCAACACCTGCACGTTGCTGCGCTCGACGAAGCCCTGCTTCAAGGTGCCGAGGCCGTTGCTGCCCGGCGTGCCGGTGATCGGCGGGCCCGACGCCTCCGTCTGCCGCAGCACGTTCGCGCCGACCGCGAGCAGGCCGGACGGGTTCACGAAGCGGTGCAGCGTGAGCTGGCCGAACCGCGTCGACGTGTCGGGGCTGCCGGCACAGCGTCCGCTGACGCACCCTTCGGGGTCGATCGAGATCTCGAGCGTGTCGTTGGGCACGGTGATCTCGGGCAGCAGCACGTTGCCCGAACCCGTCACGAGCTTGCCGTCGGCATTCAGGTGGAAGGTCCCGTCGCGCGTGTAGCCGCACGTGCCGTCGGGCAGGACCACCGCGAAGCAGCCGTCGCCGTCGATCGCGACGTCGAGGCTTCGGTCGGTGATCTCGAGCGCGCCCGCCGTGCAGACCATGTGCACGGGCCCGGCCACGGGCAGTTCCACTCCGGTCGGCGCGTGCATCACCGTGGTCACGTACATCGCGCGCTTCTTCCAGCCGACCGTGTTCACGTTGGCGAGGTTCTGCAGACACACGCGCCGCTGCTGCTCGACGACGCCGAGCGCCTGACGCAGCAGGTCGAGGTCGGCCGGGTCGGCGGGGCCGGCCGCCGCGACCGCGGCGGCCCCCGCGCGCTCCCCGCGCGCCGCACTCGCGTCCGCGGCCCCGGCCGCGCCTGTGCCCGGCAGCCGCAGCAGCAGTTCGCCGAGATGCTCGTTCAGTGTCGCGAGCCGCGCGGCGAGTTCGCTCGTGCCGGCGGGCTCGACGGGCTCGAAGCCGTCGCCGAGGCGCTGGAACTGCAGCTGCGCGATCAGCCGGTTCACCTCGTCGTTGGCCTGCCGCGACGGGCAGGCGCAGGGCGCCACGGCGACGGGCGCCGGAGCAACCTGGCAACCGACCACCAACGACAGCGTGAACGCCACCGACGAACGGACCATCACGGGACCTCTGCGGGGAGAATCGCGGCACCGCAGTGCCGCCTGTCCCGTGCCTCGGCAGTCGCCGGCCCCGACCTGGGACGATCAGTCCGCGCTGACGCTCGCCGCGAGTTTCTTCAGCGCCGCGCGCAGCTTGCGATGCCCGTCGAACCGCCGCACGAAGTCCGACTCGCGCCGGCCGCCCTTGCTGCGCGCGACCTCGCCGAGCGCGCTGCGCTCCGCGTCGGTCCACTTCGCCACCCCCGGCAGCGCCAGCACGAGCGGCGCCCAGCGCAGCCACGCGAGCCGTTCGCCCTCGTCCCACTTCTGCCAGTCGCGCAGCAGGCACAGCTCCGCTGCTTCCTCGGCGCAGACCTTCTCGGCGCGATCGCGCTCGCCGCCGAACCGCTTCGCCAGGAAGTCGGTGACCGCGAGCCCCACGTTCGCGAGCGGGAACACGCCGATCACGTCGTCGCGCGGCTGCTTGCTCGACCAGTAGACGTGGTGCTGTGCCAGCTGCGCCAGCGTGCGCACCGGCGTGCGGTAGCCCTTGCGCTTCTTCATCGCGGCGAGTTCGCGCCGCATGCCCGCGAGCACCTCGGGCTCGCGCGCCCGGAAGCCGAGCTTCTGGTAGAACCACCACGCGCCCGACGCGAGGCCCTCGCTGTTGCCGTCGCCGCCGAGCTGGTAGGGATAGATCGTGAACGTGTCGGCGCCGTAGAGCTGCTGCGTCACGCCGAGCACGCGGCCGTAGACGTGCCCCGCTTCGCCGCCGCGCCACGTGTCGAACACGTTGTAGGCGACCTCCGAACTGCCGAACAGGCCGCTGGTCAGCACGTAGCCGATCGGCACGCCGTTCTTCAGCGTCAGGTAGGCGTAGACGGCCTCGAGCAGCAGCCGCCGCTCGGGCAGCACGCCGATCACCGCGAACTCGAGCCCTTCGCCGCAGTCGAAGATGCGCACGTCTTTGGGATCGCCGTACGCGAACGCGTCGAGGTCGCGTTGGCGCAGCACCATCGCCTCGCGCGCGAGCGCCACGATCTCCGCGCCCTGGGCCTCGTCTACCGCGCTCACCTGCGCGCGGAACTTCACGGCCTCGGCGAGGTCGGGCCGTGCGCGCCGCAGCGGCTCGGTCTGGAAGTGCACGGGCCGGCCCGGCAGCACCGCGCGCGAACGCGACGGCACAGAGGTCGCCGGGCGCAGCTCGAAGTCGAGTTCGAGTTCCTCGAAGAAGGCCTCGCGCTCGGCCTCGGTGCGGCCGCACTGCGCGGCGCGCCGGATCAGGAAGTCCGCGTCGCTGGTGTCGGGGCCCGCGAGCCGCCGCACCCACTTCTCGGCCGGCCAGTCGATCTCGTCGAGGCCGGGCGACTCGGCCCACGCCGCGAACAGGGGCAGCCGCTGCGCGAGCAGGTCGGCCCGTTCGTAGTCCTTCCAGACCACGTCGAGTGCGCCCGGGAAGCGCTGCGACAACCAGCGCGCGGTGTTCGCGTAGAACGAGTAGCGCAGCACGGTGCCGGCGATGCCGCTGTCGGCGAGCTGGCGATGGCAGCGCAGCAGGTCGTCGCGCAGGTCGAAGCGGTCGAGCATCTCGCCGGCCTTGGTCAACAGCGCCGCGTCGTCGGGGTAGGCGCGCAGGAAGCACAGGGCCTCGTGCAGGCGCGCCACGGCGGCGGCGGTCGGCAGCTTCTGGTGGTCGAGCTGGCGCAACAGTTCGAACTTGCGGTCGGCGCAGCCGGCGCCGAAGTGGGCCTTCTTGGTCTCGAGCTCGGCGAGCAGACGCAGGGCAGCGGGCATCGGGGACCTCGCGGGTTCGGGTGCGCGCACCCTAACCGCGCGGCGGCGGCGGAGCCATGCGCAGGGTGCAGGCAGCGCCGCGGCAGCGGCACCGCGGCGGTCAGATCGAGCCGATCGTCAGCAGCAAGCCGTTCGACGAGTGCAGGCCGCTGATCTGTCCGCTGGGGTCCAGGACCAGCTGCAGCACCTGGTGGCGCAGCTGCACGCCGGCGAGCCCCGCGCTGCGCGGCACCGCGAGCTGCCAGCCGAAGCGCCCCGCCGCGGGCAGCACCAGCTCGATCGAGTCGGGGCTCGCCAGCAGGAGACAACCAGCACCGCCGGCAGGATGGAGCTGGCTCAGCAGCGTGTTCGGCGAGCCGAAGCCGACGAGTCCGAAGCCCAGGCCGACCGCCCCCGCGCAGTCCGTGCGGCAGACTCCGCCGAGCCACGGCAGGCTGCTCGCCGTGAGCGTCATGGCACCCGCGGGCCCGCTGCAGGCCGCGCCGAACGGCACCGCGGTGGCGGGACAGGTCGTCGTCAGCCGCGCGACGTAGGCCGAGACGTTGCCGCCGGCGATCGTGAACGCTCCGCCGGCGATCAGGTCGCCGCCCGGGTGCAGCGCGAGCGCGTGCACGGGCTGGTTCGTGCCGCCGTCGACCGCGGCCCACGAGGTGCCGTTCCACCGCGCGATGCCGGCCGCCGCGATCCCACCCGCGGTGGTGAACGGCCCGCCGGCGACCACGTCGCCGTCGGGCAGCACCGCGAGCGCGCGGACGTGCAAGTCCATCCCGGAACCGAGCGGCGACCACGCGGAACCGTCCCAGCGGGCGATGCGAGCGACGGCGACGGACCCCGCATACGTGAAGTGGCCGCCCGCGATCAGGTCGCCGTTCGACCTCACCGCGAGCGCCAGCACCTCGCCGTTCACGACCGGGCCCAGCGACGTCCACGCCGTGCCGTCCCAGCGCAGCACGCCCTGCGAGCCGCCCGCCACGAGGTCGCCGTTCGGCAACTCGGCGAGCGCCTTGACGATTCCCACCGAGCTCCCGCCGAGCGGGGTCCAGGTCGAACCATCCCAACGCACGACGGAGTAGTAGCTGCCGGCGACCACCGTGCCGTCGGGGCACGCCGCCAGCGCGAGGCAGGTCCCCACCGGGACCGCGCCGAGCGCCGACCACGCCGAACCGTCCCAGCGCGCGATCGCCACGGCACCCCCGCCCACCGTGAAACTGCCGCCCGCGACCAGGTCGCCGTTCGGCAGCACGGTCAGGGCGTTCACAGCCGTGGCCGAGCCGGCGCCGAGCGCCGACCACGAGGAGCCGCTGCGGATGGCCACGCGGTTCGCCGCGACGTTGCCGGCCGCGAGGAACGACCCCCCGGCGGCGATGTCGCCGTTCGGCAGCGCGGCCACGGCGAGCACGTCGAACGTCGAGCCGCGCCCGAGCGGCGACCAGGCGCTGCCGTTCCAGCGCGCGACGTTGGCGACCCCGACCCCGCCGAGGGCGCTGAACGAACCGCCCGCGACGAGGTCGCCGTTCGGCAGGCGCGTGATCGTGCGCACGCTGCGGCCACCGATGCCGCGACCCGAGCCCCACTCCGACCACGCAGTGCCGTCCCACCGGGCGAGGCCGAGGAAGCTCCCGAGGTCGCCGCCGGCGAGGAGGTCGCCGTTCGGCAGCGGAAGGAGCGTGAGTGCGAGGCTGGGTGCGGGCAGGCCGAGTGCGCTCCACGACGAGCCGTCCCAGCGACAGACACCGTAGACGTAGAGACCGCCGGACATGAAGGCGCCGCCGCCGGCGACGAGGTCGCCGTTGGCGAGCACCGCGAGCGAGTGGATCGCCTGCCCCTGCAGCCCAGCACCGAGGGCCGACCACGAAGTCCCGTCCCAGCGCGCGATGCACTCCGCGTTGCCCAGGATCGCGGTGGTGAACCGCCCGGCGGCGACGAGGTCCCCGTTGGGCAGCACGGCCAGCGCGTGCACCACGCCGTCGAGCCCCGCGCCGAACGGCGACCACGCGGTGCCGTTCCACCGGGCGATGCGGCTCGCGGCCACACCGCCCGCCATCGTGAACTCGCCGGCCGCGACGAGATCGCCGTTCGGCAGCACGGCCAGCGCGTTCACCCAGCTGTTGGTCCCCGCGCCCAGTGCCGTCCATGTCGTGCCGTTCCAGCGGGCGATGCGCGTCGCGGCGACGCCGCCCGCCGTGAAGAAGCCACCGGCGGCGATCAGGTCGCCGTTCGGCAGCGCGGCCAGCGCCTTGACCCAACCGTCCATGCCCGAGCCGAACGCCGACCAACTGTCGAGCACCGGGTCGTAGAGCGCGAGGCGCGATGCGAGCACGGCTCCGGCCGCGGTGAACCCGCCGCCGACCACGAGCACCGGGGCCGCCGGGCCCGCGCCGTCCGGATCCCATTCGAGTGACGCGGACACGGTGTTGTCGACGCCGCGGACCGCATCGCCGGCGAGCCAGTGCGTGGCGCACTGCGCGCGCGCATCGACGGCGAGGCCGCTCAGGGCCACGATCAGCGCGCCGGCGGCGATCGAGTGGCGGACGAGGGGGGCCGCCAGGTGGAGGAACGTAGGGCGAGCCCGGTGCGGACTGTGCACGGCGCACTCCTGCAGCGACTGGCTGCGTGGGGAGGGGAATCGGGGGCGGATGCACTGTATCGGGCCGGGGCAAGGGAATGGGCATCGCCGGCCAGCAGACGTGCCGATGCTGGTTTCTGGCTCGCGGCGCGTTCGTTCGCCGAGCGCGGCTTCGCGCGCTGCTGGGATGCGGGCCTCGGCGACTTCCTGCGCGGGCTGCTGCCGGAGTGAGGCCGTCCCGGCTCAGGCGCAGCGTTCCGCACGTTCCCGCTGCCGCCGCTCGTGCAGCTCCGGCAGCTCGTACCAGTGCACCCCCGGATGGTCGTGGTGTTCGGCGTGGTAGCCGATGTGGAACATCGTCAGGTTGTAGAACGGCTCGAGGAAGTCGTTGGAGTGCCGCGCGCCAAGGTCCGCGGGGAACGCCTCGCAGCCGGCGTGCTGCACGTACATGCCGCGGTTCAGCGTGATCACGTTCGCGCACCAGTGCGGCAGCAGCCACAGGCAGAGCGCCATCACGGGGTCGATCCAGAACGGGATCGACCACAACAAGAGGAACCAGCCGAGTTCGCGCAGCGCGCGGCCGCGCGCGAACCGCCCGGCGCGCAGGTCCCGGCAGAAGTGCACTGCGGTGCGCCACGGCCAGTGCCGCAGCTGGTAGGACGGGCTCGACTCGAAGCGACCGTCGGCCCCGCGGTGCGGCAGCGTCCAGTCGCGTTCCGTGAGCAGGTGCGCGTGGTGCACCTTCACGTGCAGGTACTGCCACCAGGCCGCCGGCCAGCCGCCGACGGGCGTCCAGCAGCGCGCGAACCAGCGGTTCAGCAGGCGGCTCGTGAAGATCGGCCGGTGTGCGTGGTTGTGGAAGTTCACGCCGACGTCGATGCCGGCGATCCAGCCGAGCAGCGGTGCGGCGGCGAGCGTGAACAGCGCGCGCGGCCAGAAGCCGTCGAGGCCAGAGACCTCCGGGTGCAGCCACAGCCAGAACGCCACCGCGTAGGCCGCGACGGTGGCGAGATGGTAGACGACGCAGTGCGCGTCCTTCGGATGCGCGAGGAGCCGCCGCTTCGCAGCCGAGGGCACCGTGCTCACAGCCGGATCCTGCCCACGGCCTGCCAGAAGAGGAGGCTCGCGACGGCGAAACCGACGGGGCCGATCCAGATCGTCGCGAGCAGCAGCAGCGTCGCCGCGATCGGCAGCAGCGAGCGAAGCAGCACGGCGCGCGCCCCGCGGCAAGAGGTCCATTTCCGTCCGGCAACCGCGAGCATGCGCGTCCTCCGCCGTGCTCGGCACGGCATCGCGTGGTGGGGTCTGCGGTGGCGCAGGGACTCTCCCGGGGGAGGAGGTGTCGATGGATGGTGGGGACGGGGCCGCAGGGCGTCAAGGGGGGGACGAGGTGCGTTCGGTGCGCATCGGTGACGCTGCGAGACCGACCGACAGCGACCACCGCTTCGCCACCGTGTTCCACGTCGAGTCGCTGGCCCCGTCGCGCGAGCCGATCCGCATCGCCGTCGAGCCGGCACGCTGACGCGCGACCTCACTTCCCCCGCTCGGGCTCCGCGCGCGGCCAGCGCAGGTGTC